>JANRJZ010000136.1:0-20207 GCA_033763675.1 Gemmatimonadota bacterium
GACATGGGTGGGCGGGTGGCCCATCAACTACAGTCGTAATATTACGCCCGTAGTCGTTTCGTCAAGACGGCAGGCGCCGGCCACTGGTTTCAGGCTGGAGCGTGTGGCCTGGAAACCGGCAGCCCGCCCGCTCCGTAGCGGGGCCGTCCCTCCCCCCAGGTCTTCCATCATGCGCCTCGGCCGACTGGCTCTCCTCCCGGTGTCGCTGCCGGTGATTCTCGGTGTCCCGCCGCTCGCCGCCCAATCGGCCACGCCACCCAGCTCGGCATGGCTGGCGCTGCTGCCGGACGGGGTGTACAAACGGCAGTTCATCATTGATTGCACCAATTGCCACCAGTTCGACACGCTGGTCACCATCCCCGGCGGCCGGGAGCGGACCCGGGAGGAGTGGGTGGCGTCGGTGACCAAGATGCTCGGCTACGCAGGGGCCACCTCCGGATTCCCCATCATCTCGGCGGGCCGCGACCCCGACTCGACTGCCGCCTGGCTGGTGCAGCACCTGGCCGGCAAGCGTCCGGCGCCGCTCACGATCCCGCTGGGCCAGGCCGAGATCACCGAGTATGAAATGCCGGTGCCGACGGATCTGCCGCACGACGTCGCGGTGGACTCGGCCGGCCAGGTCCTGATTACCGGGATGTTCAGTCATGTCATGTACCGGCTCGACCCGCGGACCGGCCAGATGAGCCGGGTGGAGCTGCCGGCGCCCCGGAGCGGACCCCGGGCGGTGGAAGTGGACCCGCAGGGGCAGTGGTGGGTGTTGTTAGGCAACGCCGGCCTCATGGCCCGCTACGCCCCGGCCTCCGGGCGCTGGAGCACCTGGCCCATGGGGATGTACCCCCATAGCGTGGCGCTGGACCCCAACGGCGGCGCCTGGTTCAACGGGCACTTCACCCGGGATCCGGAGCAGATCGGGCTGGTGGACCCGGCCAGCGGCCGGGTGGAGAACTTTCAGGTGCCTCCGCATCCGACCCTGGCGCGCCAACCCGGCGGCCCGATCCCCTATGAGATCCGCACGGCGCCCGACGGCACCTTGTGGGGCGGCGAACTGCAGGGCAACCGGATCTTCTCGTTTCAGCGCGCGACCCGGCGGTTCGAGACCTACGACCTGCCCACGCCGATGAGCGGGCCGCGCCGGTTCGACATCGACGGCACCGGCACCCTCTGGATCCCGGCCTACAGCGCCAACCTGCTGGTGCGGTTTGATCCGTCGAGCCGGCGGTTCACCGAGTTTCCCTTTCCCGTGCGGGATGTCCTGCCGTACGTGGTGCGGGTGGACCCCCGGCGCGAGGTGCTGTGGATCGGAACGGCGGGGGCGGACCTGGTCTTTCGCTTCGATCCGCGCACCCTGGCCTTCACGGCATACCGCCTGCCCAGCGCCGGTGCGCTGGTGCGCCACCTGGCGGTGGAACCGGCCTCCGGGGATGTCTGGCTCGCCTACGGCGCCTCCCCCGGCCGGATCAGCGCCAGGATTGCCCGCCTCCGTGCCCGTTAGCTAAGGCCGGTCCACCCAGGCCAGGCCGTCGGGGCCGAGCCCGGTTTCGACTTCAGCCACCACCGCGAGCCGCTCGAGGTCGATGACCGCTACCCGGTTGGCCTGGGTGAGCGAGACGAAGGCCCGGCGGCCGTCGGGACTGGTGAGGATGCCGACCGGCACCCCGGAGGTGGGGATCCGGCCCACGACCGCGCGGGTGGCGCGATCCAGCACCACGACTTCCCCGCCCCGGGCGTCGGAGGCGAGGACCCGGCGACCATCCGGGGTGAACACCAGCCGGATGGGCATGAGGCCGGCCTTGAGCGTGGCGGAGACCATCCCGCTCGCCGCGTCCACTACCGACACGCCGCCATCCCCGTTGTGACCCACCCAGACTTCGCGGCCGTCCGGCGCGACCGCGATGCCCTCCGGCTGGGGGCCCACCGCGATCGTCGAGACCGCGCCACTCGCCAGGTCGATGCGGGAGATCGTGTGCGACCCGATGTTGGCGGTGTAGAGGGTCCGGCCGTCAGGCGTGGCCACGACCATGTGGGTGGCGACCTGCGCGGTCCGGGCACCCCAGTCCACGCCGGTCGCCGCCGGGTCCAGCCGGCCCACGAACTGGTTCACTTCCGCGGTGAAATAGACCCGCCCTCCGCTCACCACGATGCCATGCGGGCGGCGGAGGGAGTCCAGCGCCACCTCCCGCACGGCCAGCGAACTGAGATCCACGACGGAGATGGAGGCGCCCGGGACCTGGGCGCCGTAGTTGGTCACGTAGGCGGTGCGTCCATCCGCGGAGACCGCGACCTCGTGGGGCCCGTGCCCGGTGGCGACCCGGCCGACGATCGCCAAGGTCACGGGATCCACCAGGACCATGGTGTGCTCGGCCTTGTTGAGGACCAGGAGCAGCGGCTCGGGGGCGAGGCTGAGCGCGCCCAGGAGGGAGAGGATCGGCAGGGACATGAGGGACTCCTCAGGAAGTGCCTGCCGTACGGGTGGCCGTGGACGCGGAGTTTCACTCCATCGATATTCCGGGATGCCAGCCACCCTCGATGCTCCCGGCGCCCGGATCGCCCGCCTGTGGGCCCGGCTCGCCCCGCTCCCCGGCGGCACCTGGCTCTTCAGCCGCCTGCTGGGACTCATGGTGCCCTACACCGGTTCGATGGGCGCGCACGTGCGGGTGCTCGAGCCCGGCTTCGCCCGGGTGGAGCTCCGGGACCGCCGGTCGGTGCGCAATCACCTCCGCTCGGTGCACGCCGTCGCGCTGGTGAACCTGGCCGAGGTCACCAGCGGCCTGGCGATGCTGGTCGGGCTTCCCGCGGGCGTCCGGGGGATCGTCACGCAGCTGTCGATCGAGTACTTCAAGAAGGCCCGGGGCCGGCTGACCGCCGAATCCCGGGTCTCCGTCCCGGTCGTGACCGAGGATACCGAATTCGTCGTGACCGCCGACATCCGCGACCCCGCCAGTGAGGTCGTCGCCCGGGCGACCGTCCGCTGGAAGCTCTCCCCCACGTGAGCCCGGGCCTGCTGGACACCCCCCTCGCGCGCCACGCGAAGATCGAGGTGCCGCTCATCTGCGGCGCGATGTACCCCTGCAGCAACCCGGAGCTGGTCGCCGCGGTGTCGGACGCCGGCGGCATCGGCATCGTCCAGCCGATCTCGCTCACCTACGTGCATGGACACGATTTCCGCGAGGGGCTGCGGCTCATCCGCCGCCTCACCCCCAAACCGATCGGCATGAACGCGCTGATCGAGCAGTCCTCCCGGACCTACCATGACCGGATGACCCGCTGGATCGACATCGCCCTGGAGGAGGGGGTGCGGTTCTTCGTCACCTCCCTCGGCAACCCGCGCTGGGTGGTGGACCGCGTCAGCGCGGTGGGCGGCGTGGTCTACCATGACGTGACCGAGCGGAAGTGGGCCGAGAAGGGGCTGGCCGGGGGGGTCCAGGGACTGATCGCGGTGAACCGCCGCGCAGGCGGACACGCCGGCCCGAAGAGCGCGGAGGTGCTCATCGAAGAGCTGGGCGGACTGGGCGTGCCGGTGGTCTGTGCCGGCGGCATCGGGGATGCGCGGGGCTTCGTCGACGCGCTCCGGCTCGGGTATGCCGGTGCCCAGCTCGGCACCCGGTTCATCGCCACCCCCGAATGCCGGAGCAGCGAGGCCTACAAGCGGGCCATTCTGGCCGCCGGCGAGGACGACATCGTCCTGAGCGAGCGGATCACCGGGGTTCCCGTGGCCGTCATCCGGACCCCGTACATCGAGCGCATCGGGCTCCGCGCCGGTCCGGTTGCACGCTGGATGCTCCGCCACCGGCGCACCAAGCACCTGATGCGCACCATTTATGCCCTCCGCTCGCTCTGGCAGCTCAAGCGCGCTTCGCTGGATGAGACGGGGGAAAAGGACTACTGGCAGGCGGGCAAGAGCGCGGCGACGATCGATCGGATCGAGCCAGCGGGAGAGATCGTCCGGCGGTTCGCGGCGGCCGCCCGGTAGGCGCGCTCGCAGGCTGGTGACCGGCGGCGGTCACGGACGGTGCGCCCCCCCGCTGGTCAGCCGGGCGGCCGCCCGACCACCCGGGTCCAGGCCTCCGGATCGGTGGCGCCCTCGGTGTTGAGCAACAGGACCCGGCTGGCGGCGCCGATTCCCAGGCGGGCGCATGCCTCCCCGTGCTCCGGGCGCAGCAGTGCCAGCAGCCCGGCCAGCCCCGCCGCGCCAGACTCCCCCGCCGTCACCCCCGCGTCCGCCAGTTCCCGCATTGCACGCATGGCCACCACGTCATCCACGGCGAGGAACGCATCCATGCCGTCCCGCATCGCGGGCCACGCGGCCGACGAGGGGGTGCCGCAGTTGAGTCCCGCCATGATGGAGGCGTCCGCGCCCACGGTGAGCATCACCGGCCGGCCGGCGGCGATCGAGCGGAGCGCGCAGGCGGCGCCCGTCGGCTCCACGCCAATCAGGGTGGGCGGAGCGGCGAGCCCGGGCCGGCGATAGTGCCGGATCACGGCGCTGGCCAGGGTCCCCACCCCGATCTGCACCAGCACCACCTGCGGCCCCGTCACCCCCGACCGGGCCAGTTCCTCATCCACCTCGGTAAAGATGGTCTCGTATCCCTCCGCGACCCATGCGGGAATCTCCTCGTACCCGGGCCAGCCGTGGTCCTGAATGAGGAGCGCGTCGGCCGCCTCGCCGGCTTCCGCGGCCCGCGCCACGGTCTCGTCATACGTCCCGTCCACCTCGATCACCCGCGCTCCTTCGGAGCGGATTCCCTCGAGGCGCGCCGGCGCCGATCCGCGCGGCAGGTACACCTCCGCCGGCCAGTCCAGCCATCGAGCCACCCGCGCGACCCCCCGGCCGTGGTTGCCATCGGTGGCGGTGACCAGGCGCAGCGGGGTCAGGCCGCTGAGGTGCTGGCGGAGCTGAGCCAGGTCGGCCCAGGGCTCAGGGGGCCTGCCCAGCCGAATCGAGATGGCGCGGTACGTGGCCCAGGAGGCGCCCAGCACCTTGTAGGCGGGCAGCCCGAGCCGGGAGGACTCGTCCTTCACCCGGAGGTCCGCGATGCCGAGCCGGGCGGCGAGCGGCGCAAGCGACCGGAGGGGGGTCGCGGCGTAACCTGGGAGCCGGAAGTGGAAGGAACGTGGCCCGATGGGTGGGATGGCTGATCGGTAGCCCGGGACCCGATGCGGATTGAGGAGGAGTTCTGACATGGACTGAAGCTACTTCCATGGTGCCTGGGGTCGATGACCGGGCGGAGTGGAGAGCCCGGCAACGCCCGCAGAATGCTGCATTAGACCATGCCGGTATCACCCACCAGAAATTAGCTAAGAACTTCATTAACAACGAGTTGCGCAATAGGCCCGAGTGTTGCTCTAATGTACAGCGCTCTGGAACAATTGCGGCCAGCCTACGGTGCGGAGGCGGATGCCATGTATCGGATCCGGTCGGCTACAGGGACGGAAGCGGTCTACAACTCTCTCGAGGAATTCCACGCGGCGGTCCGCAACGGACAGGTCGCGCCCGAGGACGAGATCTTTCATACTCGCGCCAATCGCTGGCTGGATGTGAAGAGCCATCCCCACTACCGCAGCGTGATCGGCTGGCTGGGTCAGGGCGACGTGGCGACGGTCCCTCCCCCGGCGCTGACTCCGGTGCGTGGTGTCTCGAGCCCGCCCCCGGCCCCCCGTCCGGCCGAGCCGGGCCCGCGCGCGCCCGAGCGGGTGGAGGCTGCCCGCCCCGCCGCCCAGCAGACCGTCATGCGTCCGCAGTTGATGGCAGATGGCGCCGCCCCGAAGGCGGTCGCTCAGGCGCCGGCCCCGGCCGGCCCGCCGCGCAAGAGCAAGGAGCTCGCCTTCATTGATACCGGCGACGCCCAGTCCGGCACCCGGAATCACGCCAAGGTCATGGAGGCGCCGAAGCCCCCCGTGGCCACAGCCCCCAAGCCCGCCGCCAAGCCGGCCCCCGTGGCGCCGCACGGCACGGAGCTCCAGTTCCTCGTCATGGATGACGGGATCGAATCGCCAGTCCGGAGCTCGTCGGGCCATCGCACCGTCCCCGAGGACCTCGACCTGCTCTTTGATTCACCGAAGCCCGCAACCTCCCGGCCGGCGGCCGCCAGTGCCCCGGTGGCTGCGCCACCCAAGGCTCCGCTCCCGAAGCCAGAAGTGGTGGCTGTCCCCGCGCCCAAGGTCGAGGCCCCGAAGATCGAACCGCCAAAGGCCGTGGCCCCAAACATCGAGGCGCTGAACGTCGAGGCGCCAAAGGCCGTGGCCGCGACGGTCGAGGCCCCGAAGATCGAGCCGCCGAAGGTCGAGGCACCCAAGGTCGAGGTGGCCAGGATCGAAGCCCCGAAGGTGGAGGCGCCGAGCCCCGCCCCGGCGATGGATCTCGACATTCCGGAGCCCGCGATCCTGACGGAACCGCACCTAGCCACCGCGGCGCACCCGGTGCCCCGGGGTGCGGGCAGCCTCCGCAAGGGACTGCTGGTGGGTACGGGCGCCTTCATCGTGCTGTTGGGCGTCGCGATCGCAGCGTGGAAGCCGTGGGCCAGCGCCACTGCCACGGCCGGATTGGCGGCGCCCAGTGCAGGCGCCCCGGCGAACGACGCCACCACCCCGGCACCCAGGGCGGCAGTCTCCGCCTCCGACGCGGCTCCCCTGGCCCCGGGTGGCACCCGCTCCGCGGCGTTCGGTGCACCTGCGGGGCTCAATCGGGCCTCGGACCCCGTCGTTCCGCCCAAGGTAGACTCGGCGGAGCCGGACGAGGAGATCATCGCCGCCCGTCCCACCTTCCGCCCCAGCCTGGACGTGAATGCGGCGGGCCTCTCGGTGGGAACCGACATTCCGGCTGCCGGCGGTGGGGCGGCCGCGGTTCCTCCCAGCGAACTGGCGCGCCGCCTGACCCAGGCGGAGCAGCAGGCACAGCAGGAACTGGTGGCCAAGCTGGGCGGGTTCCGGGCCCTGCTGGCGCCGGACCGGATCGGCACTGCCGACGGGGCGGCGCGGGCACGGGCCGTGTGGACCGCTGGCGGAGACGCCATCCGGCAATACCGCTCCCGGATCGCGCGGCTGTCCCGGGCCTACGAGGACAGCCTGCTCAGCAGCCAGCGCAGCCAGCGGTGGCCGGCGGATGAGATGCGGGCGTGGGGCTCGCGGCAGAGCCTCTCGGAGACAGCGGAAACGGCCCAGCTCGCCGACCTGATGATCAGCCAGGTGACGGAGGGCCTCGAGTTGCTCGCGGCGCTCGACGGCAAGTACCAGATCAAGGGCGGCCGCATCGTGTTTGACAACTCGGGCTCGATCCCACGCTACCTGAGCATCCGGACCTGGGTGGAGCAGCGCATGGGCGTGTGGCAGGCCACGCCGGAGAACGCCCGACCCTTCACGCTGAACGTCATCCTGCGCGCCCTCGGCGAGGGATTTCCCGCCGCACAGTAGCGCCTTATCCACAGCTTTCCACAGCCCTCAACAGAGTCCACACCGATGGCCCGTCAAGCCGCGCTCCGCGCGGCTTGACGGGCTCGTGGACGCACACCAAGTTGGGCCCTCCTCACGGCCCACCCCCACACGCGCACCGCCCATGGACGCATCGCTCGACGAACTCATCGCGGCCTTCCGCTGCACCTTCTTCCCGGTGCAGGTGCTCGTCGTGGACGACGACGTCACCACGCGCGCCGCGATGCGGCGGCTGCTGGAGCGGTCCGGCTACACTGTCATCGTGGCGGAAGACGGGGAGGACGCGCTGCGGGTGCTGCAGCGGACCCATGTGCCGGTGGACCTGCTGGTCACCGATGTCCGCATGCCGGGGATCCAGGGGGATGCGCTCGCCGCCCGGGTCCGGGAACTGTGGCCGGAGCTGCCGGTGCTGTTCGTATCCGGGGAGCCGGAGAACGCCCGGCTGGCGCGGGAGACCTCCGGCCGTGCGGCGTTCGTCTCCAAGCCGTTCCTGCCCACCGAGCTGCTCGCCGCGGTGCAGGAGGTGCTGGACCTGCCGCCGCCGGCGGGAGGAGAAGACGGCGACCTGTTGCGGCCGGCCTTCGGCGTGACCGGCTAGGCCCGGCCTGGGGGGGGAAACGACGAGGGGCACCCGGACCGGTGCCCCTCGTCGTTCGCGGCGGGCCGTCGCTCAGGGCTTCACGAACAGCGT
The DNA here is from genome assembly GCA_033763675.1 of Gemmatimonadota bacterium. Lineage (GTDB taxonomy): Bacteria > Gemmatimonadota > Gemmatimonadetes > Gemmatimonadales > GWC2-71-9 > JADJOM01. The sequence continues at coordinate 8,117 of JANRJZ010000136.1, forward strand.
GGCCCAGTCGCGATCGGCCATGACGACCAGCTTGAGGTGGAGCCGCCCGGTGGTGGCGTCGAAGAAGAAGCGGTCGCCGGCGGAGGCGGTGAACTCGGTGAGCGAGGCGGCGGCAGTCATCGGGTTCCCCGCCCAGCAGTCGCGCACCACCTGGCTCGGCGGCGCGGCGTAGGGCAGCGTGAGGGTCACCTGGTCCCCCGGCGCGGCACTGTTGAGGTAGAACCGGGGCTCCGCCGGCGCGGCGCCACTCCAGGTCACGCCGTAGGCCCGGCCGGGCAGCACCGAGAGGGCGGCGTGGGCCGTCCGGTTGCCGGTGCCCGCCAGGTCCAGGGCCACGGCATCGTCCCGCTGCATCGTGAGGGGCGCGATCGCCTCGCCGGCGGCGCTGTTGACCGACAGCTTGGCGAAGCGGGTATCGCAGACATGCGCGTTCCACGCCGCCTGGTAGGCGCATCCCGGGGAGAGCAGGATCGGGGTGTTGGCGGTGACCCACCGTCCCGGGGTGCCGGTGACGGCGCCGTCCTGGTCCAGGAAGACCGCGGACTTGTCACCGTCCTTGTCGCCGTGCGGGTTCTCGAGGTACACCGGCGTCGCATTCACGAAGGTCATGCCGCCGGCGTAGTTCCGCGGGTCAATCGGGAAGGCGTTGGTCCGGTTGTACCCCAGGGCGCTGGCCGGCACCGTCGTGGCCGCGGTGTAGTTGACGAAGGTGACGTTGTCCGCCCAGACCCGGCCGTCGTAGAACTCGAAGCCGCGGAGCGCGGTGCCGGAAGGGAGCGCGGCGATGCTGCCCGATTGCCCGATAAAGGTGCTGTTGACCACCGACGTCTCGTACGCGGCGAAGGTCGCCCCGATCGCATTGTCGGCCAGGACGGCGTTGGAAAGCCTGAGGTAGGTCCCCCGGAGCCAGACGGCGCGCCCGTAGTGCTTGTAGGCCCGGAAGCCGGTGAAGTCGGCCAGGACCGGGGCTGAGTTCGGGTCGGCGGGGTCGGCCACCGGGTCGTAGTTGGTCACCGTGGTGCTGCCGTCCATGAGGGGCCCGTCATCCACGTGCAGCCCGCCAAAGTGGTTCGAGTGGGCCACATTGCCGGAAAACTCCCGGAGCGGGGTCCGCCGGGGGCGGTCCGGGGCGCCCACCGAGAGCCCGGTTGGCGCATCGGGGAAGGCGCACCAGAAGCCGAATCCCTTCGAGCCGGCCGCGACGTTGGCCCGCACCGTGTTGTCGGGGTTGGTGATCCAGAAGGTCGCCGGCCGGTCGTCGGAGGCGAGCAGCCGGTCCGCGGGGGCGGGGATCCGGCTGGTCAGACCCAGGTTCCCCTCGATGAGGTTGCCGGTCTCGGCGCCGTCCTCGAGGAAGTAGCCGTGGCCGGTATGGTCGTAGCAGAGGTTGTCCTGCACGGTGGCGTTGTCGCTGCCATGCACCGTGACGCACCGGCTGAAGGTTCGCCAGACGGTGTTGTTGCGGAAGTACTGGCCGGACACATCGCCCGCCATGTGCCAGTGCATCGGGTAGCGGGCCAGCTTGCCCCGCTGGCCCATCTGAAACAGCTCCACCCCCTCGATCCTGGCGGTGGCGCCGGCCAGGACGATGACATGGCCGCCGTAGCCCGACGTGGAGCCGGTGTCGCCCCGGATCGTGATGTTGCGGCTGAGCAGCCCGACCTCCGCGCGCTCGTCCACCTGCACCCCGTTGACGGAGACCACTTCGCCGAAGTGCTCCCGCCGCAGTCCCGACTCGAGCGTCAGCGTTCGGCCATTCACGGCGGTCACCAGCGCCTCCTCCGCCCGGTCCTGGCTGTACTCGCTCGAGGCAATGACGATTCGGTCGCCTACCCGCCAGCCGGGGTTCCGGACCAGGGTGATGCTGGTGGCTCCCTGCGGGGCCGTGCCGTCGAGCCGGGTCCACCCGCTCCGGCCCTGCCCGTGCAGGTCGATCCGGCCCGAGACGCCGATCAGCTTGTTGCCCAGGCCGGCCACGTCGGGATCGCCAGGGGTGCCGGTGAGCGTGATGAGGGCACGGTGGGGCCATGGATTGGCCTCGGTCCCGGCGCTCAGGCTGCCCTCCACCAGGATCCACCCGGTGGTGAGGTCCAGATCGGTGTCTCCGAAGACCAGATCGCCCTTGATGGTGAGGCTGTGCAGGGCGGGAGGGCTGGTATCCAGCCGGACCGCGAGCCCGGCGGGAATCACGACCGAGTCCCCCGCCGCCGGCACCCGACCGGCTGGCCAGGTTGCCGGATCCGACCAGGCCTTGAGGCCGCCTCCCGGCGGCCCGCCACTGCCGCCCGGGGCGGTGGACTCCGCGGTGCAGCCCAGGAGCAGCAGGCCAAACGCAATGGCCAGGCGACCAGGGATCTGTCGCATGTGCAGCCTCTCGATTTCGGTTGGGGGCCTTCGACGTCCCGCGATGGATGGATATTCGGGCGGGCTCGGCCGCGCCACAACTGCGAGTTATTGGACGCTGTCAGTTCCCTCGACAGCCGGCGGCGAGAAGGGGCTCGCCCACGCGGCACCCGGTGACCGCGGTCACCGGGCCGGCGCCACGGCCGGGCCCGCCGTCGCGTGGCCCGCGCGTTGCCACTGCTTCCCGGAGTCCGGGATGTCGGCGCGCTCGCCGGTGCATCCCGCAGAAGCGAAGGGGATTTGCATGGTGTCGCAGTACCTCCACAGTCCGGCCGTCCTGCTGCCGCCGGGGATGCTCCTCTCCGGGCGGTACCGCCTGCAGCGGGAGCTGGGGCGTGGCCGGGCGTCGGTGGTGTACCTCGCCCACGACCGCAGCCTCGATGCGCCGGTGGCGGTCCGGGTGTCCGCGCTGACCGCGCCCGAGCAGGCCCGGCAGCGGCGGGAGGTACTGGCGGCCTGGGACATCGCCCATGATCACATCGTCCGGGTGCACGGATGTTTCGAAGAGGGAGAACGGAGCTTTGTCGTCATGGACTACGTCCCCGGCCCGGATCTGGGGCGCCAGGTGGCGGAGCACGGCCCCCTGACCGTGGATGAAACGGCGGCGGTGGGCCGGGGCATCGCACTCGCGCTGCGGGCGGCACACCGGCGCGGGATCCTGCACCGTCATGTCTCGCCGGGGAACATCCTGCTTGGCCCAGAGACCCGGGCCTGCCTGGGTGATTTTGGCTCCGCCGGTGTGGGCGCCGGACCCGAGGCGGGGCGCGACTTCCTCGCGCCGGAAGTCGTCTCCGGGCAGGCGGCGGATACCCGGGCCGACGTCTTCAGCCTGGGGATGTGCCTGTTCTTCGCCTTGACCGGCCGGCTCCCGGACCGGAGGGATGCAGGTATGCCGCTGCCCCCCGCCGCGGACGGTCATCATCCCGCGCGCCTGGTGCCGGGCATCCCCGAGTGGATGGATGAGGCCGTCGCCGCGGCCACGGCCGCCCTGCCTGCCGACCGGTTCGCCTCCGCCGGACGCCTGGCCGAGGCCCTCACGCCAGGAACCGGGGCGGCGGACTACAGCCCACCGCGGACGCCCATTACCGTTCCGGCGTGAGCACCGAACGCCTCTATTACCGCGACAGCTACCTCACCCGCTTCCGCGCCACCGTCCGCCACCGTTCCGACGATGGGCGCCGGGTGGTGCTGGACCGCACCGCCTTCTACCCCACCTCGGGCGGCCAGCCCTTCGATACCGGCCGCCTCGGCGGCCTGACGGTCACCGACGTGGTGGATGACGGCGAGACCATCACCCACCTGCTGGACGCCCCGCTGCTGGAGGAGGAGGTCGAGGGGATCGTAGACTGGCCCCGCCGCCTCGATCACATGCGGCAGCACACCGGCCAGCACCTGCTCTCCGCGGTGCTGGCCGAGCTGTATGGACATCAGACGGTCAGCGTCCATTTCGGCGCGGAGTACGCCACCCTGGATCTCGACGCCCCCCAACTCACCCCGGACCAGCTTCGCGAGGCGGAGCGCCGGGCGAGTGCGGTGGTCATGGAGAACCGGCCGGTATCCGTGACCTTCGAAGACGCGGTCACAGCCGCCGGCCTCCGCAAAGCCTCGGACCGGTCGGGGCTGCTTCGCGTCGTGACGATCGCCGACCTGGACCGCAGCGCCTGCGGCGGCACCCACGTCCGGGCCACCGGAGAGATCGGTCCCATTTTTATCAGGGGGGCGGAGCGGGCAAAGAAACAGGTCCGGCTCGAGTTCCGCTGCGGCCTGCGCGCCATTGATCGGGCGCGGCGGGACCTGGAACTGCTGGCGGGAATGGCGGCGTCGGCATCCGCCGGGATTGATGAGGTCGGACCGCTGTTCGAGAAGCAGCGGGTGGAACTGGCGGGTGTGGTGAGCGAGCGGCGCAGGCTGGAGGAGGCGCTGCACGGCTACCGCGCCGGTGAGCTCTATCACCAGGCGGCGCCGGACGCCGCGGGCCGCCGGACCATCGTGCACCGGGATCCGCCGGGCGGGGTGGAGGCGCTGCGCGGGATCGCCCAGGCAATGACCAGCCTCGGGAACGTGCTGTTCGTGGGCACCGCCACTACGCCCCCCACCATTGTCGTCGCCACCTCGGCCGACAGCGGGGTGGATGCCGGCCAGCGCCTCAAGCAGCTGCTGGCCGGGGTGGGGGGACGCGGCGGGGGCAGCGCCCGCATCGCCCAGGGCACTGCCCCCTCCATGGATCAGCTCGACTCGGTCGTGGCGGCCTTGCTGGGCTGAACCGGCTCCGGCCGCTCCCGGCCTAGCTCCGCACGGCCTCCAGCGAGATCTCCAGCTCGACCTCGTCTCCGAGCAGGTTGCCGCGGTCCAGCGCCTGGTTCCAGGAGATACCGAAGTCCCGGCGGTTGATCATCGCGGTCCCATCGAAGGCGATCCGTTCCTTCCCGTTCTGGTCTCCCCCGATTCCCAGGTAGGTCCCCTTGAAGACCACGGGCCGGGTGGTGCCCCGGATCGTGAGCAGGCCGCTCATCTCGAACTGCTGGTCCTCCGCCACGATCCCGGTGCTCTCGAAGGTGATCTCCGGGAAGCTGTCGGCGGCGAAGAACCGGGGGGAGCGGAGGTCGGCATCGCGGCCGTCGTTGTTGGTGTCGATGCTCCGGGTGCGGATGACGATGTTCACGGTCCCCTTCTCCCACCGCTCGCCCCGGGTGACCACCGACCCCGACCACTCGGTGAACTGCCCCCGGACCCGCCCCAGCAGGTGGCGGATGCGGAAGCCGACCTCGGAGTGCGTGGGGTCGATCCGCCAGACCGTGCCCACCGGCGGCCTGGTGAAGGTCCGGCCCTGGGTCTTGCCGGCGGCGGCGGCCCGAACCTCATCCGGGGTCTGGGCGCCGAGGCCGGCCGGAAGGAGGAACGCCAGGAGGGCCAGGACGAGGGTGCGGCGAGGGGCGGGCATGTCGTGCTCCGGTGAGGTCGGCGTCAGTCATGGACAACACCGGCAAAGATGAAGGCCCTATTCGAAAGCCACCGTGGGCACGGCGTGTGACGCCGCTCACGTGCACTTCACGAATTCTTGTCATTCGGCCGACGCCGATCTGTCATCTTGTTAGTTAGCCTACTCCATCTTGCCGCCCTATTGTAGCGGCGTCCCCTTCGTGGAACGCCGCCCGTGCCTCCCCGCCTCCCCTGGTCCACTGGTCCCCCTTCCCCCCCGCCGTCACGCGACGCTTCCGCCGACGGCACCCGAGCCGTTGGCCGAGGCGCCGGGAAGCCCATCACCCGACTCGGGGAGTTGGACCTGATTCATCCTGAAAGCGAGTACCTCCCATGCGTGCCAATTACGGCCCCACCACGGGCGGCGCGTGGCTCCTGACCGCGGTGCTGGTTGCCGCCGCCTGCCACTCGGAACGCCCCACCCCCCGGTCCCCCGGCCTCGACCGCCAGCTCCAGCAGCTGGCACTCGCCGCCGAGCGGGACAGCCTGCTCGCCGAGGTGGCGGATAACGCCCGCCTGCTCGGCGACCTCGAGACCGAACTCCAGCGGGTAGCCCCCAAGCCCCGGCCGGGGCAGGCGGAATCCCCGGCGCTGGAAGTGACGAAGGACCAGCGCACGATCGTCCTGGAGCGGGTGCGCGCGATCACCACCCGGCTCCAGACCGCCGAGACCCGGCTGGCGCAGAGCGAACGCCGGGCCCGCCGGCTCACCCGGGTGGCGGACAGCCTCGCCACTGGCCTCACCGAGGCGAAGGGGACCATCGCCGACTTGGTGGAGATCGTCGGCCGGCAGCGGGAACGGGTGACGGCGCTCACCAGCCAGGTGGAGCTGCTGACGGAGACGACCCTCGTGCTCTCCGACAGCGTGCAGCGCCTGACCAGCGACTGGAACACCGCCTACTTCGTGGTGGGAAGCCGGGACGAGCTGGTACGGAAGGGCGTCCTGGTCGAGGACGGCCGGCGGGCTATTCCCCTGGTGGGCCGGCGGGACGTGTCGCCGGCGCGGGAGCTTCCGCTCCAGGAGTTCACCAGCATTGACCGCGCGGCGATTCACGAGATCCCGCTTCCCCGGCCGGACCGGCAGTACCGGATCGTCTCCCGGCAGAACCTGGCCCACCTGACGTCCGCGGTGGGGCGGCAGGGGACGGTCACCGAGCGAATCGCGATCGGTGACGCCGAAGGGTTCTGGGCGCCGAGCCGGTACCTGATCGTGGTGGAGCAGTAGGCGGGAAGGGCGGTAAGGGCGGTAAAGGCGGGAGAGGGTTTCTCCCCTTGCCGTCTCTACCGCCCTTACCGCCGCCTGGTCCGGCGAGTCGGCTCCGCCACCAGCGGATCGTCAGGCCAGTGGTGCTTCGGGTAGCGGCCCTTCATTTCCTTCTTCACGTCGAAGTAGCTGCTGCGCCAGAAGCCGGCCAGGTCCCGGGTCACCTGCACCGGCCGCTGGGCGGGCGAGAGCAGGTGCATGGTGATCGGGACCTTCCCGCCGGCGATGCGCGGGGTCTCCGTCAGGCCGAAGACCTCCTGCAGCCGCACCGCGAGCACCGGGGCCTCGGGGTCGGTGTAGTCCACCCGGATGCGGGAGCCGGTGGGGACCGGGAGGTGCGTTGGCGCCAGTTCCTCCAGTCGCCGGCGCCGGTCCCAGTCGAGCAGGGCGAGCAGACCCGGGCCGGGGTCGAGCCGCGCCAGGTCGGCGCCCCGGCGGACGTCGGTCAGGGCGGGACCGAGCCACTGGTCCAGTCGGCCGAGCAGGGAGTGGTCGTCCATGGGGGGCCACCCGGCGCCCAGGTGCCGGTGGCAGAAGGCGAGCCGCTGGCGCAGGGCGAGCGACTCCTCGCTCCAGCGGAGGCGGTCGAGACCGAGCCGCCGGACCCGTTCCAGCACGGCCCCCTGGAGGCGCGCGGGCTCGGGGTTCCGGAGCGGCTTCTCCTCCATGATGATGGCGCCGAGCCGGATGCGGCGGACGGCGAGCAGGGCGTCCGCCTGCTCGTCCCACGCCACGACATCCTTTTCCTTACACTGGGCTCCGAACAGCGCCAGCACCTCGGCCCGCTCGAGCGGCGCGCCGAGCCAGATGCGGCTGTCGCGGGGATTCCCGTCCAGTTCCGCCGCGACCACGAACTCGGCCCGGATCAGCGACGGCGCTTCGGTGAATGCGCCCTGCCCGTTCCGCAGCACGAACCGACCCCCCTGCCCTGCCCGCCGGATCCCGACCCGATCGGGAAAGGCGAGGGCCACCAGCGCCGCCGGCGAGAGCGTCGGTCCGGCCGGGGCGCTCCGGCGGAGCCGTCGCTCCCACTCCCGTGCGGCCTCGCGCACCCGGTGCAGGGTGCCTCGATCGACGGTGAGCCCATGGTAGACCGGTGGGGGGCTTCGCTCCGCGAGGAGTTCGAGCCGGAGCCGGAGGTCCGGATCCCCCTGCCCCGGCGGGGCGCGGAGGATGTCCCGTTCCTCCAGCAGTGCCGCCAGCCGGGCCGCGACCGGCAGCTCACCCTGGTCGGCGGCGGTCAGGAGCAGGTGGGCCAGTCTCGGGTGGGTGCCCAGGTCGGCGAGGGCGCGGCCATGGGGCGTGATCCGGCCGGCATCATCGAGCGCGCCTAGCTCGGCGAGCAGGGTCCGGCCCTCCGCCAGGGCGGCCGCCGGAGGCGGGTCGAGCCAGCGGAGCCGGCCGGGATCGCCGATGCCGGCGGCCGCCAGCTCCAGCGCCAGGGGGGCGAGATCCGCCTCCAGGATTTCCGGCGTGACCCGGGGCAGCAGGTGGTGGTCCTCCGCCTCGGGCCACAGCCGGTAGCAGGTGCCGGGGGCGGTGCGCCCGGCGCGCCCGCGGCGCTGATCGGCGGAGGCCCGGGAGACTCGCACGGTCACCAGCCGGGTCATCCCCGACCCGGGTGAGAAGCGGGGCACCCGGGCCAGCCCGCTGTCCACCACCACCCGAACCCCTTCGATCGTGATGCTGGTCTCCGCGATGCTGGTGGCGAGCACCACCTTGCGCTGGCCGGCGAGGCTGGGGGCGATGGCGGCATCCTGCGCCTCGCCGGCGAGCATCCCGTGCAGCGGGAAGAGCCGCGCTCCGCGGAGCGCCCCCGGATCCGCCGCCAGCTGCTCCGCCGCGCGGGTGATCTCGCCGGAACCCGGGAGGAAGGCGAGGATGTCACCCTCGCTCTCCGCCAGCGCCTGCCGCACCGCGCCCGCCACCGCGGCCTCGACCCGTTGCTCCGGCCGCCGCGGCAGGTACCGGGTCACGACGGGAAACGCCTGCCCTTCGCTGCTGATGACCGGCGCCCCACCGAGAAGCGCGGCGACCGCGGTACCGTCCAGGGTGGCGGACATGACCAGGAGCCGGAGGTCGGGGCGGAGGACGGCGCGGGATTCGAGCACGAGGGCCAGGCCGAGGTCGGCGTGCAGGCTGCGCTCGTGAAACTCGTCGAAGATGACCAGGCCGACGCCCCCCAGCTCGGGGTCATGCTGCACCATGCGGGTGAGAATGCCTTCGGTGACCACCTCGATGCTGGTCCCCGGACCGACCACGGCATCACGCCGGATCCGGTAGCCGACGGTCTGGCCGGGCGCCTCGCCGAGCAGGGCGGCCATCCGCCGGGCAGCGGCGCGCGCGGCGATCCGCCGCGGCTCGAGCAGCAGGATCTTCCGGCCCTCGAGCCAGGGTGCCGCCCGCAGTGCGAGCGGCGCCAGGGTGGTCTTGCCCGCTCCGGGCGGAGCCTGGAGCACGGCAACGCCAGCCCGCTGCAGCGCCTCCGAGAGCGCGGGAAGAACGGGTTCGACCGGGAGGGGTACAGGGTTCACGAATGCAAGGATACAGCCCGGCGGCTTGATGCGCCGGGCGGCCGGCATACCTTCCCGGAGGGTACCGACCCGACCCACCCGGGAGGCTGGACATGGCAGAGGAGACGGCGCCGAATCCGGCGCGTCCGATCGGTCAGCAGATCGACCTGTATGGCCTGTCGGACGTTGGCAAGGAGCGGACGGAGAACCAGGACCACTTCCTCATCGCCAGCATCCACAAGGTGATGGACGTCGTCCAGACCAGCCTCCCGGAGGAGATGCTGGGGGAGCTGCGCAGCCCGTCGCGCGGGTACGTCTTCCTGGTGGCGGACGGGGTCGGCGGGGTGCCGGGGGGCCAGGCGGCAAGCCGCACCGCCCTGCAGGCGATCGTCGATTACGTGCTGCGCACGATGGACCTGTACGTCCAGATGGACCCGGACGTGGAGCCGGTCTTCCTGGCGGACCTGGTCCGGTCGGTGGAGAAGAGCCACGAGGCGGTGCGGGCCGCCGGGGCGGAGGACGAGGAACGCGCCGGCATGGCGACCACCCTGACCATGGTCTGCATCCGCTGGCCCAAGGGCTACCTGGTGCATGTCGGGGACAGCCGCTGCTACCGGCTGCGCGACGGCCAGCTGGAGCTCCTGACCCGGGACCAGACGATGGCCCAGGCGATGATCGACGCGGGGGCGTTGTCGGAAGACCAGGCGGAGCAGTCCAATCTCAAGCATGTGCTGTACAGCGCGCTGGGGGCGACCCGGGCGGAGCCGTTCACCCGGGCCACCGATATCCGGTGGGACGATCGCATGCTGCTCTGCACCGACGGGGTCACCAAGCACGTGACCGATGACGAGATCCGGGACGCGCTGGCCCGGTCGGTCAGCGCGGAGGCCACCGCCCGCGAACTGCTGGCCCTGGCGCTGGCGCGGGGCGGCAGCGACAACACCACCCTGATCGTGGGCCGGCTCAACCGGCCGTCGCAGGACTGACAGAGCATCCCGCGCGGGGCCGGCGGGTACCCGTGGCGAGGACATGCGGACTTTCACCATCCTGCGCGAGCTGCTCCCGCTCACCCTGAGCCTCATCCGGGACCAGCGCCGGTGGCTCTATTTCGGGGGCCCGGTGGCGCGTACCCCCGCCTTCCATGCCCGCCGCGCCGAGCGCATCGTCGCCGCCCTGGGCCGCCTGGGCCCCACCTTCGTGAAGATGGGCCAGGTGTTCGCGGGCCGGAACGACCTCCTCCCCGGCCCCTACGCCGCCGCCTTCGCCACCCTCACGGACCGGGTGCCTCCGGTGCCGTTCGCCGAGGTGGAGCGGGTCATCCTCGAGAACTACGGGCACCCCTACACCGAGCTGTTCGAGCACTTCGACCCGACCCCGATCGCCGCGGCCTCCTTGGGGCAGGTACACCGGGCGGTCCACCAGGGCCGGGACGTGGCGGTGAAGGTGCTCCGGCCCGGGGTGGCCGAGCTGGTAGACCAGGACATCGTCTCGGCGCGGCGCATCCTGCGGGTCGCGAGCCGGTGGTTTGACCACCCGCACCTGCGCGGGCTGCGCACCGCAGTGGAAGAGTTCGCGCTCCGGATCCACGAAGAAATGGACTTCCGGCTGGAGGGCGGCAACGCGATCGAGTTCGGGCGGCGCTTTGCCGGGGTGCGCGGCGTCCGGATTCCCGCGGTGGTCGAGGCGATGGTGCGGGAGCAGGTGCTGGTGCTCGAGTTCTGCGAGGGGACCCGGGTGGACGCGCTCGACGACCGGATCGCCTCGGGCGAGCTGCAGCCGGACAGCATCGTCCGCCGGGTGCTCGAGTTGTACATCCGGATGATGCTGATGGACGGCCTGTTCCACGCCGACCCCCACGCCGGCAACGTGCTGCTGGCCCCCGACGGCGCGCTGGTGCTGGTGGACTTCGGCATGGTGGTGCGGGTGAGCCGGGAGCGGCGGCGGCAGATCCTCGAGACGGCGCTGGCCTCGATTCGGCGGGATCCGGAAGGGGTCGTGGACGGGTTCTTCGCGCTGGGGATGGTGGAACCCGGCACCGACCGGAGGCGCATCCGTGCCCTGGCCGACGCGATGCTGGCGCTGGCCGACCAGCGCACCACGACAAAGGAGCGGCTCGAGTACCTCACCGACCAGCTGCTCTCCGTGATGTACGACTGGCCGATCGTGCTGCCGGGAGACCTCGTCTACTTTGCCCGCACCGCCGCCCTCATCGAGGGGCTCGGCATCCGCTACGACGCCCGGTTCAACCCCCTGCTCACCGCCACCCCGATCCTCCTGGAGCTCCGGCCCCAGATCCTCGCCGCCCTGCGGGACGGCGACCAGCCCGCCGCCCGGGACTGGGCCCGGGAGCTCGGTGATTTCCTCCGCCGCGCCGGGGACATCCTGCGCCGCGCGGGCGATGAGTTCAAGCGGCTGATCGGGGAAAAGCTGTTCCTGGGATGAGACCGGGCTGAAGGGTCCTTCATGCACGGGTCACTTCATTGTCAGGCGCCTGGTGCTAAGCTGGCTACCACCGCACCGGGAGGCGGCCATGCTCGACGTACTGGTAGCCTCGAGACCCCCGCACCACGCGGGACTGCCCGAACTGCTCACCTCGTCCCTGCTTCATGCCGGACTCCTGTCCCTCGCCCTGGTCACCACCCACACCGCGGTCCAGGTCGCGCGGGAGGCGGTGAGCGACACCTCGCTCATCTTCCTCCCCCGGCTGGCGCCGCCGGCCGTCGATCGGCCGCCCGCCGGCGGGCCGCGGGGCGGCGGGGCCGACGGCCGCCAGGGGGCGCTGATCATCACCACCAACCCGCCGCCCCGCGGCTTCCAGGTCGTGGCCGCGGTGCTCGAGGTGCCCACCGAGATCCCCCCGATTGATCCCAGCCTCCGGGCCCTCGATGCGCGGGATTTCACCGGGCGGGGGGTGGAAGGGGGCGTCGGCTGGG
>JANRJZ010000137.1:0-2870 GCA_033763675.1 Gemmatimonadota bacterium
AGATGGCGGCGGCCGGCGTGGTCGCCGTGAGCCTTCCCTTCGCCTCCCTCTACCTGGGAGTGGCCCCGCTCCCGGCGCGGCGGCTGCTGGAGGCCGGGGTGCCGGTGGCGGTCGCCACCGACTTCAATCCCGGCTCGGCCCCGAGTTACCACCTGCCCGTGGCCATGACGCTGGCCTGCACCCTGCAGCGGATGACGCCGGCGGAAGTCCTGCACGGGGCGACGGCCGTGGCGGCGCGGGCGCTGGCCCTCGGGGGGGTCACCGGCTCGATCGTGCCGGGGCTATCGGCGGACTTCGCCGTGCTGGAGGCGGAGAGCGTCAACCACTGGCTCTATCACCTGCGGGACAATGCCTGTGTGCTGACTGTGGCCCGCGGCCAGGTGATCTGGCGCGCTAGCGCTTGAGCTGCGCCTCCACCAGGGCCAGCACAGCGGCCTCGTCGGCCTCCGCCCGGGCCACCAGGCCGTCCGCCTCCGCCAGCAAGGCCGCCCCGGCGGCCTGATCGCCCAGCCCGGGCAGGTTGATCCGGACATTGAGCCAGGCGCCCCGCATCGCGGCCCGGAGCGCCAGCGCCCCGACGCCCGCATCGGAGGCAGAGGCCGGGTTCCCGAGCTCGGCCATCGCGCGAAGCAGAGGGAAAGCCTCTGCGGCAGCCCGGAGCACCTCGAGCGGCACCTCGATCGCGCCGCGGTTCGCGGCGGCGAGTGCTGCTTTCCGGGCCGCCTTTTCCTCCGCCGTCCCCTTGGGCAGGGCCATCGCCTCCAGCACCCGGTTGAAGGCCCGGGTGTCCTCGTCCACGAGGCGGAGCAGGCGGTCCTTGAGCGCCTGACCCGCCTCGGCCCAGCGGGAGAACTCCTCCCAGCGATCGTCCCAGCCGCGCTTGTGGGCGGACAGGTTCGCCACCATGGTGCCGAGCGCAGCGCCCAGTGCCCCTACATAGGCGGCGATCGACCCCCCACCCGGCGCCGGACTCTCGCTGGCGGTCTCGTCGGCGAACGCGATGAGGCTCATGCCGCCGAGGGGCCGGGCGCCCGCCGCGCGCAGCCGGTACTCGATGATGCGCTCCGCGGGCTTGAACGGCGCCAGCTCCTCCAGTCCGAGCGACTTGACGGCGATCTTGATGAGTTCGGCCTCGCCCACGCCCAGCGACCGCTGCTGCCGGCGCAGGTAGTGCCGGCCGGCGTCGAGCAGGGCCGAGAGGGGAATCAGGCCGACCAGCTCGGAGCCCGTGACCCGGAGGCCACGCGCGTCGGCGCGGCGGCAGACTTCGTCGAATGCGGTGTGGACGGGGGTGACCGTCAGGTCGGTCAGGTTCATGGAGACCTGGGCCACGCCGTACTCCGGGATGTACCAGCCGATCGCCTTGACCGCCTTGAGGGTGCCGGGGTCCATGACCGGCTGGCCCGCCGCGTCAGTGACCAGCTTCCCGGTCAGCGGGTGTCCCTCGCGTCGGGGGCGCCCCGCCTCCCGCACATCGAACGCCACGGCGTTGGCCCGGCGGGTCGAGGTGGTGTTGAGGTTGACATTATAGGCCACCAGGAAGCCCCGGGCGCCAATGACCGTTGCCCCGCACTCCGGCTGGAACTCGGCCGGCCCGAAGTCGGGCCGCCATTCCGGCCGTTTCATCTTCTCGGCCAGGCCCTCGTACTCGCCGGCCCGGATCACGGCCAGGTTCCGTCGGGCGGGGTCGGACTGGGCGGCTTCGTAGAGGTAGACCGGAATGCCTAACTCACGCCCCACCCGCTCCGCCAGCCGGCGGGACCATTCGGCGGCCTCGGCCAGCGTGATCCCGCTGATCGGGACCAGGGGGCAGACGTCCGTGGCGCCCATCCGGGGGTGGGTTCCCGTGTGCTGCCGCATATCGATCAGCTCCGCGGCGGCGGCGATGGCCTGGTAGGCGGCCTCGACGACCGCCGCCGGGCTCCCGGCGAAAGTCACCACGGTCCGGTGGGTCGCGTGGCCGGAGTCGACGTGCAGCAGGTGGGCGCCTGACACGGCCTCGATGCGGGCGGTGATCTGGCGAATCCGGTCGGGATTGCGTCCTTCGGAGAAGTTGGGGACGCATTCGAGGATGGCGGTCATGGGTCCGGGGGTGGGAGACGGGGAGGAATCTACAGTGTCCCGGGGGCCGGGCAGGGCGGGGCGCGGGCCCCGGGGCGGGCGGGGGTTGCATATCTGGCGGGGGGGTGGTACAATCCCGCCCCCGCAGAATTCCCGTATGGAATCCGGCGGCGGCGATCGGGACGATCGGGCGAGTGGTGCGGAGCCAGAAGTTGCTCCCCCCCTTGACGATATGGTCACGGCCGAGTATGATTGGAGGCTCCCACGGAACAGGGTGGTTGAGCCCGCAGGACCGCTCTTTGACAATCGATGTGTGCTATGGGTGTGGCAGTGCGGACCCTATGAAGCAGCGCCTGCAGAGGGTGCTGTGGAGGGGTTTTAAATTTCTGTACACACGTGATTCGGACGACGGACAACAAGTCCATCGTTTGATCTCGAGCTATATCGAATTCTCTTGGAGAGTTTGATCCTGGCTCAGGACGAACGCTGGCGGCGTGCTTAACACATGCAAGTCGCACGGGCCCGCAAGGGTCAGTGGCGGACGGGTGCGTAACACGTGAGGAACCTGCCCATCGGTGGGGGATAGCCGGCCCAACGGCCGGGTAATACCGCGTACGATCTTCGGGGGGCATCCCCTGGAGAGGAAAGCAGCAATGCGCCGATGGAGGGCCTCGCGGCCTATCAGCTAGTTGGTGAGGTAACGGCTCACCAAGGCGACGACGGGTAGCTGGTCTGAGAGGATGATCAGCCACATTGGGACTGAGACACGGCCCAGACTCCTACGGGAGGCAGCAGTGGGGAATATTGCG
>JANRJZ010000138.1:0-7683 GCA_033763675.1 Gemmatimonadota bacterium
GACCCTGGCCACGATGCTGCCGCTGTCGCTGGCGGGACTCGGCGTGCGGGAGTGGGCGTGGGTGGCGTTCCTGACGCCGTTCGGCGTGGCGGCACCCGATGCGGTGGCGCTGAGTCTGACCTATTTCGCCTGCCCCCTCCTGTCCGGGCTCACCGGCGGGGCCCTCTTTGCGCTCCGGGGCGCGGGGCCGGGACTCAGCGGGCCGGAACGGCCGGCGGAGGGCACGCCGGAGGCGGCTGCACCGCGGTCGTAAACCAGAGCGTTACCTCGAGCGAGTCGGGATCGGGAACCTGGTGCCAGAGGGGAATCCGGCAGAGCGGCGCCAGCCCGTGGGCGGCCGGGTCGAGGGCCGGCCCCACGACCGTCTCCCCGCGCATGGAGGTGACGGCCATGGTGGGCCGGAACCGTTCCCAGCCATCGAGGTTCATCCGGGCCCCGGTGACCGAGTCATCACGGATGTAGAAGGGAAAGATGTCGCTCTCGAGTGCCAGCGAGTGGGCCAGGAATCCGGTCATCACCCGCCGCTGCGGTTCCAGGGTACGGGACACCTCGGCAATGGCCCGCGCGGCATCCCGCTCACTGTAGTGCGGCTGGGCGTAGTGCACGGCCAGCGGGACCGCCTCGGTGAGCAGGAAGGCCGCGGCCCAGCCCCACGCAGGGACGCGGAGGCGCCACGCCGGTGCCGGGTTCCACCAGGCCAGGAGGGCAGCGGCGACGACGGTGCCGTGCCAGAGGAGCATCTGCAGGGTGTAGACCGCGATTCCGTCCTCGCCGCCGATGTGGGAGCCGAGAAAGAGCGGATAGAGGACTGGAATGCCGAAGTGCATCACGATCAGTCCGGCCAGGCCGCCCACCAGTACCCCCGCCCCCACCCGCCAGCGCGTGCCGGAAGCGGGGACCTCGCTGCCGTCTGTGCCCCGCTCGAAGAGGCCGCGAGCGGCCAGGAGGGCCAGGGCCGGCGCCAGCAGCAGGAAGCGTCGGTCCGGCTGGTAGGACTGGGTCGTGAGGTAGGCGAGGATCACGAGCCACCAGCACCAGGCGAGACGCTCGGCCGCATCGAGCCCCTCTGATTGCTGTCGCCCCACGCGCCTCCAGAGCAACAGGCAGAGCCCAAGCAGCGGCACCAGCTCGGCGGTGAAGAAGAGGCTGGGCCGGAGGCTGACGAAGGGAAGAAAGAAGAGCAGGGCGCCGCCATCCGCGAGCCGCCGATTGGGCGCATAGACGCTGGCCAGGCTGACGGCGAGCTGTTCCCGCACGGCGCTCCAGTGCGGCAGCACCAGCAGGATCCCCACGGTCACCGTGACCAGTGCTACCGCGAGGGCGAAGGCGCCGACCTGGAGCCCCAGGGGGCGGAGCGGCTCTCCCGCGCGTCGCAGCCGCCGGAATTCCAGCAGCCACCAGAGCGCGAACACTGGCCCCAGGATCGCGGCATTCGGCTTGCTCAGGACGGCCAGCATGAATCCCAGCCCGCCCAGCATCCCGAAGCCGGGCATGCGGGTGGCCCAGAGGACGCCGGCCAGGGCCAGGACCGAGAAGGCCAGCTGCACCGACTCGGTAAAGCCGAGCCGGCTCATCAGGATCGGAAAGGTGCCGAGGGCCAGGAGGAGCGCCGGCGGCAGGGCGCGCCGGAGGGGGAGCACCGCCCGGAGCCCGGCGAAGAGCAGCAGGCTGGCCGCGGTGCCCGCCAGGACGCTGGCCAGCCGAGTCTCCGCCAGTCCCAGGCCGACATAGTGGTAGACTGCAACCACCGCCGCGGTATAGGCGGGCGCCGCGAACAGCGCCGGATTGTGGTCGTCCATGATCCACTGCCCGAACAGCACCCGCTGGCGGGCGTTCTGCGCCCACCACCCCTCGTCACTCAGGAACGCCCCCAGCACCTTGGAGGGCGGATCGGCGTCGAGGACCAGGAATCGCGGAAGCAGGGCCACCAGGAGCACGAGCACCAGGGCCAGCAGGTCGCCCCGGACGCGCAGCCAGCGCGCGGGGACAGGCGGGGCGGCGGACATCAGCGGCTGGGCTCGAATCTCTCGGGAGCGGGAGGCATCGGTGGGCGAGGTCCAAGGTAGAAACGGCGGCGGGTCAGGGTCAAGCGGCGCGACACGCTGGATCCTGCTCGCGGCATTCATGAATGTAGCGATCGTCGGCACCGTGATGGGCTTGCGCAACAGCATCTGGTTCGATGAGGCCTGCACCATCTTCACGACCAGCGCCGGGCCGCTCGATGCCTTCCATCGGGCCCTGCGCTTCGAACAGCAGCCCCCGCTCTACTTCGGGCTCGCCTGGGTCTGGCGCCAGCTCTACCCCTCGGTCGAATTCCTCCGCCTGCTTTCAGTCCTGTTCATCAGCGGGACCATCTTCCTCCTCTGGCGCATGTCGGAGGATCTCCGGCTGGGCTCCCGCTGGTGGAACCTGGCGCTCCTCGGCGCCCTGACCCCGCACATCCTCTGGGCGGCCTCGGAGGCCCGGGTGTATGCCCTGACGCTGCTGCTGGTCACCGCGTCCACCTGGCTCTTCTTCCGCCTCATGGACGAGGCGCGTGCGCTGCGCGCCGCCGACCTGCTCGCCTACGTCGCGGTCTCCTACCTCGGGCTCCTCAGCTTCTACTACGTCGGGTTCGTCCTCGTGGGGCATGGCATCGCCGGGCTGCTCTCCCCGCGACGGCGGGCCCTGCTTGGGGCCCAGGTGGCCATCGGGGTGCTCCTCCTTCCGTGGATGCCCGCCATCCTGCAGCAGTTCGGGGGCCGCCAGCAGTATCTGCCGCCGCTGGAGTGGGCCGCCGCGCCCTTCGGCATCGCCTGGCTGTGGCAGCTGGTCGAATGGTGCGGCGGGATCCTGACCGTGACCATCTTCCGCGCCACTCCCCTCATGCGCACCGGTGCCGGTGCAGCGCTCCTGCTCGCCACCCTGGCCCTCATTACGGCCTGCCGGTTCCTGCCCGGGGCCCGACGCATCCCCGCCTCCGAGTGGCGGCTGGTCGTGGCCGGGGGAGTTCCCGTCCTGGTCCTGATGGCACTCAGGGTGAGCAACCTGTCGCTGGTGGAGGAGCGGCATTGGATCGTGGTGGTACCGGGGATCCTGCTGCTGCTGGGGCTGGCCCTCGAGGGTACGGCACCGGGATGGCCGCGCCGGGTGGCGGTCGCGGTCACTCTCCTGGTGTTCGCGGCGGGCTCGGCCAGCTACATCCGCAACTACCGGGGCCAGGGCGACTGGAAGTGGGTGGCGAGGTATCTCAACGGCCACGTCCACGCCGGCGATCCGGTGGTCTTCTTCGCCACGGACGGGGCCCTGCCCTTCTCGTACTACTTCCCGCGCTCCAATCCCCTGTACCAGATCCCGGAGCCGGACAAGACTCGGCCGTACACGGACGTCCGCCTGACACCGGCAGACCAGGACCGGGCGCGGGAGGCCTTGGCGGAGGCCCGGGCGTCGGGGGGGCTGTGGCTGCTCGAAAAGGCCGGGCTGCCGCCCGATTCCGGCCTGGCGATGCTGCGTCGCTTCACCGACGATTCGCTCGCGGTCACCGACTCGCTGCTCCTGCCCCGGACCCGGGCGAGACGGATCGCGGTCGAGGCGAGGGATCAGGCCAGCCGGTAGGCGGTGGACCGGTCGTGCGCCGTCCCCCGCGTTAGCTGCCCATGGCGCATCAGCGCGTCCGCGAAGTACTTCGTGGCCCAGTTGAGGACCTCGTGCCGGCCGTAGCCACCGCTCATCGGGGCCGAGCCCTTGATGCCGCCACGGAGGCCCGCATCGGCGGAGCCGCGGTTCTGGGTGCGCTTGAGGAACTCCAGCACCCGCGGCACCGGCTCCAGCCACCGCCCCTCCCCGGTGATGAGGTGCAGGCGCATCCAGTTGTTGGCCATCTGTGCCTCCCCCGTCAGGCAGCTCCACGTCACGGCGCCGGACCAGTCGGCCGCGAAGCGCCCGGGGAGCCAGCCATCGGCGCGGACCAGCGGGAGAAGCGCCTCCGCGGCGCGGGCGCCGGCGCCCAGCACCGCGACATCCTCCAGCACCCGGCCGCCCTCGAGCAGTCCCCGCACCGTGTAGGCGATGGTGTGCAGCAGGGGACGGACCGGATCGGTGAGGCAACAGTCGGGGAACCAGCCGTTGGCCTGCTGCCGCCGCGCCACCATGCGGAGGTGCCGCGCCGCCGCGTCGATGAATCCCGGCTCGCCCAGCGCCTTCCCCGCTTCCGCCAGCGCCCACGTCACGCGGGCGTTGTAGAGGGTCGCGTCCTTGCGGGCAAAGTCGGACTCTCCGGTGCGGAACTGGCCGGCGTCATCCAGGGCCGCCACCAGGAACCTCCCCGCGCGGCGCAGGGCATCGGCGTACTGCCCTTCCCCGGTCTGCTCGAATGCGGCCAGCCAGCCGAACATGACCTGGCCGGTGTTGAAGATGGCGGGGGTCCGGCCCTCGCCGATCACCCCGCCCTGCACGGCCCCGGTCGGCAACTGGATCCCGATCTCCCAGCGCGCGGCGCGAAGGGCGCGTTCGGCCAGCTCCGGGCGGCCCAGTTCCCGGGCGGCCTCGAGCAGGGTGGGGATCAGGTACCCGGTGGTTTCGGGATAGGACGGCTGCCAGCCGCGGCTCCGGAAGTAGGGGCTGTAGAGCACGCTGTAGCCGCGGGCAATGCCGTCATCGGGAGTGGCGTCCTGGGCCCGGCAGATCCAGTCCACCGCTTCCTGCAGATGCGGGGCATGCTCGGGGTCAGCCGGGTGTCCCCCCTGTCGTTCCCGGAGCAATTCGCCCAGGCCCACCGGGTTGAGCAGCGGGTGGGCGCGGAGGGAGCGCCACCGGCCGCCGAGGGATCGGGTGAGCCGGGCGGGAAGCGAGAGGACGGGCGGTGTGTTGGCGGTCATGATCGCATTTCGGGAAGCCATGGCCTACTGCACGGTTGGTGCCGGGGACCGGGTACTGACCGGACCGGCCCCGGAGTCGCCCGGCGGGCTTCAATAGTGGCCTCGATCTTGCCAATTTCAAGCGCTCCGCACTTACAAGGATGGGTGTGACCACAGACGGACCGGCCACGAACGCCAGGCCCCAGACCGACCAGCGGGGGCTGGATCGCGCCCTGATCCGAGGGGTGGCCTGGACCGGGGCGTTCCGGTGGCTGACCCAGCTGCTCAACTGGGGCATCACAATCGCGCTGGCGCGGATCCTGAGCCCCTCGGACTACGGACTCTACGGGTACGCCGCGCTCTACGTGGGCCTGGTGCAGCTCGTCAACGAGTTCGGCCTCGGCGCCGCGATCGTCCGCCGCCGCGACCTGACCGACCACCAGATCTCGGCCCTCGGCGGCCTGTCGCTCGTGCTGGGATTGGTCCTGTTCGGGCTCTCGTTCCTCACGGCACCGCTGGTGGCGGCCTTCTTCCGGGCGCCGGACCTGCGCTGGCCGCTGGTCCTGCTCAGCGGGCTGTTCATCACCACCGCCATCAAGGTCCTGCCCAAGTCGCTGCTCTCGCGTGATCTCCAATTCCGCCGGGTGGCCGCCATTGACGCGATCGAGGCCGGCCTGCAGGGCATCGCCACCCTGGTCCTGGCGCTGCTGGGGTTCCGGTTCTGGGCGCTGATGGCGGGGATGGTCATCGGTGCCGTGGCAAGTTCCGCCCTTGCGGTGTACTGGCGCCGGCACCGGCTGGGCTGGCCCCGGTCGTGGGAGGAGATCAGTGCGCCCGTGGCGTTCGGCTCGCACATCATGGTCACCCGCCTGGCCTGGTTCGGGTATTCCAACGGGGACAACGCCGTCGTGGGCAAGCGGCTGGGTCAGGCCCTGCTGGGCGCGTACACCCACGCCTGGACCCTGGCCAGCCTGCCGGTGGACCGGATCAGCGGCCTGGTGGGCCAGGTCACGCCGGCGATCTTCTCTGCGGTGCAGCATGACCTGCCGTCGCTGCGCCGGTACCTGCTCAAGGTCACGGAGGGACTGGCGCTGCTCACCTTTCCCGTGGCCTTCGGGCTGGCAAGCGTCTCCGACCTCTTCGTCACGGTGGTGCTGGGGGACCAGTGGTGGCCGGCGATCGCGCCGCTCGCCCTGCTGACCTTCTACGGCGGCCTCCGCTCGATCACGACCCCCTACCCGCACCTGCTGCAGGCGGTCGGGGAATCGGGGCTCGCGATGCGGCTCAACCTGATGGGGCTGGCGGTGCTGCTGCCGCTGTTCTACATCGGATCCTTCTGGGGGCTGGCGGGCGTGGCCGCCGGCTGGATCATCGGCTACCCGGTGCTCTCCATGGTGACCTTTCGTGCGGTGCAGCGGGTCTCCGGGCTGGGCCTCGGGGAGTACCTCGAGGCCGTCCGTCCGCCGCTCATCGCGTCCGTGGCCATGGGCGCCGCCGTCATCGGCGTGCGCGCGGCGCTGCCCGCCGCCTGGTCCGATGCCCTGCACCTCATCATTGCGGTGGCCGCGGGGGTGGCGGTGTATCCGATCGTCATGCTGGTCGCGTTCCGCGACCGGCTCAACAGTCTCAGGGCCCTGGCCCGGGAGATCCGCCGGTGACCCCCGCGCCCTTCTTCATCGTGGGATTCCAGCGCAGCGGCACCACCCTGCTCCGGCTGATGCTCGACAACCACCCGGAGATCGCCATCCCGCTCGACACCGTGGGCCTGTGGGCGGCCTACGAGGACCGGCTGGAGGCGTTCGGCAACCTCGCCACCGCTGCCGACGCCCGCCGGATGGTGGACGCCCTGCTGGCGGAGGAGCGGATCCGGCTCTGGGAGGTGCCGCTGACGGCGGAAGGGGTTCTCTCCCTGCGCCGCCAACCCGGCTTCCCCGGCATCATGGATGCCTTCCACCTGGCCTACGCGCAGGCCAAGGGGAAGCGGCGCTGGGGCGACAAGGATCCCGGCAACATGGAGCGGGTAGACCGGCTGGCGCGCTGGTTCCCCGGCTGCCAGGTCATTCACATCATCCGCGACGGGAGGGACGCCTGTCTCTCCCAGACCAGGCAGACCTTCGGCTTCGACGACCTGTTCGAGTGCGCCGACTGCTGGCGCGAGCAGGTCGAATGGATGCGCCGTATCGGGGCAATCCTGGGCCCGTCCCGCTACTTCGAGCTGCGGTACGAGGACCTGGTCACTGATGCGGAGCCGATCCTGCGGCGCCTCGCGGCGTTCCTGGACGTGGAGTGGAGCCCGGCGATGCTCGAGTACCACAAGGCGGTGCCGGGCTCGGTGCCGGACTCCAAGCGGCACCTCTGGCCCCTGCTCAACCAGCCGCCGCGGAAGGACAACGCCGGCCTCTGGAAGAAGGCATTGAGCGCCGGGCAGCGGATCGCGTTCGAGAAGCGCGCCGCGACGATGCTGCGGGCCATGGGGTACGAGACCCTGCCCCGCGCCACCGGTGGCTACGGGGCGGAGCTGTACAGCATGGGCATGCGGATCTGGCGGGCCGTCCGGCGCCGGATGCGGGGCTGAGGCGGTCGTGCGCATTGTCGTGATCTCCTACCACTACCCTCCCGACCCCGCGGTCGGCGGCCTCCGCGCCGCCAAGGTGGCGGAGGCGTTCCGGCGCGCCGGCCATGAGGTCCACGTGGTCGCCGCCCAGGTACCGGAGGCGACGGCGGCCTTGCTCCGCACGCCGGCAGGTATCGTGATCGAGCGGGTACGAGCCTGGCGCAATCCGCGCGAACTCTGGCTGGCCTGGAAGCGGCGCGGCGGCGGGAACGCATCACCCGGGGCCGGCACATC
>JANRJZ010000139.1:0-5995 GCA_033763675.1 Gemmatimonadota bacterium
TGATCGCGATGGCTGCCGCGATCACCGGGATCAACCGCTCCGTCGCGGCCCAGATCGAGACCCTCGGCCCCAAGACCTTCTTCGTCTTCCGCTTCTTCCAGGGCGGGATCCACGTCAGCGACGGCTCGGACGAGATGTCCCCCTGGCGGCGCAACCCGTGGCTCTCCGTCGAGGAAGCGCAAATGCTGCGCGCGCTACCGGGGATCCGGAGCGTCACCTGGCAGGAAAACGCCTCGGGTCCGGTGGGCGCGGGCGGCACCAACCTGAGCAGCGTCAACGTCCAGGGCTTCGGCCCCGACTGGATCCTCACCCAGGGCGGGACCATCATCGCGGGGCGGAACTACACCGCCATCGAGCACGCCGCCAGTGCGCGGGTAGCCGTCATCAACGATCACCTGGGCGAGCAGCTGTTCGCCGGCCGGGACCCGATCGGCCGCCGGATCAAGGTGTTCGGCGAGCCTTTCGACGTCATCGGCGTCTACAGCGAGCCGTCCAGCCTCTTTGGGGACAACAAGTCGCCCACCGTGTTCATCCCCCACTCGACGTTCATCAAGGTGGCGGACTACTGGAAGGGCTGGCTCATGTTCGCGGTGATGCCGGAGCCCGAGCTCACCGTGGCCGAGGCCCAGGACCGGGTGACTGCCGCGCTCCGTGCCTACCGCGGGCTCAAGCCGACCCAGGAGAACAACTTCTCCCTGGTCAGCCAGGACAAGCTGCTGGACAGCTTCAACAGCGTGACCCAGGGGTTCTTCCTGGTCATGATCGCGCTGTCCATGGTGGGACTCATGGTGGGTGGCGTCGGCGTCATCGCCATCATGATGATCTCGGTGACCGAGCGCACCCGCGAGATTGGCGTGCGCAAGGCGCTCGGCGCCACCCGGCGGGAGATCATGTTCCAGTTCCTGGTCGAAGCGACGACCCTCACCCTGGTCGGTGGCATTGTGGGCATGGTGCTCGGCGGGCTGATCGCGCTGGCCATCAACAAGTTCACCCCGATCCCCGCGGCGATCCCGCTGTGGTCGGTGGAACTGGCGCTGGTGGCCGCCACCGTGACCGGGATCCTCTTCGGGCTGTATCCCGCCAACAAGGCCAGCCGGCTCGATCCGGTGGAGGCGCTGCGGTACGAGTAGGGAGAGCGCGAGAACGGGAGGAAGGGGAACGGGGAACGGGAGAACCCGGAACGAAAGCGGTCGTTCCCGTTCCCCATTCCCGGTTCCCCGTCCGCTTTTCCCCTTCCTTCCCGCCGCCCTTAGATTCCGCCCATGCCGCTCGCCGAAGCCCTCCGCCTGGCCCTGCAGTCCATTTTCAGCGCTAAACTCCGATCGTTCTTCACGCTCCTCGGCATCATTGTCTCGGTGGCCTTCCTGGTGGCCGTGGTGGCCGTGATCCAGGGCATGAACGCGTATGTAAAGGAAAACATCACCGGGGCGGTCATCGGGACCAACGTCTTCCAGGTCCGCCGCGCACCCATCGCGATGGGCTTCCTGACCGATGAGGAGGTCCGGCAGATCGCCAAGCGCCCGCTCCTCACCAAGGAGGATGCCGAGGCGGTCCGGCGGGCCGTGCCGGAGGCCCTGGCCATCTCGATCCAGTCCGGCTGGCCTGCCCCGACCAGTGACGTGACGTACCGGAACCGGACGGTCGGGGGCGTGATCATCATGGGGGTGACCCCGCCCTACCAGCAGGTGCAGGACTACCGCTTCGAGGCCGGGGATCCGCTGGTGGACAACGACGTGGTGGCGCGCCGGCTCGTCGCGGTGCTCGGGTACGATGTGGCGGAGAAGCTGTTTGGCACCGCCGGGCGGGCGGTGGGGCGATCGGTCCGCATCGGCGGCCGCGAGATGCGGGTAAAGGCGGTAACAGCCAGGAAGGGCCGGGTGCTGGGCCAGTCCTTTGACGGATTCGCGCTGGTTCCGCTCACCACGTTCGAGAGCATGTATGGCCGCCGGAAGACCACCACCGTCTCGATCAAGATGACGGAGGCCGATCAGATCCCGGGCGCCATGGACCGCGCCGAGGAGGCCATGCGGCTGGCGCACCGGTTGCGGCCGGGGGAGGCCAATGATTTTGCCCTCGACAAGGCCGACGCCCTGGTGGACTTCTGGCGCGGGCTCACCAGGGTGCTCTTCACGGTGGTGCCGGCGGTGGTCTGCATCGGCATCGTGGTTGGCGGCATCGTGATCATGAACATCATGCTGATGTCGGTGAACGAGCGCACCCGGGAGATCGGGCTGCGCAAGTCGCTCGGCGCCACCCGGGGTGACATTCGCCGCCAGTTCCTGGTCGAGGCCGTCGTGCTGGCGACCCTCGGCGGCCTGGCCGGCGTCACCGCGGGCTGGCTCCTGAGCCTGCTGGTCTCGCAGGCGACCCCGCTCCCCGCCCGGGTGACCCCCTGGTCGGTGGGCGTCGCCCTGGCGGTCGGGGCGGGGACCGGGGTGCTCTTCGGCGTGTACCCGGCCACCCGCGCGGCCCGGCTCGATCCCATCACCGCGCTCCGGGCGGAGTAGGACGGGCATGATCCTCCGCAACGTGGACGAGGGGATCTGGATCGCCCTCGACTCTCTGCGCACCAACAAGCTGCGGTCCGGCCTCACCATCCTTGGGGTGGTGATCGGCGTGGCGACGGTCATGGCCATGGCGTCGATCGTGGAGGGAATCCGGCGCCAGATCTTCAACGCCATGGAGACCGCGGGGCCCAACGCGTTCTACGTGATGCGGTTCTTCTCTCAGACCCCGCTCAATCCGGACAACCTCCCCTACGAGGTGCGCATCCGGCCGATCCTCTCCGAGGCCGATGCTGCGGCGGTCCGGCAGGTGCCGCAGATCCAGTATGCGGGCATCTGGGTGCAGCTGTTCCAGCGCATCGAATACATGGGGGTCAGCACCCAGCTGCTCACGGTGTACGGCGCCGACCAGCACTACATGGATATCCTGGGCGGCACCCTCCTGCGGGGGCGGTTCTTCGCACCGGCGGAGCTGACCGGGGACCCGGTCGTGGTCCTCGAGGAGGAAGCCGTGGAGCGCCTGTTCGGCCGGGTGGACCCGATGGGAAAGCGGGTGCGCCTGGGCGGGGTGGCGCTGACGGTGATCGGGATCTACCAGCGGCCGTCGAACATCTTTGAGCCGCCGGGGCAGCAGATCGGAGCGATCCTGCCCTTCCAGACCGCCCGGCGCAATTACCGCTACGACGAGACCAACGGGCTGTTCCTGGCCGTGAAAGGATGGCCGAGCGTCACGGTGCCGGTGGCCAATGACCTCGCCATCCAGGCCCTGCGCAAGGAACGGCGGCTCCGGCCGGGAGTGCCGAATACCTTCGACGTGATCACCCAGGACCAGATCCTCGACACCGTCAGCAGCCTGACCACCGCGTTCTTCGGCGTCATGGTCGCGCTCTCGAGCGTCGCGCTCCTGGTGGGCGGCATCGGGGTCATGGCAATCATGATGGTCTCGGTCACCGACCGGACCCAGGAAATCGGGCTGCGCAAGGCCCTTGGCGCCACGCCGCGCGAGATCCTGTGGCAGTTCCTGGTGGAAGCCGCGACGCTC
Organism: Gemmatimonadota bacterium; assembly: GCA_033763675.1. GTDB lineage: Bacteria > Gemmatimonadota > Gemmatimonadetes > Gemmatimonadales > GWC2-71-9 > JADJOM01. Next base: position 3,547 of record JANRJZ010000139.1, read on the forward strand.
ACCCTGGTGGGCGGACTGCTCGGGATCATGGTGGGCCTGGGCGTGGGCCAGGTGCTCAAGATGGCCCTGGACCTCCGCTCGGGGGTGCCGATCTGGAGCGCCGTCGTGGCCACCGGCGTTTCGGTGCTGATCGGCCTGGGCTTCGGCCTGCTGCCCGCCAACCGGGCCGCACGCATGGACCCGGTCGAGGCGTTACGGCACGAATAGGCCGTCCCCGGCAGGCCCCCGGGTTCCTCCGCGCCGACCCCGCCCCCCTCCCCTGTGCAATCGGGACCCCCCTGGCGCATCCTCCAGCGTCCCTGTCCCGAGACCCTGAGGCTTCCATGCCGACGCCGACCGCCCGTCCCCTGCTCCTGCTAGCGCTGCTCACCGCCGGATGCGTCGGCCGCGAGGCAGACTTCTCACCCGCATCCGAAGCCCCGAGGGACGCCGCGGCAAGCGTCGGCGCCGGCCAGGCGATGGACCAGGCCCGCGTCGACTTCGCCAACGCCGCGCCGGAGCCGGGTCGGCGTGGGGCGAACCTACCCAACGCCGCGACCGACCCGACGGCCATGCCCTCCATGATCATCCGGACTGGCCAGGCCAGCCTCGAGGTGGATTCGCTGGAGCTCGCGATGGGCCGGGTACAGACCCTGGCCCGGTCGGCGGGCGGCTTCATTGCCAACAGCCAGATGCAAGCCGGTACCGGGCAGCTACGCGCCGCCACCCTCACGATCCGGGTGCCCTCCGCCCGGTTCGACGAGCTGCTGAACGGCCTCGCAGCAATCGGCAAGGTGGAGTACATCAACGTCAGCGCCCAGGACGTGGGCGAGGAGTTCACTGACATCACCGCGCGCGTGGCCAACGCCCGCCGACTGGAGCAGCGCCTCATCGAACTGCTTGCCACCCGGACCGGCAAGCTCAGCGACGTGCTCGACATCGAGCGCGAGCTGGCGCGGGTCCGGGAGGAGATCGAGCGGATGGAGGGACGGCTCCGGTACCTGAAGGCGCATGTCGCCACCTCCAGCCTGACGGTGACGGTGCATGAGCCGGCCCCGGTGGTCGGGCAGACCGGGAGCGGCGGTGTGATCGGTGAGGCGTTCCGGGATGCCTGGCGCAACTTCGTCCGGTTCACGGCACAGCTCATCGCGTCGCTCGGGGTGCTGATCCCCGCTGGCGGCCTGATCCTGGCCGGGCTGCTGGGCCTGCGCTGGCTCTGGCGCCGCCGGCACGGCTGACCCGGGACGGGGGGGAATCCGGGAGCGGGAGACGGCGTGTAGATTCCAGCCGTTCCCCGTTCCCCGTTCCCCGTTCCCCGTTCCCCGCTCCCCGTTCCCCACTCCGCCATGACCGTTGACCTGCTCGCCATCGCCGCTCACCGGGACGACGCCGAACTGACCTGCGCGGGGACGCTGCTCAAGGCACGCGCGCAGGGGTACCGGACCGGCATCCTGGACCTCACGGCCGGGGAGTCCGGCACCCGCGGCAGCGCCAATCTCCGCGCGGAGGAGGCCGCCCGGGCGGCGGAGATCCTCGGCTTGACGGAGCGGCGGAATGCCGCCCTCCCGGATGCCTACCTGCAGAATACCGACGACACGCGCCGCGTCGTGGTGGAGGAGATCCGGCACTTCCGGCCCCGGACCGTCGTCCTGCCCTTTCCGGTGGGTCGCCACCCGGATCACCGGATCGCCTCGGAACTCGGCCGCGATGCCTGCTTCCTCGCCGGGCTGACCCGCTACAATGCGGCCGGCGAGCCGTGGCGTCCCCACAAGATCCTCTACGCCCTCGCGTACCGCGAGGATCCCATCAAGCCGACCTTCGTGGTGGATATCAGCGACCAGTTCGCCGCCAAGCTGGCCGCGATCCGCTGCTACGGCAGCCAGTTCGACGGCGCCAAGGCGGCGGGCGAGATCTTCCCCACCGGACAGGACCTCTACTCCCTGGTCGAGGTGCAGAACGCCCACTACGGCTCGCTCATCCGCACCCGGTACGGGGAGCCGTTCCACACCCCCGAGACCGTCGAAGTGAGCGACGTGCTGACGCTGAGCGTCCAGAGCATGTAGCCCCGCCCCGACTATCTTTGTCGGCGATGTCCCGCGCCCACACCTACCTCGACCACGCCGCCAGCACCCCGGTTCGCCCCGAGGTGCTGGACGCCATGCTCCCCTACCTGGGGGGCACCTTTGGCAATCCCTCGAGCGAGCACTGGCACGGCCGGGCGGCACGCGCGGGCCTGGAGCAGGCCCGGCGGGAGGTAGCCCAGGCCCGGGGGGTCACGCCGGCCGAGGTGTACTTCACCTCGGGCGGAACGGAGGCGGACAACCTCGCGATCCTGGGCCGGGCGGAGGCAGTCCGGGCCACGGCCACGACGCCGGTCGTGGCCGTCGCGGCCACCGAGCACAAGGCGGTGCTGGCGGCGGCGCACGCCGTTGCCGCACACGGCGGGGCGGAGCGGCTGCTTCCGGTCGAC
>JANRJZ010000140.1:0-11000 GCA_033763675.1 Gemmatimonadota bacterium
GCGGGGGTTCTGCTGCAACTGAGCCTTGATGTAGTCGTTGGCGAAGCGGATGTGGCAGACCTCGTCCGCCTGCTGGGCGTCGTAGGTCTCGGCGAGCACCTCGTCGCCCTTGGCGCGCGCCTCCGCGAGGGCGTGGGTCGCGGCATCCAGGCCGTCGGCCTCGAAGCTCCGGTTCTGCACCGCGAGCCGGCCGAGCAGGTTGTCGATCCGGCCGAGGATCCGGTACTGGAAGTTGGTGACGGGGTACTGGCCCACGTGGCCGCCCCGCGCCAGCAGCAGGCGGTGATAGTTCATTGTGTGCCGGGCCTCGTCGGCGCACTGCCGCGCCAGCCCCTTCCGCACGGTCCAGTCGGCGTCGGGAAAGTCCGCCAGGCTGCGGGCGGCGTTCTCCATGACGCACATCTCCTCGTTCATCTGCCGGTGCAGGAACTCGTGGTCCCGCTCCGGGGTGCCGTCGGGGTAGTTCTCCAGTTCGGCCCAGACCTCGCGCACGGTGAACCGGGCGTCGCGGGCGGGGCCGTCGCCGAAGTGCCGCGGATCGAGCGGGGGGCGGGCGGTATCGCTCGGGGCCATGGCGTCAGTTCCCCGCGGCGAGGGAGGGGAGGATGGAGCGGAAGCCGGCCTGGCGCAGCACCTCGGCCACCTCCTCCTCGGTAAACTCCGCGGCGCGCCGGTCCTCGATGTTCACCGCCGGCGGCAGGCGCCGTTCCTCGGTCCAGGTGGAGCCGGCGGCGTTGGTCTCGCCCACCTTGGGCTCGAGCCGGGCCAGCACCTGCCCCAGGTAGCGCACCGCCATGGCCACCTTGAGCAGGTTCCGGGGGTCCTCTTCGGTGATCCGCTTGATCCAGCGGTTGGCGAAGCGGACGTGGGTGACCTCGTCGGCGAGGATCCCCTCGAGCAGGTCGGCGGTCTCGTGATCGCCCACCTCGCGCCAGCGGTTGCGCATGGTGCCCAGGATGTCGATCAGCCCCGCCTCGAAGGTGCGATTCTGCACCGCCAGCCGGCCGGGGAGGTTGTCGAGCATCAGGGTGACGCCCCACTCGAAGTTGGCGACGGGGAACTGCCCCTTCTCCCCGTCCAGCTCCTTGAGCCGGCGGAGCAGCAGGCTGGCGTGCCGGGACTCGTCCGCCACCTGGCGGGCCAGTGACATCCGCAGGTCCCAGGAGGCATCGGGGAAGTCCACCAGGCAGCGGGCGGCGATCTCGATGGCACCGGTCTCGTTGTTCATGTGCCGGTGCAGCCGCTCGCGGCGCGAGACCTCCGACATGTCGGGCCAGTCCTGCAGCTCGGCATCGGTCTGGACCACCGTGAAGCAGGGCTCGCGGGCCGGATCGGCCACCAGCACCACGCCGTTCACCGTCTTGGTGCGATCCGCGGGCGCGCTCATGAGGCGGCGGCCGCCGCGCGGGCCGCGGCGCGGCTGGAGACGTAGTCGGTCTCGGCGCGAGCGAGGGCGGCGATCCTGGCCGGCCAGCCGGCGTCGGTGAGCGCGAGGTCGGGCCGGATGGCGGGGAAGGCGGCGCGGTCGGCGCGGAGCCGCTCGAAATCGAAGAGGATCCGCTCCAGGATGCGGACCGTCGGCTCGTCGTTCAGCCGGTCGGTCCGGGCGATGTAGTCACGGTAGCGGGCCTCGAGGTCGGGCAGCAGGCCGTCGTGCAGGCCGGCGAGCCGTTCCATGGTGCCGGTGGCGCCGGCCATGGTCTGGAGCACCCGCAGGTAGCCGTCGGCGGGCTGCAGCGACCACTGCATCGGGGAGCGCAGCTCCCCGGTGCGGCGTCCCAGCCAGTCGGCGTGCTGGGCGAAGTCCCAGACCTGCCGGCCAAAGAAGACCTTGGCCTCGAGCTCCGGGGTGGTCGGGATCCACCGGGCCAGGGTCTCCATCAGGAAGACCGAGATGTACCGGAAGGTGCCGACGCGATCGGCCTTCTGTCTGATCGTCTCGCCCATCAATCCTCCAGGGAGGTGGCCAGCAGTTCCGCGGTCGCCTCGGGTGGTCCCAGTTCAAGCCGCACGGCGGGCACCTCGCTCACCAGCCGGAGCAGGTCCCGCATCAGGTGAATCGGTGAGCGGCCCCAGGCCGTGGCCCCGAGTGGGGTCAGTAGGCCGAGCAGTTCACGGCCGGCGGGCGCCGGCTCCAGCCGGGCCGCGGGTCCCTTCCCGCCGAGGAAGACCAGCCGCCGGAGCGGCAGGGCCTCGGCGGGTTCGGGGAAGAGCTGTCCGGCAAAGGCCCGGCGGCGCCGGGTGCCGTCGGGGAATGGCTCGTACGGCGCCTGTGCCCCATCCAGCGCGGCCCCGACGGCGGCGGCCCGGGGGCCGTCCCGCACCGCCAGCGAGCGGCGCACCGGCACCAGTTCCAGCGACGCCAGCCGCACCGCCGCGATCTCGTCCCCGAGCAGCGCATGGCCCCGGGCCGCGAGGGCCAGGGAGAGCGTCGTCTTCCCGGCCCCCTTGGGCCCGACGAGGAGGACGCCGCTCCCCCCGATTCCGACCGAGCCGGCGTGGAGGAAGACCAGGCCCCGCTGCAACCGGAACAGCCGGCTCATCGCGAGGCTGCCGACCAGCGCCTGCCACGGGGTGGCATGGTGGACCAGCAACCAATCGCCGGAGATGGCCAGGCTTCCCGTCCCGCCGGGGGTGGGGAGGGTCAGGAGGCGCCAGTCGGCGATGGGTGAGGGCGCTTCGGAGTAGCCGCGGTCCGGAAAGAGCTCGAGGGAGAACCGGACCTGGTCGAGGGGCTCCGGGTCGTCGAAGGTCACCAGGGCGACGTCGGCGCCCGCTGGTGCCCGGACGGTGCAGCGGACCCGGGGGAGCCCCTCCGCCCCGGGTTCCGGGACGGCGCATTCACGGAAGAGCAGCTCCAGCCGTTCCCGGAAGGGACCATCGTCCGAGCGGATCTCGAGGTAGCCATCCCCGAGCCGGTACCACTCCGAAACGGCGGGGACGGGGGCCGCGTCCAATTGCCGCGCCAGGGCGGGGGCAGCCTGCCACCACGCCGGCACGACCTCAGTCACGACATACCCCGTCCCTGTGTCCAGCGGGTCCCACCCTGCGGTCGAGCGTCAGCGCCTGAGGCTCAGCCCCACCACGACACGCCGGCGCTGGTGACCTGGAAGACCTTGAGCACTTCCTTCTCATCCATCACCATCACTTCGGGGGCCTCGTACGGGCGCCGGACGGTCTCGCCCGCCGGGGTGTTCGATTGGGCCTTGTTTTCCATGTGCCTGCTCCTGGGTGGTGGGGACGACTGTCTCTAGAGTACGGCTTCCCGGGTGACTAGCGCAAGGTCCGCGAACTTCTGGAGGGCGGCGCGGACCTCCTGTTCCACCCGGGCGGGCTCCGGCGCCTCGAAGTGGCGGGCGACCTCCGCCGCGAGATGCTCCGCGGTGGCGGGCTCCTGCAGCCGGTCCCAGACGAACGCGGCGGTGCCGTTGAGCAGGCAGAAGCGGTTGGTGGCCGGGTCGAAGAGCAGCGACTCCCCCTGCATGGGAGACGCCTCGATGGCCGGGTTGCGGCGGTAGAGGGTGCTCATGCCACGGTCCCCGCGGTGGCGGCCCGGGGGGGTGGCTCCGTGGCCTCCGGCGCCGGTTCCGCCCCACGCCGGAAGAGGATCCGGAACGGGGAAATCAACTGGGCCCACAGGCTCCGGGGCACCGGGAGTCCCTCAACTCCGATACGGGAGGGGCGCTCGGCCACCACACCGGTCCCGAAGATAAAGTCCCAGAGGCTCAGGATCTTGCCGTAGTTGCCGTTGTAGTGCCGCGGATCAGTGGAGTGGTGCAGGGCGTGGAATCGCGGGCTCACCAGGATGTAGTAGGCCCGGCCATAGGTCCAGTCCAGGGCGGAGTGCTGTGCACCGTCGAAGATCTGGAGTCCGATCACCAGGAGGAACCAGGATTGGGTGGGCACCCCGATGATCAGGAGGGGGACCACCATCACCAGGTTGTTGAGCAGCTGCTCCAGCGGATGCATCCGGAAGGTGCTGACGAAGGTCATCTCCTCCTGGACGTGATGGACGCTGTGGATGGCCCAGAGCGGCGCCCACTTGTGTTCCAGCCGGTGGACCCAGTAGTGAATGAAATCACCCAGCAGCCAGTAGAGGGCGACGTGTGCCACCGCCGGCAATCCGGCGAGCGCATTGATCCGGAGGAACGCGAGGCGCGGCTCGAGCGCATTGGCAATGCCGGCCCAGATTAGAATGGTGTAGAAGCCCCCGTGGTAAAACACGGCATAGGCCACGTCCTGCCGAAACACCCGGGAGCGGTAGCGCGACTGATCCGACTTGCTGAAGTGCTCCAGCACAAAGAAAATGGCAAAGAGCAGCGAGACCAGATACCCGGCCTTGATCACGCCGGCGAACAACTCGGGGAGCCGCACGGCGGCCGCGAATCCGGTGGCCGAGCCGAGGGGCAGGATCGCGTCGAGCAGGCTGACGACGCCCCGGCTCAGTTCCGCGCCGAGGTGGCTGGGACGGATCGGATCCAGCAGGCGGGCGGTGCTTTCGGCCTGGAGCAGCAGCATGTCGCGCCGGATAAATGGTGGTGGAAGCGTTGCCCCGCGAACACCTTAGTTACAACCCTCCGGCCGGGTCGTCAATGACGCGTCCCCGGCGGCCATGTACTGTTTCGGAACAGGTACACGATGCGCGTGGTCTTCTTCGGTGTGGACAGCGCCCTCTCCCTGGCCGCCCTCGGCGCCATCGGCGAGGCACACCAGCTGGTGGGTGTGGTCCAGCCACGGCCGCGGGAGCGCCCGGCGCCCGCCGGCCGCTCCGTGCGTCGGCTGCTGGGGGCCGCGGCCCGGACCCTCGGACTTCGCCGCGCCGGAACGCTGGTGGAGGCCGCCCGCCGATCCGGCGCGCCGCTCTGGGAGGCGCACGGCGGAGACGACCCCGTAATCGCGGACGCGGTCCGGAGGGCGCGGCCGGATGTCATCTGCATCGCGGGCTATCCGTGGCTCCTGCGCGGCGAGATCCTCACCCACCCGCCGGCGCTGACCCTCAACGTCCATGCGGCGCTGCTGCCCCGGCATAGGGGCCCGCTTCCCCTCTTCTGGATCTACCATCACAACGACCACGAGACCGGATTGACCGTTCATGAAGTCACCGACCGGGCCGACGCCGGCGCGATCCTGGGACAGGAATCGTTCCCGTTGCCCCGGGGATTCCCGGTAGAGCGGCTCAACCGCCTGAACGCGGAGCGGGGCGCGGCGCTGCTCGGCCGGGTGCTGGCGGACGTCGCGGGGGGGCGGACAGCTCCCAGGCCCCAGGACGAGTCGCTGGCGACGCTCGCGCCAAGGGTCCGGCCGGGGAGCCGGATGATTGACTTCGCGCGCTGGGGAGTGGAGCGGGTCTGGCACTTCACGGCCGGGCTCTTTCCGCGGTTCGTGGAGCCGCTCATCACCGTGGATGGCGCGGCGGTGCGCTACGGCGGGGTGCTGGGCTACGAGGAGCGCGAGACCACGCACTCGCCAGGGAGCGTCCCTCCGGCGCCGCACGGCTACGACCTCCACTGCCTGGGCGGCATCGTGCGGCTGGCGCCATGAAACGGGGCCGGTAGCGATGTGCGGCATCGCGGGGTTCATCACCCGGGCGGCCCAGCCGGGCCAGGGAGAAGCGCTCGGACGGGCCCTCGACCGCCTGCGCCACCGCGGCCCCGACGACTCGGGGCAGGTGACCCTCCCGGTAGTGCCAAACCCTGGCACGCCGTGCGCCGGACTGGGCAACCGCCGGCTCGCGATCCTCGACCTCTCCGCTGCGGGCCACCAGCCGATGACCAGCAGCGACGGCCGGTGGACGCTGGTCTACAATGGGGAGCTGTACAACTACCGCGAGCTGCGCGCGGAGCTGGAGCGGCTGGGCCGCACCTTCCACTCGCAGAGCGATACCGAGGTGCTGCTCGCCGCCTTTGCCGAGTGGGGCACGGCGGGGCTCGCGCGGCTGGTGGGGATGTTCGCCTTCGCGATCCACGACGGGCTGGCGCGACGGGTCACCCTGGTGCGCGATCCGTTCGGGATCAAGCCGCTCTACTACGCGATCACCGGGGAGACCCTGGTCTTCGCCTCCGAGATCGGGGCCATCCTCGAATTCCCCGGGGTGAGCCGCCGGGTGGACCCGAGCCGGTACCACGGCTTCCTGACGGCGGCCACCACCGATTCCGGCGGGGCGACCCTGTTCGCCGATATCCGGCAGCTGCCGGCGGCGCACCTCATGGTGGTGGACCTGGACCGTCCGGCGAACGCGGTGCCGGCGCGCTGGTGGCAGCTCGATCTGGACCGGGAGCTGGAGGTCTCGTTCGAGGCGGCGGCCGAACTGGTGCGGGAGGCCTTTCTCGACAGCATGCGGCTGCACCTCCGGAGCGATGTGCCGCTGGGCTTTGCGCTCTCGGGGGGGCTGGACTCTTCCGCCGTGGTGAGTGCGGCCCGGCAGCTGCTGGGCCCCGGGGCGGCGCTGCACACGTTCACATACCTGCCGGCGGATACCCGGATTGACGAGCGGACGTTCAGCGACGCGGTCAACCAGCGGGTGGGGGCGGTGGCGCACAGGCTCACGCTCGCGCCGACGGACCTCCGCCGGGACATCGACACCTTCTCTGCGATCCAGGGGGAGCCGGTCGCCAATCCGGCGATCTACGCCCAGTACCGGGTACTGGGGCTGGCGCGGGAGGCGGGGATGAAGGTGGTGCTCGGCGGGCAGGGGGCCGATGAGACCCTCGCCGGGTACGATCGGTATGTGCCGGCCCGGCTGGCGTCGCTGCTCCGCCAGGGGCAGTGGCTCCGGGCAGTGCGCGGCGCCCGGCGTTCGGTGACGCCCTACAGCGGTGGCATGCTGGGGGCGCTCCGGGTGGCGGCGGGAATGGCGCTTCCGGGGTCGGTGGTCACCCCGCTGCGGGCGCGGTGGCGAGCGGCGCGAGGCAGGGCGGCCTGGCTCGATGAGGCGTGGTTCGCGGAGCGCGGGGTGGGGCCGGCGCCTCTCTGGAGCGCCCGCGGGCCGCGAGTGATGCGCGCCATGCTGGACCACAACCTGCGCGAGTCCCAGGTGCAGGCGCTGATGCGCTACGAGGACCGGAACGCCATGGCCTTCTCGCTGGAGAACCGGGTGCCGTTCCTGACGCCGGGGCTGGTGCAACTGCTCTTTTCCCTCCCCGAGGAGTACCTTCTCGCGGCGGACGGCACCCGGAAGGCGGTCTTCCGGCGGGCGATGCGGGGCATCGTGCCGGACCTGGTGCTGGACCGGCGGGACAAGATCGGCTTCTCGGTGCCGATGCGGGCCTGGTTCGAGGCGCTGGCGCCGTGGATCGCGGAGCGGCTGGAGCATGTGGGTGGGCTGCCCGGCGTCCGGGCCGGGGAGGTGCGGCGCCGGTGGCAGGGGGGTGGGCGCCGGGCCGACCCCTACCTGGTGTGGCGCTGCGTGAGTTTGAGCAGTTGGGCGGAGCGGTTCGGGGCGCGGTTCGAATAGGGCCGGGACCGGGGGATTCACCACGTGAGGGGAGAGGGATGACGACGCCGCTGCTGCCCCCGGATGGACGGGGGGCTGACTGGATTGACGAGCTCACCGACAGCCAGTGCATGGAGATCTTCTGGCTGTATGTGGACCCGCCGGAGGAGTTCCTGGCGGCCTATCCGGCGCCGCTCCTGGGGGCGGCGATGCGGCATGCGTTGCGCGAGGTCGTGGCGCTCGGCCCGCCCCGCCGGTGAGCGGCGGCAAGTCTACCCAAGTTGATGTGGGCCAAATAGTTTCCGACCGTGGTACTGCTATGAACCGGGGGTCGATCCAGTCGCGGATCGCGGCCCTTGGCAATCCCTTACAGGTGACAGCCCCATGACGCAATGCGCGGCTGGACGGCCGCTGGAGCGTTGATGCCAGTCTCCCCGGCGGTGCTGCAGCTGCAGGTGGAGGGCTATCAGGCGATGACTCCCGCGCGAAAGCTGGAAATCGCATGGGGGTTGCGGCGCTTCGCCTGGGACACCAAGCTGGCCGCTCTGCGCACGGCGGAGCCGGAGCTGACCGAGGCCGAAGTGCGACGTCGGGTGGGCGCGTGGCTGGGGCATGAACGCTCCTGATCCAGCCGCGCTATTCCTGCCGGCCTTCGAGGCCGCCGGCGTCGAATACCTGGTGACCGGCGGGGTGGCGGCGATCGCGTACGGCGAGCCCCGGCTGACGAACGACATTGATATCGTGCTGCGACTCCCCAGCCGGCAGGCGGCCACATTGCTGCGGCAGTTTGACCCCGCGCGGTTCTACCTCCCACCACTCGAGACCGTTCTGGAGGAAGTGCGGCGCGACCAGCATGGGCATTTCAACCTGATCGAGCTCGACACCATGCTGCGCGCGGACATCTATCTTGCCGGCCGCGACCCGCTCCAGGCCTGGGGGTTCGACCACCGGCGCCGGGTCTCGCTCGGCGCGGTGGAGGGATGGGTCGGCTCTCCCGAGTACGTGATTCTGCAGAAGCTGCGATTCTGCCAGCAGGGGGCCTCCGACCGGCACCTCCGGGACATCGGCTGGATGTTGCGGGTGAGCGAGGCGCAGATTGACCGGCCCTTGCTGGAACGGAAGGTGGCGGACCTCGGGCTCGCGTCGTACTGGGAGCGGGCCCTCGCGGCGCCGCTGGATGACTGACTGATGTGCGGCATCGCCGGGTTCTGGGGCCCGGGCTTCGGCCGTGAGGAGGGCGCTGCCACGCTGCGGCGGATGACGGACGCAATCCGCCACCGCGGTCCGGATGATGAAGGGCAGTGGCTCGATCCCGCCGCCGGCCTCGCCCTGGGCCACCGCCGACTCTCGATCATTGACCTCTCCCCTGAGGGGCACCAGCCGATGGTGTCCGCCTCCGGCCGTTACGTCATCATCTACAACGGCGAGATCTACAACTTCCAGGAGCTGCGCCGGGTGGAGGAGCGTCACGGCGCGCGGTGGCGGGGGCACTCGGATACCGAGGTGCTGCTGGCGCTGATCGAGCGGGTGGGGCTGCTCGAGGCGCTGCGGGCCAGTGTCGGGATGTTCGCGCTGGCGCTGTGGGACCGGGAGGAGCGGGTGCTATCGCTGGCCCGGGACCGGCTGGGGGAGAAGCCGCTCTATTACGGCCGGGCGGGCGGGGTGCTGCTGTTCGGGTCGGAGCTCAAGGCGCTCCGGGTCTATCCGGGGTGCCCGACGGAGATTGATCGGGGCGCCGTCACGCTTTTCCTGCGGCACAACTACATCCCCGCTCCCTACTCCATTTACCAGGGGATTCGCAAGCTGGAGCCGGGGCGGGTGGCCCGGTTCCGCATGCCTGAGGGTGCACCGGAGCTGGTCAGCTACTGGTCGGCCCGGGAGGCGGCGGCGGCGGGACTTGCGGCGCCCTTCGGCGGCGGGGAGGGGGAGTACCTCGAGGCGCTGGAGCGGCAGCTCGAGGCCACGGTGCGGGACCAGATGATCTCCGACGTGCCGCTCGGCGCCTTTCTTTCCGGCGGGGTGGATTCCTCGCTGGTGGTGGCGCTGATGCAGCGGCAGAGCGCGCGGCCGGTGCGCACCTTCACCATCGGATTTCACGAGGCGGAGTGGGACGAGGCACGGCATGCGCGGGCGGTGGCGGCGCACCTGGGCACGGAACACACCGAGCTCATGATCACGCCGCAGGACCTGCTGGATGTGGTGCCGCGGCTGCCGGCGATGTACGACGAGCCGTTCTCCGACAGCTCGCAGGTGCCGACCAGCCTGGTGGCGGCGATGGCCCGGCGGCATGTGACGGTGAGTCTCTCGGGGGATGGAGGGGACGAGCTGTTCGGCGGCTACGCGCGCTACGGGCTGGGGGAGCGGGTGTGGCGGAACGTGCGGCGGGTGCCGCGGGCGCTCCGGCGGGCGGCGGGCCGGGCCATCGCCCTGGTGCCGGCGCCGGCTTGGGATCGGGTGCTGGCGCCGTTCGGACCGGCCATGCCGGCGGGGTTTCGCGGCCGGGTGACCGGGGACCGGATGCACAAGGCGGGCGAGCTGCTCACGCAGGAGAGCTTCGAGCAGGTGTACCGGGACCTGGTGTCTCACTGGCGGCGGCCGGAGGAGGTCGTGCTCGGCGGAGTCGAGCCGCCCACCGCGCTCACCGATCCGGCGCGCTGGCTCGGGGTGGAACAGCCGCTGCCGCGAATGATGTACCTCGACAGTGTGAGCTACCTGCCGGACGACATCCTGGTGAAGGTGGACCGGGCGGCGATGGCGGTCAGCCTCGAGTCGCGGGCGCCGCTGCTGGACCACCGGGTGTACGAACTGGCGTGGCGGATGCCGCCCGGGCTCCGCTCGATGGTCGGGGGCGGGAAGCCGGCGCTCAAGCGGCTGCTGGGCCGCCATGTCCCGCCCGCCGTCACCGACCGGCCGAAGATGGGGTTCGGGGTGCCGATCCAGGCCTGGCTGCGGGGGCCGCTCCGCGCGTGGGGGGAGGGGTTGCTGGATGGGCGGCGGCTGCGCGAGGACGGGATCTTCGATGCGGCGATCATGCGGCGCACCTGGGATGAGCACCAGGCCGGGACCCGGGACTGGCAGTACCTGCTGTGGGACGTGCTGATGTTTCAGGCGTGGCGGGGAGCGGCCTAAACCATGCCTCGATTCGACGCGGCAATGGAAGCCGCAGCGCCGAGATTCGCATTCGGACGCAACTGGGCATCGTTTCTCCGGCTGTTGGATGAGGAGCGGATCCGTGCCGCGGAGGACTCTCTGCGGTCGCTGACGGGCCGGGATGATCTCACCGGCCTCAGATTCCTCGACATCGGCTCTGGAAGCGGGCTGTTCAGCCTTGCCGCGCGCCGCCTCGGTGCCCGGGTCCACTCCTTTGATTATGACACGGACTCGGTGGAGTGCACCCGGGAATTGCGCCGACAGTACTTCGCCGAAGATGCCAACTGGGTGGTGGAGCAGGGCTCGGTGCTGGATCCGGGCTACATCGCCTCACTTGGAACCCATGATGTCGTGTACTCATGGGGGGTGCTGCACCACACGGGGGCGATGTGGGTCGCGGTGGCCCATGCGTTGGCGG
>JANRJZ010000141.1:0-20076 GCA_033763675.1 Gemmatimonadota bacterium
CACACCGCGCCTCCTGTCCGTCCCGCCCGGCTCGGCCCGCCTCCTGATAGTACGCCTCCGGTGTCGGGGACATCCCCCAGTGGATCACCTGCCGCCCGCGCGGGGCAGCGATGCCCATGCCGAAGGCGGAGGTGGCCACCACCACGTCGAGATCCTCCGCCACGAAGCGCTGCAGCACTTCGGCCCGCCGCTCCCGGGTGAGACCCGCGTGGTAGGGCGCCGACCGGTGCCCCGCGAACCAGAGCGCCTGGGCCACGGCGTCGGCGCTGTTCCGGGTGCTCACGTATACGATGGCGAGTCCCGTCTTTGGCGCCAGCAGCTCCCGGGTACGGGGGAGGCGCTCCGCCGTGCCCTTGAGCAGCTCCACCTCGAAGCGGAGGTTGGGCCGATCAAAGGAAGCGAGATGGAGGTCCGGGCGGGTGAGCTGCAGCGAAGTGATGATGTCTTCGCGCACCGCCTGTGTGGCGCTGCCGGTCAGTGCCACCACCGGCGGGCGGCCCAGCTCGGCCCGGATGCGCGCCAGCTGCCGGTAGCTCGGCCGGAAGTCATGCCCCCATTCGGTGATGCAGTGCGCCTCGTCCACGGCGAGCAGCCGCGGCCGGATCCCTCGACGGAGCAGCTCCAGGGCGAGCGATGGGGCCCGCTCCGGCGAGACGTAGAGCAGGCTCAGCTCCCCGCGGCCGATCCGTTCCAGCACCGCAGCCTGCTCCTCCCGCGGCATCAGCGAGTTGAGGGTGGCCGCGCCGACCCGGCGCCGGCTGAGGGCCTCCACCTGGTCCTGCATGAGGGCCACGAGCGGCGAGATGACGACCGTGAGCCCCCCGAGAACCAGCGCCGGGACCTGGAAGCAGATGGACTTGCCGCCTCCGGTGGGGAGGACGGCCAGCGTGTCGCGGCCGGCGAGCACCGACTGCACCACCCGGCGCTGCAGCGGGCGGAAGTCCGCGAAACCGTAGTGGCCGTGCAGGAGGCGGCGGGCATCGGCGATGCGGTCGGCGAGGAGCGTCATGCCCGCGAGAATAGCTGCGGTCGTGGCGCATCATGTGCTCAGGGAAACGCGGGATGGGGCGGGAATCGGCGGGAGGATCAGTTAGACGCTGTGAGGAGGATCGGCCGGCCCTGGATTGGCTGCGCGTCACCGGTGGGGTTCGGGGCGTGCGGTAGCCGAGCGGCAGACTGGATCGCCAGGGCCCGGGACAGGGGGACTCCGGGCGTGCGGTGGCCAAGCGCCCGTCGTCCCCCTGCCCCGTGCCCCGGCTCCGACTCCGCCCGTCGATCAGGAGCGCGCCGGCACTGAAGCTCAGCGACCCCGTCGGCCCAGGTAGAGCCGAAGCATGAGCGCCACGCTCAGCACCGCGAGCGCGGCCCAGACGAGGTACCGGTTATCCAGCGCGACCGCCGCCGCCGCGAGCAGGAAGCCGAGGATCGCGAAGTAGAGCCGGAAGGCCGCGGGGGAGAAGCGCGGGTTCATGGCTTGAGGAACGCGGCGATGGCGGTGCGGAAGTCGGGATGCATCCGGGCCAGCGCGTTGACCCGCGCCCCCAGCGCGATTCCCTCCCGGAAACCCTGGCCATCCAGCTCGTAGAACAGCCGCTTGGTCAGGGCCAGGGCGGAGGCGCTGGCCCCGGCCAGCTGGGCCAGCACCGCCTGCGCCTCGGAGTCAAAGGTCGCATCGGGCAGGACACGCGAGACCAGGCCAAGCTGCCGCGCCTCTTCGGCGCGCAGCAGGCGGCCGGTGGCCACGAGGTCGAATGCGCTCTTCTCCCCGACCTGCCGGCGGAGCAGGGTCATGACCATGGCCGGGACGAAGCCACGCTGGATCTCCGGGTACCCGAACTGGGAGGAATGCGCGGCCAGGACCAGGTCGCAGCCGGTGGCCAGCCCCGCCCCGCCCGCGAGCGCCCGGCCCTGCACCAGCGCCACCACCGGCTTCTCCAGCTCCCGGAGCCGGGCGAACACCTCGCCCAGGCGCCGGGCCGCCCGTTCGTTCTCTTCCGGCGAAAGCGCCACCGAGGCCAGCAGTTCGTCGAGGTCGGCGCCGGCGCAGAAATCCTTCCCCGCCCCGCGGATCGCGATCACCCGGACCGCGGCGTCGAGCCGCGCCTGGTCCAGCGCCGCCAAGAGCGCTTCCACCGTCGCGGCATCAAGGGCGTTGCGCTTCTCGGGGCGGTTGAGGGTCAGGGTCAGGACCCCGGCGGCGACGCTGGTGAGGAGGGCCATGCGCCGCTCAGCCGCCCCGGGGGCGCGGCACCGTCCGCGCAATGGCCGGCGGGACCTCAATCTCCATCCGGAGCAGCGCCGTGGAGTAGACCTTGCCTTGGGCGTCGGTCTTGAGCGAGATGGTGCCGCCGCCGTCCAGCGCGCCGTGCAGCAGGAAGTTGAGCGCGTGGAGGTTGGGCAGCTCGAAGCGGTCCACCCCCTTCACCATTCCCTTGAAGTGGCGCGCGACCCGGGCCCGGGTCACCTGCTTCTCGAGCAGCGGGTACCACGCCGGATCGAGCGCGATGAGGCCGACATTCGCCGTGTCGCCCTTGTCCCCGGAGCGGGCGTGCGCCAGCCAGCGCAGCTGGATCCTAGGCATCGAGCACCTCCACCCGCACGTGCGGTTCGATCTCGGTCCGGTCGATGAGCGCGGGCCAGTAGGCCACCACCTCCTGCACCTCCGGGCGGCCGCCGGCGAAGCCGGTGACGCTCGGCGGCCCGGTGAGAACGAGGGGGGCGATCTCCCGCGTGAAGCGCTCCACGGCCGCCTTGTCCTTCCCCCGGACCCCGATCCGCAGCTGTACCTCGGGGGCGTCGGGATCCGGCGGCCGGGCGAGCGGTCCATGGGTGGCATCGACCCCGACGAACTCGGTGAGGATCTGCTCGAACTCGAGCCCCAGGTCCTGGAGCCGCTGGCGGAGGATGCGGTCGGCGGCCCGGGCCTTGTCGTACGCCTCAGGCCAGCTGTACACCAGGGTGCCGACCGCCTTGTAGCCGTAGAAGTACGCGATCGAGACCTTGAGCTTGTCGGTGCGCGGCCCGCCGCGGATCCCGCTGACCCGGACCCGGTCCTTCCCCGCCTGTGCCAGCTGGATCGAGGTGAAGTCCGCCACCCCATCGGGCGTGATATAAGTGTGGGGATCACCCATCTCGTACACCAGCTGCTCGGTGACGCTCGCGAGGTTCACCACCCCGCCGGTGCCGGGATGCTTGGTCACGACAAAGCTGCCGTCCGCCCTGGCCTCGACGATCGGGAACCCCGGGTTCGCGAGCCCCTTCACCTTGCGCCAGTCCCGAAGCAGGTTGCCTCCGCTCGACTGCGCCCCGCATTCGATGATGTGCCCCGCCACCGTGCCCGCCGCGACCCGGTCCCAGTCATCCGGGCTCCAGCCGAACTCATGAAACAGCGGCCCCAGGGTGAGCCCCGTGTCGGTGACCCGGCCGGTGATCACGACCTGCGCTCCGCGGCGGAGCGCCTCCACCATCGGGGCCATGCCCAGGTAGGCATTGGCCGAGAGCACCCGGTCGCGGATGTCGGAGAGCGGGCGGCCGGTATCCATGTCCCGCAGCTCATGGCCCCGGGCGAGCAGGTCATCCAGCCGGGGAAGGATGTCGTCGCCACTCACCAGCGCGATCCGCACCTGGCCGGCCAGGCCGAGCTTCCGCGCCACGTCCCGCACCGCCTCGGCGCAGGCCCGGGGATTCACCCCCCCGGCGTTGCTGGTGACCTTGATCCCTTTCGCCGCGATGTCCGGCAGGATCCGCTCCATCAGAGGCACGAAGTCCCGGGCGTACCCGTACTTCGGGTCGCGGGACTTCTGCTTCTGCATGATGGACATGGTCACCTCGGCCAAGTAGTCCATCATCAGGTAGTCGATCGGGCCGCCCTGCACCTGGCGGACGGGGGCCTCCAGCCAGTCCCCCCAGAACCCCTGGCCGGCGGCCACGCGGACGATGCGTTCAGTCATGGATTGAGCGGGGCGCCGGGCGCCGGAAGGGGGACCTCGAGGGTCCAGGTCTGTTCGTCCTCGGGGACCACGACGATCCCCAGCGGCACGAAGGCGGTCCCGAGCAGGAGCCGGGATTCCGGGAAGGGCACACGCACTGTGGCGCTGCCCCCGGCCGGCACCGTGACCGCCTCGCCGCGGGTTCGAGTGACATGGGCCGAATCGGCATAGAGCCGGATGGACACCGTCGCGGACCAGGGCCGCACGCCCGCCGGATCCGCGAAGCCGGGGAAGAGGGCCAGCTCCGCCTCGCGCGGGGCGCCGGCCCGGTCGGTGAGGTCCACATGCAGGCGGCCGAAGGCGTAATTGAGCGGGGACTTCCCAAGCTGGCGTCCCTGGCCATCGAGCATCGTCATGCCGAGATCGGTGAACTGGGGCCAGGCGCCGCGATCGAGCGAGACATCCACCGAGGCATGCACCACCCAGTCCGGCACCTGGAAGCGCACCCGCTCCACCGCCGAGCCGCCGGCTTCCACCCGGGCGGTACGCTCGGCGCCGACCAGGACCACGAACGGTTCGGTGGCGACGTCGTCCGGGCTGAGGTTGCCGAGCCGGATGCTGATCCCGGGGCCTTCCCGGCCGGCGTGCAGCGTGAGCGGGCTCTGGCGCACGACCAGCGTGGCCTGCGCGCCATCGAGCGGCGGGGCGACGATCGCCGCCTCGTAGAAGCCGGGCACGACGTCGCGCGCATCCACCATGATCAGGCCCGCGGCTTCTCCCGACCCGGCACCGATGCCGTTACCCTCGCGATACGGCTGGCCGCCGGGTTCATGCAGGTATACCAGCACCTGCTCCCCCGGCTCGGCCGTGCTGACCGCGAGGGCAAAGGGTCGCGCCGTCATGGCCTCGAAGAAGGCGCGGCCGGTCGCGCCGGCGGCGAGCAGGCCCAGGTCCGCGGCGATCGTCTCGCCGGTATCGGCTCGAACAATCGTCGCCACCAGCCGGAAGACGGGTCCCAGCAGAGTGTCCGCGGTCCACCCCGTAACGACTCCGGAATACACCCCCGGCTCGGCCAGTGCGAACGGGCGTATCGCGAGCTCGACGGCATTCCGGCCGGCGCCAAGGGTGAGACTCCCTGGCGCGGAGAGCCAGGGGGCCGTGGAACGGAGGGTGACGGGGAGCGGCGCGGACCCTGCCGGGAGTGTCAGGACGAAACGGGGCGCGGTGTCGAGCGGCGCCCCGAGGCGAACCTGCCGGAAGATCGCGCTTCCCGCGACCCCCGCGGCCTGCACCGTGATCTCGGGCACCGTGCGCCCCTGCACCAGCCAGCGCCAGGCCGCGCCGACATCGGGCTGGCCGGTGCCGTCATCGAGATAGGTGGACGCCGCCAGCGGACGGGCCGTCACCATCAGCGCCTGCCGCACCTGGCCCGCGAGGACGACACGGCCTTCCTGGGCGGCCCCGGAAAGGAGCAGCGCCACCAGCCCCGCGGCGTGGGGCGACGCCATGCTGGTGCCTCCCTTTCGTTCGTCGCCGGTATTCCACCGGGGGACGGTGGAGTAGGCCATGCCGGGGGTGATGATGTCGGGCTTGGCGAGTTCGCCGCCCCGCGAGCTGAAATAGGCGATCGGATCGCCGCCGCGGCCGGTCGCGCCGAGGAACACCGCCGGGAAGGTGGCGCCCACGGTGAGGGCCCGGGAAGCGGAGCCCGGGTAGCCCATGGTGGAGAGCCCGGGCCCGTCGTTGCCGGCGCTGATGGTGAACACCAGGTCCGGATGGAGGGCCAGCACCGAATCCACCAGGGCGTCGATCCGGGCCTCCCCCTCCGTCTCGTTGCCCACGCCGAAGCTCAGGTTCAGCACCAGCGGCAACCGACGGGCCCGGGCAAAGCGGATGGCGTAGTCCATCGCCCGCAGCATGCTGCCGGTCGTGGAGATCCCGCCCTGGGCGTTATTGGCGATCTTCAGCCCGAGCAGGAACGCGCCGGGTGCCACGCCGTCGAAGCCCGCCACCCCGTAGAGGTCGTGGCCGGCGGCGATGCCTGCCACGTGGGAGCCATGGGCGCTGGTATCGAAGTAGAGGTCGAGCCGGGGCACCCCCGCCGAGTCGGCCAGGTTGGCGGCGATGGTGATGGTCGGCGCACGGGCGCCGGTGCGCCAGGCAAAGGTCTCGCGGGCGGTGAGGTAGTCGTGCACGGCCCGCTCGTTGGCGAACGAGCCGTCCCCGTCGGTGTCGGCGAAGAGCACCCAGCCGTCGCTGGCCCGCGCCACCACCACGGCCAGGGTGTCGGCGTCGTCCCGGTCTCCATTCAGGTCCGAGGCGGGCAGCTCGCCCAGCGGCCGCTCGGCGAGGGTCCCGCCGTATACGGGACCGCCCACGGCGAGGGCGCGAATCCGGCTGAAGCCGGTGAGTCGCCGGCCGCCCACGACGATTTCATCGCCCTGCGGGGTGAGCGGGGCCAGCGCCACCCGCCCCTCCCCCGAGAAATCCCGCAGGTCCAGGATCTTCTTCTCGCCGGTGCTGGTGCTGCCGAGCCCCGGGATCGCCGGGTCGAGGCCGCTGTCGAGGATCGCGATCAGCACGCCGCGGCCATCGTAGGTCGGGTGGAGCTTGAGGAACTCGGGCACGCCGGTGGGCGCGAGCGGCATCCAGCCCCGGCGATAGGCCTCGCGGGCGGGGATGATCGGTTCCGGCTCCGGCTCCGCCGGCACGGTGGACGGGGGCGGGGCGGTCCGCACCGGATCCACGTTCGGCCGCGGCGCGGCCGGCGCGCCGGCGCAGGCGAGCAGCAGGGTGAGGACGCCACCGAGGGCACCGCGCGGTCGCGGCGTCATCCGAGGGGCGGCAGCACGAAGGGTCCGAGGTGCGCGCCGTCAAAGTGCTGGGTAACCCGCACCAGGAAGGCCAGCAGGTCGCGGGTCTCTTCCGGGGTGATGATGGCGTCCACGTAGCCCCGGGCGGCGGCGTACTTGGCGTCGAGCTGGTGCTCGTAGTCGGCGCGCATGGCGTCCACCGCCTGCTTCACCTCCGGCGCCGGTTCCCGCTTCTCCGCCCGGGCGCGGGTGAGTTCCTGGCCGTGCACCGCCTCGACCGCGGATTCCCCTTCCATGACGGCCATCCGCCCGGTAGGCCAGCTGAGGATGAAGTCGGGATCGAACCCCTGCCCCGCCATGGCGTAGTAGCCCGCCCCGGAGGCGTGATTCACGGTCAGTACCAGCTTGGGGACCGTGGCGGTGGCCATCGCCTCCACGAAGTGGGCCCCGGCCCGGATGATGCCCGAGTGCTCCGCCTCGAGACCCACCATGAACCCGCTCACATCCTGCACGAACAGCAGCGGCAGGCGCTGCCGGTTCGCGGTCTCGATGAAGTACGCCGCCTTTTCCGCGCTCTCGGTGTAGATGATCCCGCCGATGCGCGGCATCTGGCCCGGCTTGCCCTTGATCACCGTGCGGGCGTTCGCGAGGATCGCCACCTGGCGCCCCTCGATGGCGCCGTGGCCGCAGAGCAGTTCCTTGCCGACGTCGGCCTGGAACTCCTCGAACCGCCCCCCGTCGAGCAGGCAGGCCAGCAGCGCGCGCACGTCGTAGGACATGCGGTGATCCACCGGGAGGATGTCATAGAGGTCGGTGACGGGGCGTGCCGGATTCTCGGCGGCCTGGCGGCTCGGCGGCTCGGCCTTCCGGGGGAGGCGGGAGACGTAGCCGCGCACCATCCGGAGGCACTCCACGTCGGAGGCGGCGCGGTAGTGGGCCACCGCGGAGACGGAAGTGTGCATGGCGGCGCCGCCCAGGGTCTCGGCGTCCACCGTCTGGCCCGTGGCGCCCTTCACCAGGTTGGGACCGCCCAGCCCCATGAAGCTGGTCCCCTCGACCATGAAGATCACGTCGGAGAGGGCCGGCAGGTATGCCCCGCCGGCGATGCAGCTGCCCATCACCGCGCTGATCTGCGGCACGTTGAGGTACCGCCGCATGAGCGAGTTGTAGTAGAAGATCCGGGCGGCGCCGTACTGCCCGGGAAAGACGCCGCCCTGGTAGGGGAGGTTCACGCCGGCCGAGTCCACCAGGTAGATGATCGGGATCCGCTGCCGCATCGCGACTTCCTGGGCGCGGAGCATCTTGCGGATAGTCTCGGGCCACCAGGAGCCGGCCTTCACGGTCGCGTCGTTGGCGACCACCACCACGTCATGGCCCTCGACCACGCCGACGCCGGTGATCACCCCGGCGCCCGGCGCCTGACCGTCGTACTGGTCATACGCCATCAGGAGGCCCAGTTCGCACCAGGGCGTGCCGGGATCGAGCAGGGCCTCCACCCGCTCCCGCGGGGCGAGCTGCCCCTTCTCGTGCATCTTCGCGATGCGCTTGGCGCCGCCGCCCTGCCGCAACCGGGCCGCGAGGGTGGCGTATTCCTCCGTCAGCGCCCGCAGGCGCGGCGTTCGGGTGCCGCCGGTCGTGGCCACTGGATCAGTCCTTCAGGTGCGTGGCGGCCCACTGCTCGATGTAGGAGATGAGATCGCCTGTGGGTGTGCCGGGCCCGAAGAGGCGGCCCACCCCCTGCTGCTCCAGCGCGGCGGCATCCTCCTCGGGGATGATCCCCCCACCGGTGAGCAGGATGTCGGGACGGCCGGCCTCGGTGAGCAGGGCCCGGACCCGGGGGAAGAGCGTCATGTGGGCGCCGGAGAGGATCGACAGGCCCACCACGTCTACGTCCTCCTGCACGGCGGCGGTGGCGATCATCTCGGGCGTCTGGTGCAGCCCGGTATAGATCACTTCCATGCCCGCGTCGCGGAGCGCCGCCGCGACCACCTTGGCCCCCCGGTCATGGCCGTCGAGGCCGGGTTTGGCCACGAGGACGCGGATCGGGCGGGCGTGGGCCTTCTTCTCGAGCGCGGCAACCATAGGTGACCTCAGGTGGAGACCTGTCGTTCTTGCAGCACCAGCTCGGCGGCGTCGGCGACGTTGCGCGCGGTGCGGACATCCCGCCCCGCGTGATGGCCCAGCGGGTCCACCAGGATCACGTCCAGCCCGGCGCGCCGGGCACCGATCACGTCCACTTCGTAGATGTCGCCCACGTAGAGCCCTTCCGCGGGCTGGAGCCCCATCCGTTCCAGCGCGATCCGGAAGATCCGGGGGTCGGGCTTCTCCACCCCGACCAGCTGGGAGTCGATCACGAACTCGAACTGCTCCAGGATCCCGACTGCCGCGAGGGCCTCCTCGGCGCGGCCATCGCTGTTGGAGACCACCGCCAGCCGGAGGCCGGCCTCGCGCAGGCGGGTAAGGGCGGCCGGCGTCCCCGGATCCATGGCGCCGAAGAGGTGGCGCTCCTGGTGCAGGCGCAGCAGCGTCTCCCGGACCCGCTCCATCCGGGTGCGGGGCACGCCCGCCAGCTCGAACAGCAGCTCCAGGTACCGGCTGGCCCGCTCCCGGTCGGTGCCGTCCGCCCGCTCGAGGGCCAGCGCTGCGGCCCCTGCCTGGCCCGCCAGGCCGTCGGCGGTCAGGCTGACATCCGTGGCCCCTCCCACCGCCGCGGCGAGCCGCGGATAATCGAGGGAGATGAGGGTGTTGCCGGCGTCGAAGAGAACGGTCCGGAGCCTCACCGGAAGCGGAGCAGCCCGCCGAGACTCGCGATCGCCGCGCGGGCCTGGTCGTCGTACAGCACTTCGACCTCGACCCGCTGGCGGAGCGCCTCCTCGATGGCCTCGTCCACGATGTCGAGCACCGGGACCACGTCGCCGTCGGCGCGGAGCCCCTGTTCGGTCAGGGAGAGGCGGCCGGACTTGCTGGAGCGGAAGCCGGGGCCCTGGGCATCGGCATCCACCAGCAGGGTGCGCACCTGGCCCCGGCCGAGCGCCCGCAGGGTCCCCTCGAAACCGTCCACCGCCCAGCCCTGCCCCAGCGCCTCCTCGAGCCCACGGGCGATGCTCCGCTCCGACTCCCGCTCGAACTCGGCCCGCGCGGCCAGGGTGGCCTCGTAGACCACTGCGACTTTGGCCTCCTTGGGATTCAGGCTGACGACCCCCATGAGGCGCTCCGCGAGGTACGGGTGCAGGAACGCCGCGACCGCCCCGGCGTCCTTGCCCGGCCCGGCCAGCACGATGCCATGCACCGGGCGGCGCCGGTGGTGGAAGAAGAGCCGCTCCGCGATGGCGGCGTAGTGCCGCTGCTTCTCCTCCCGGATGCGGTTGTTGAACTGGGCTTCCCCCTGCCCGGGCGAATCGGCGCGGTCGCTATGGTACCGGCCCCCCCGGGTGCTGCCGGCCTTGATGGTCTCGAGCTCCGCGGCGCCGAAGGCCGTGACCTCGAAAACCCGGGCGGTGGTGCGGTCCAGCACCACGGTCAGCAGGGTCCCGATCTCGTCCTCCACGGAGGCGAGCTCGCGGACCAGCGGCGTCCGGTCCACTGCGAGGCGGGAACGGTGCACGCTCGGGAGGCCCACCAGCTCAAACAGCTTGAGCGGCCCGCAGGCGAAGACCGCCACCCCCTGCGAGGCCGGCAGCCGGGCCGGCTCCCGGAGCTGGTCGAAGATCCGCTTGAGGTCCGCGGAGACCTGGTCCCGGACCCCGCGCGGGAGGGCCAGACCCTCCAGGGCCTGCTCCACTTCCCGCACCCGGTTCTTGAGCTTGATCACGTACTTGCCGCGCGCGCGGTCCCGCGGCTCGACCTTGAGGTAGCAGGTGACGACGCGGTGCTGGTCGGTGCGGAGCTTGGTGAGCTTCGCCAGCAGGCGGGCGATATCGGGGTTCTGCATGACACGTCCCGGCATTAAAAGAAGACGGGCTCGCGGTACGTCCCATAGACGCCCTCGAGCACGTGACGGATCTCGAACAGGGTGGCATACGCGCGGGCACAGTCGAGCATCGGGGGAATGACGTTGCGTCCCTCGGCGGCGGCCGCCCGCAGCGCCTCGAGCGCGGCCTCCACCCGGGGCTGATCGCGCTCGGCCCGGAGCGCCCGCATGCTGGCGCGCTGCTGCTCCTCGGCCACGCCCCCGATCTTCAGGATGGAGACCGGCGGCTCGTTCTCCTCCTCGAACTGGTTCAGGCCCACCACGGTGCGCCGGCCCTGTTCCACTTCCTGCTGGAACCGGGCGGCGGACTGGGCGATCTGGCGCTGGAACCAGCCCCCCTCGATGGCGCGCACCACCCCTCCCTGGGCCTCGATTTCCGCGAAGAGCCCGGCGGCCTCACGCTCCAGGCCGTCGGTCAGCGCCTCCACGTAGTAGGAGCCGCCCAGCGGGTCGGCGACGTTGGGCACGCCCGTCTCGTAGGCCAGGATCTGCTGGGTGCGGAGCGCGATCCGGACCGATTCCTCGGTGGGGAGCGCCAGGGTCTCGTCGAGGGCATTGGTGTGCAGTGACTGCGTGCCGCCCAGCACCGCCGCCAGCGCCTGGTAGGCCACTCGCACGATGTTGTTGTGCGGCTGCTGCGCGGTAAGGGATACCCCGGCGGTCTGGCTGTGGAACCGCATCTGCCAGCTGCGCGGGTTCCGGGCGCCGTACTTCTGCCGCATGGTGCGGGCCCAGATGCGCCGGGCCGCGCGCATCTTGGCGATCTCCTCGAAGAAATCGTTGTGCACGTCCCAGAAGAACGACAGCCGGGGGGCGAAGGCGTCCACGTCCAGCCCCCGCTCCAGCCCATGCTCCACGTAGCAGAAGCCGTTGGCCAGGGTAAACGCCAGCTCCTGCGCCGCCGTCGCGCCGGCCTCGCGGATGTGGTAGCCGGAGATCGAGATCGTATTCCACTTCGGGGTGTGGGCCGCGGCCCACTCGAAGAGGTCCACGATGACCTTGAGCGCCGGCTCCACCGGGAAGATCCAGGCATGCTGGGCCATATACTCCTTCAGCATGTCGTTCTGGATCGTGCCCTGGAGCTTCGCGGGGTCCACGCCCTGCCGTTCCGCCGCGGCGACGTAGAAGCAGAACAGCATCGCCGCCGGGCCGTTGATGGTCATCGAGGTGGAGACCCGGTCCAGCGGGATGCCGTCAAACAGCGTCTCCATGTCCCGGGCACTGCTGATGGCCACCCCGCACTTGCCGACCTCCCCCTCCGAACGCGGGTGATCGGAGTCGTAGCCCATCAGGGTCGGGAAGTCGAAGGCCACCGAGAGGCCGGTCTGGCCCCGGGCCAGCAGGAACTTGTAGCGGGCGTTGGTGTCCTGCGCCGTGCCGAACCCGGCGAACTGGCGCATCGTCCACAGCTTGCCGCGGTACCCCGTGGGATGGATGCCGCGCAGGTAGGGGAACTCCCCCGGGAGGCCGACCCGCGAGGGATCGTCCGCGCGGAGGTCCGCGGGGGTGTAGACCGGCTCCACGCTGCGGCCCGACCAACTGGTGAAATCCACGTCGGTGCGGAGCGGCTGATGGGCGTTGGCCGCCCGCCAGGCCGCGACCTCGCGCCGCAGCGCCTCCAGCTCACGCTCCCGCGCCTCGAGGCGCTCGGCCAGCTCGCGGGCGTCGTCGGCCTTCGAGGGCGTCATACCCGGGATCCCTGTTTGAGTCCGTCCAGCACCAGGGCGGCGACATCGTACGGGCTCGCCCGCCCTTCCATGACCGCGTCCATCTGCTCCTGGATTGCCTGCTCCGCCCCGCTCTCCTGCCAGATCCACTGCCGGGCGGCGCGTTCCACCACCTCGCGGGTCCGCTCGTAGAGCCGCCGCCGCCGCCGCCGGACCAGCTCACCGGTGCTGGCCAGCCAGTCGTGATGCCGGTCCAGCGCCGCCAGCAGCTCGGCGACGCCCTCCCCCTTCGCGGCGATGGTGCCGAGCACGGGCTGCTGCCAGGGCGACGGCTCGGCCCCAGCTTCCGCGGCCGAGTCGCCGAGCCGCCGAGCCGCCGAGACGCCATGGTGCGCCTTCACATGCCGGAAGGCATTCCCCTGCCGGATGCCGAGGGTGACCTCGATCTCCTGCCGCAGCCGGTCGGCGCCGGGCCGGTCGGCCTTGTTGACCACGAAGAGATCGCCGATCTCCATGATGCCGGACTTGAGGGTCTGGATGCCGTCCCCCGACTCCGGGACCAGCACCAGCACGGTGGAGTCCGCGGTGCGGGCCACGTCCAGTTCCGACTGGCCCACCCCGACCGTCTCGATGAGGATCCGGTCGAAGCCGCCGCCGTCCAGGACATCGCAGACCTCGCGGGTGGTGGTGGCCAGCCCCCCGAGCGACCCGCGGGTGGCCATGGAGCGGATGAACACCCCCGGATCCAGGGCGATCGACTCCATCCGGATGCGATCGCCGAGCAGGGCACCGCCGGTGAACGGACTGGTCGGGTCCACCGCGACCACCGCCACGGTCAGGCCCTGGGCGCGGTACGCCCGGACCAGGTGCTCGGTCAGGGTGGACTTGCCCGCGCCCGGAGGGCCGGTGATGCCGATCCGGCGGGCGCGGCCAAGGCTGGGATGCAGCGCCGAGAGCAGCTCCTCGAAGCCGGCACGCGCATTCTCCACCAGGGAGATGGCGCGCGCGATCGCCGGGGCCTTTCGGGCCCGAAGGTCGGCCAAGAGGGGAGCCGCTGTCATGGCTGTAACTTCGCCCGAGCGAACCACCTACGCAACTTTCAGGGACCCCCGGCTGGCCCCCACCCGCTGCGGGGTGGGGTGGGATGCTTGACGGACTCGGAATTGGGCCGTAACCTCGCCCGGGCCGGCTTGTTCCCCACCCTCAGCTTGTGCCAACCCCTCTTGGAGGTCCGGATGCCACGTCCCGTGGTCCGCTTCCTCGGCCTGTGCGCCGGGGCCCTGTTGCTGCTTGCCACCTCCCCTCGCGCCGCGGCGGCGCAGTCGGGCACCGTGCAGGGCACCGTGACCGACAGTACCGGGGCCGCGCTTCCCGGAGCTCTCGTCTCGGCGGAGGGCACGACCCTCCGGGTCACCACCGCGGCCTCCGGCCGCTACACCCTGCGCGGCGTCCCTGCCGGCCCGCGCACCATCCGGGTCCGCGCCATCGGCTACACCCCGAGCGAGGCCCTGGTGACGGTGGTGGGAGCGGACGTCGTTCAGCAGAACTTCACTCTGGACCGCACCGCGGTCGAGCTGGCGCCGATCGACGTCGTGATCGGCTCCCGCGGACGCCACACCGCGGCGGAGGAGCTGGCGGTGCCGGTGGACGTGTTCACCGCCGAGGACATCGCGGAACAGGGGACCACCGAGACCAGCAAGATCCTGCAGGCGCTGGCCCCGTCGGTGAATTTCCCGCGGCAGAGCGTCACCGACGCCAACGACATCGTCCGGCCCTTCACCCTGCGCGGCCTCTCCCCCGACCACACGCTGGTTCTGGTGAATGGCTGGCGGCGGCACCAGACCGCGGTGCTCAACACTTTCGCCTACGGGATGGGCGCGGGTTCCTCGGGCGTGGACCTCAACGCCATCCCGGGCGGCGCGGTGGAACGGATCGAGGTGCTGCGGGACGGCGCCGCGGCACAGTACGGGTCTGACGCCATCGCCGGCGTGGTCAACCTGGTGCTCAAGGAGGGGAAGTTCGCGCCGTTCGTGACCGCCAATGCCGGCCAGTACGTCACCGGCCGGGGCTATAACAATGACGGCACCACGGTGGACGTGAACGGCGGGATCGGGATCGGGCTGGGCCGCGGCTCGCTGGCGCTCTTCGGCGAATTCCTGCAGCGCGACCCCACCAACCGCGCGTGGGCCGACCCCTACCTGGTGGACGCGGCGGGGAACGCCGACTCCATCGGCTCCGATGGCCAGGTCATCGAGAAGCGGAACGGCATCCCGCAGCCGAACCTCCACTGGGGCGACGGCCTGGAGAAGGACGCCATGACCTTCGCCAACTTCCGGATGCCGGTGGGCAGCAGCGGGAGCACCGAGCTGTACGCCTTCGGCGGCTACGCCCACCGGGTGGGGACCGGCAATGGCTACTGGCGCTACTTCGACGGCAACCGGAACTGGCCCGAGATCTATCCCAACGGCTTCCTGCCGGAGTTCCGGCCCAAGGTGGCCGACTATTCCGTGGCCGGCGGACTCCGCACCAGCGCCGGCGGCTGGGCCATTGATTTCGGCGGCACGTACGGCCGCAACCGCTTCGACTACAACCTGCGCAACACCCTCAACGCCTCCCTGGGTCCCTGCCTGGTCACGGCCTGCGCGCCGGGCGCCGATGGCACCCTCGGGACGTCCGACGACCCCGGGATCCCGAACCAGACGTCATTCTTCGCCGGCCGGCTGGAGCGGAGCGAGGTGCTGGGCGCCGTGAACATCGCGCGGGAAATCACCATCGGCCTCCCCAACCCGGTCAACGTGGCGATCGGCGGGACGGTGCGGCGGGAGCAGTACGAAATCACGGCCGGGGAACGGGCCTCGTGGGTCAACGGGAACCACCTGGCGCAGGACTCGAGCGGACCGGCGCCGGGCGGGTCCTCGGTCTTCGGCGGCTTTGCCCCCAGCGATGCCAGCGACAACTCCCGCACCAACTTCGGCTTCTACACCGACCTCGAGACCGACCTCTCGGAGCAGGTGCTGGCCAACCTGGCGGGGCGGTACGAGAACTACAGCGACTTCGGGTCCAACATTTCCGGCAAGCTGGCGCTCCGGTTCCAGCCCACCGAGCGGCTGGTGTTCCGCGGCGCCGCCAGCACCGGGTTCCGGGCCCCGGGGCTGAGCCAGATCTACTTCAGCCACATCACCACCAGCTATATCGCGGGCTCACTGGTGGAAGTGGGTAACTACCCGGTGGATCACCCCGCCTCGCGGCTGCTGGGCGCCAAGGACCTGAAGGAAGAGACCTCGGTCAACCTGAGCGCCGGCCTCGCGGTCACGCCACGCGACAACCTGACGCTGACCCTGGACTTCTACCATATCAAGATCAACGACCGGATCCTGCTCGGCGCCACCTTTGATGACGACACCACGCTGGCGATCCTCGCGGGCGGCGGCTTCTCGGGGGTGGGCGGGGTCCAGTACTTCACCAACGGGCTCGACACCAAGACCCAGGGCGTGGACCTGGCGGCCAGCCTCCGGGTGCCCGCGGGGGCCAGCGGGTCCCTCACCTTCGATGCCGGGGTGAACTACACCAAGAACACCATCACCCACATCGACGACCTCCCGACCGTGCTGCAGAACTCCCTCGAGCCGGGGCTGATGGACACGGTGGGCTACATCGCGATCACCGAGGAACGGCCCGACTGGCGCGGCACCCTCACCACCCAGTACGAGAACGGGCGCTTCCGCGCCCTGGGCCGCGCCTCCTACTATGGCAAGTTCTCCTCGGCCCAGCCCGGGTTCTGCGACCTCTGCCGCGAGCGGTACGACCCCAAGACCCTGATCGACCTGGAACTGGGGTACAGCTTCAACCAGGTGAAGCTGGCCATCGGGGCCCGGAACCTGTTCGACGTCTACCCCGACCAGCCCAGCTCCAACCGGGTGGTGGACAGCAGCACCGGCGACCGGGCCAAGGACTACAACAACAACTTCGGCACCTTCCCCTGGGCGGCCGCGAGCCCCTTCGGCTACAACGGCCGGTTCCTGTACAGCCGGGTGGAAGTGCAGTTGGGGTGGTGAGGAGGCGGCGGTAGGGCGGTAGGGCGGTTCGGCGGTTCGGCGGTTCGGCAATACGGGATACGCGAAGTTGGTCAGCGTACCGCGGAGACACCGAACCGCCGAACCGCCGAACCGCTTACACCCCCAGCAGCGCGGAGGTCAGCCCGAACAGGAGCAGGAAGCCGCAGACGTCGGTAAAGGCGGTGACGAAGATCGATGACGCCACCGCCGGGTCCACACCGACCCGGTTGAGCACCAGCGGGATGAGCGCGCCCATGGTCCCGGCCACGAAGAGGTTGCCTGCCAGCGCCAGGAAGACGACCAGGCCGAGCTTGGCCCCGTGGCCCAGCAGCAGGGCAAGCAGGGTGGCGATCAGCCCCACGGCGAGCCCGTTCACCAGTCCCGCGAGCAGTTCCTTCCCCACGACCGCGTGGGCCCGCCCCGCGGGGATGAGCCCGAGGGCCACCCGCCGTACCGTGACGGCGAGGGCCTGGGTGCCGCCATTCCCCCCCATGCCGGCCACGATGGGCATCCAGAAGATCAGGGTGAGCAGCCGGTCCACCTCATCACTGAACTGGGAGGCCACCCAACCGGAGACGGAGGCGGTGAGCAGGTTGACGCAGAGCCAGGGGAGCCGGCTCCGGACCGCCCCGGTCCACGGCGCGGCCAGCTCCTCGTCGGCCGAGGTGCCGCCGAACTTGAGCAGGTCCTCGGTCTGCTCCGCCTCGACCACGTCGATCACGTCGTCGAAGGTCACCTGCCCCAGCAGCTTCCCCCCCGGATCCACCACCGGCACCGCCGGGACGTTGTAGCGGCTCATCAGCCGGGCGACCTCTTCCTGGTCCAGCTCGGGAGGGACCCGGATCTCGGTGTCTTCCATCAGATCGCGCACCACAGGGTCCACCCGGCTGGTGACGAGCGACTTGATGGGCAGGACCCCGAGCAGGTGGTCGGCGTCGTCCACCACGTACACCTGGGAGAAGTCCTGGATCTCCTCCGCCTGGCGGCGGAGGGATTCGATGGCGGCCCCCGCGGTGGTGTCGGCGCGCACGGTGACGACCTGGGCGGTCATCAGGCCGCCGGCGGTCTCCGGGTCGTAGCGGAGGAGTTCCTCGATCTCCTCGCGGTCCTCCACCTCCGCCAGGATCCGTTCCTGGTCCTCGGGATCGAGCCCGCCCACCAGGTCCGCGGCCTCGTCGTCCGGCAGTTCTTCCACGATCTCGCCGGCGGTCTCCGGCGACTCGACGGCGAGACTCTCCATGGTCTCGCCCATCTGGGCCTCGTCCGGCATCTCCATCAGCGCCGCGCCGGAGAGCCGGGCCGGCAGCGCCCGCACCACCTGCAGTCGCTCCACGTCATCCAGCGAGGAGAGCACGTCGCCCAGGTCGGCGGGCTCCGCCTTCTCCGCCAGCGTCAGGAAGCCGCGGAGATTGCCGCGGCGGATCAGATCCAGCATGGAGCGGACGATCGTGGCGGGACGGCTCACGGGCGGTCGGCCCCGGCGGGGGGAGACAGCACCGTCGCGGCGGCGGCGCCGCGGCGAATCAGCAGCCGGTCCACCCGGGTGGGCGAGGCCTGGACGATCTCGAACTCGAGCCCGCGCACCAGGAACCGCTCGCCCGCCTGCGGGATGCGCCCGGCCAGCTCGGTGAGGAGGCCCCCGGCCGTGCGCAGCCGGGTGTCCGGCAGCGCCACCTCGAACCGCTCCTCGATGGCGCCGACCGGGGTGCTGCCATCCGCCTCGAAGAGGACCGGCCCGGCGCCGCCGGCCAGGGGGGCGGGATCGTGCTCGTCGAAGATCTCGCCCACCAGCTCCTCCAGCAGGTCCTCGAGGGTCACGATCCCCTGGGTGCCGCCAAACTCATCCAGCACCACCGCGAGGTGCCGCCGCTCCCGCTGCATGTCGAGCAGCAGGTCGCCGCAGGTGCGGCTCGCCGGGGCGTTGGCCACCGGCCGGATGGGCAGCTGGTCCCCCGGCTGGAGCCGGAAGAGGTCGAAGGCGTGCAGCATGCCGACGATCTCGTCCAGCGTTCCGCGGTAGACCGGCAGGCGGCTGTAGCCGCTCTGGGCGAACACCGCGGCGATATCCTCGAGGCTGTCGTGCTCTGCCACGGCCACGATGTCGGTACGCGGCGTCATCACCTCGCGGGCCGCGCGCTCGGTGAAGGTCATGACCCCGCCGACCATGAGCAGCTCGTCATCCGCGGCGAGCCCGCCGGCGGCCCCCTCCCGCCACACCGCGCGGAGTTCCCCCGCGCCCGGCACCGTACGGGCCGGCAGGACCACTCCCAGGACCGCGGCCAGGGGGCGGAGCACCGGCACCACCAGGTCCCGCAACCGCTCCGCCCGGCGCCGGGCCAGCCAGCGGGGGATGAAGTACCCCGCCAGCAGCACGCCGGGCACCGCGACCAGCACCAGCACCAGCGCCAGCGCCGAGAGGGTATAGCCGGTGAAAAACGAAGGGAGGGCCGCCCCGATGAGGATCATCCCCAGCGCGGTGAGGGTGGCGGTGACGCCGAGGTACTGCTCCATCTGGGCCAGCCAGCTGAGACTCCCGGCGTTCCCCTTGAGCTGGCCCGCGACGGCACGGGTCAGTTCCAGGCGGCTGAGCGAGACCAGCGCCGTCCCCGCGACGGCGCCGAAGACGGCGAGCCCGAGCCCGATGGCGAGGACGGTCCAGGTCATCCGTCGTCCCGTCCCGACTCGACCTCGGCGCGCGCCGGCGGGGTGATCAGCACCCGCCGCACTCGGCGCCGCGCCACCTGCTCTGCCACCAGCCCGAAGCCGTCCACCTCGGTGCGCTCCCCGCTCCGCGGCACCCGCCCGAACAGGTCCAGCGCCAGGCCGCCGACGGTGGTCACGTCGTCGCGCTGGAACTGGTGTCCCAGCCGCGCCTCCAGCTCCGCGAGCGAGACCCCCCCCTCGACCGACACCCGCCCCTCCTCGTCCTCGACGATGGGGGGCACTTCATCGATGTCGTGCTCGTCCTGGATCTCGCCGACGACCTCCTCGAGGATGTCCTCCAGGGTGATCAGCCCGGCGGTACCGCCGAACTCGTCCACCACCACCGCGAGGTGGCTCGGGCCGCGCTGGAAATCCCGCAGCTGGCGGTCCAGCGTCTTCCCTTCCGGCACGAACGCGGCGGGCCGGATGAACACATGCCAGTCCTCGGTGTCCCCGCCCTGGGGCAGGCTCGCCACCATGTCCTTGGCGTAGAGCACGCCCACCACCGCGTCCGGATGGCCATCGTACACCAGCATGCGCGCGTGTTCCGAGCTGCGGAGCGTGGCCACGACCTCGTCCCGGGTGGCGGAGGTGTCCACCGCGATGATATCGATGCGGGGGGTCATCACCTCGGCCACGGTCATATCGGCGAGCGAAAAGAGCCCGAGCAGCATGTCGCGCCGCGCGGGGCCGCTCTCGCGGTTGAGGGTCGGCGTGGCGGGGCGGATCCGGTTGTCGGCCCGGGCCACCAGGCGCAGCAGCGGGGAGAATACCCGCAGGCTTCGGAGCGCGGCCGGCCGCACCAGCGGGGGAAGGTCCGGCGCCACCGCGGCAAGCAACCGCGGCAGGAGGCTCGCGACCACCCACACCAGCAGCACCCCGAGCAGTAGCCGGAGGGTCGCCCCCACGGTACTCCACTCCCACCAGGTCTCGGCCGTG
>JANRJZ010000142.1:0-20357 GCA_033763675.1 Gemmatimonadota bacterium
ATGTCGAAGATGATGAAGAGCATCGCAACCAGGTAGAACTTCACACTGAACCGCTCCCGGGCGTCGCCCAGGACCGGCATGCCGGACTCGTAGGGCGACTGCTTGACCGGGGTGAGTCGATAGGATGAGAGAACGTGGGACAACCCGAGGATGAGGACGGCATTGGCGGCCACGAATGCCAGCACCAGCAACATCGGGATGTAGGCCTGCAGCATTGAGGGAGCCTCGCTCGTGAATTCCTTCACTTTGGGGCGCCACGATAGTAACGCGGGATGCGCGGTAATGGTACCCCTGTCGACGGCTCGACGGCTCGCCGGCTCGCCGGCTCGGCCGAGGGCGCCAGGCACGACTGGCCGCTGCCACCGGCCGCGCTATATTCGTCCGCTCACCGCCACCCACCGCGTCCGGCGCCCCTGCCGCCGAGTCCTCGAGCCGCCGAGCCCCCCAGACTATGTCCATCAAGTCCGACCGCTGGATCCGCCGCATGGCCAAGGAAACCGGGATGATCGAGCCGTATACCGAGGCGCAGGTGCGCCAGGTGGACGGCTCCGGCCGGCGGGTCATCTCCTACGGGGTGTCGTCCTACGGCTATGACATGCGGGTGGCGCCGGAGTTCAAGATCTTCACCAACGCCCTCTCCGCGATCGTGGACCCGAAGGAGTTCGACAGCAAGAGTTTTGTGGAGTTCGAGGGCGACGTCTGCATCGTCCCGCCCAACAGCTTTGCCTTGGCGCGCTCGGTCGAGTACTTCCGCATCCCGCGCAACGTGCTGACCATCTGCGTGGGGAAGTCCACCTACGCCCGCTGCGGCATCATCACCAACGTGACCCCGTTCGAGCCCGAGTGGGAAGGTCATGTGACACTTGAGATCAGCAACACAACCCCTCTGCCAGCAAAGATTTATGCCAATGAGGGCATCTGCCAGGTCCTGTTCTTCGAGGCCGACGCGGACGACATCTGCGAGGTCAGCTACAAGGACAAGAAGGGGAAGTACCAGCGCCAGACCGGGGTGACGCTGCCAAAGCTATAATTGTGATGTGGGAAACGCCCCCGGGCCCGGTGCCACCATGGCGCCGGGCCCGCTGCCTTGCCCCCTGCCCCCGCCGGCGTACCATATCCCATCCCTGCTGGAGCCGGCGCTGGACGACACCCCGCTCGACCTGCCCCCTGAACCCATCGGGGGCCGTTACCGCCTCAAGCGTGAGATCGGGCGCGGCGGCATGGCCCTCGTCTTCCTGGCCGAGGACCTCCGCTACCACCGCCCGGTTGCCCTCAAGCTGCTCCGCCGCCGACTGGCGGCGTTCATTACCTGGGACCGGTTCCGGCAGGAGATCCAGTTCGCCGCTGAGCTGAGCCACCCGCACCTCCTCCCGATGCTCGATTCCGGGGAGCATGACGGGCTGCCCTACTACGTCATCCCCTACCAGCCCGATGGCACGCTCCGGGACCGCCTGGACCGCGAGAGAGTGGTACCGGTCCGGGAAGCGCTGACCATCGCCCGGCAGCTCGCATCCGCCCTCGCCGTGGCGCACGCCCGCGGCATCATCCACCGCGATCTCAAGCCCGCCAACGTGTTGCTGGCGGGCTCGTATCCCTTCCTGGCCGACTTTGGAATCGCGAGGGCGCTCTCCCGCTCCACCGGGGACGCCTTTACCGAGACCGGGGTGGTGATCGGCACCGCCGGATACATGGCGCCGGAGCAGGCCCGGGGCCTGGCCGACGTGGACGCCCGTGCCGACCAGTATTCCCTCGCGGCCCTGCTCCACGAGATGCTGCTCGGCACCCTGCCCTACCACCCGGCGGCCGGCGCACCCACCGACCCGGCGCGGCGCCTGGCCGAGCAGCGACCGGAGCTACCCCCCGCGGCGCGGAACGCCATTGCCCGTGCGCTCGCCCCCGACCGGGACCAGCGCTTCCCCGACATCCACCAGTTCGGCGAGGCGCTGACGCCGCCGCCGGAAGACGCCGCCGTAACGCGGAGGAAACGCCTCCCTGCGATGCTGGTCGGGGTCGCGGTGCTGGCGGCGTTGCTGCTCCTGGTTCCGGGCGCCCCCGAATGGCTGGGAATTCGGGACGCACGGGAATCCGCCCCGGACACGACCCGGTATGCGATCCTGCCGTTCACCTACGACAGCGGCATCGCGCCACTCAACGAGCGGGCTGCGCTGCGGGACGCGATCGGCTCGCGGTGGAACGGGGTAACCCTGGTGGATGAGCTGGCCGAGACCGAGCGGATCGAGCGGCAGGGAACGGTGCCGTGGACGAACCGGGAAGCCCTCGCCGCGGCGCGCGCCCTCCGCGCCGGGCGGTTCATCCGGGGCCGGGTCTCCCGCGAGGGAGACTCGCTTCGGATCAGCGCCGGACTGTACGACGTCGCGACGAGCGGCACCCAGCTCGGCTTCGGGCTGGGGCGCCTCCCCCTCACCGCTGGGGCGGGACGGGCGGAGTTCGATCGCCTCGCGGACGTCCTGCTGCTGCGCGACGCGCTGCCGAAGGACTCCACGGTGGCGAACCTCGGCACCCGGTCGCTCCCCGCGGCACAGGCGTTCGCCCGCGGCACCCGGGCCATTGCCCGGTGGAGCCTGGCGGCGGCGGACACTGCCTTCGAGGACGCCGCCACCTACGACCCCGGGTTTTCCCGGGCGCACCTGTGGCTTGGACTCAGCCGGCTCTGGGGCGGGCTGGAGCCGAGTCAGTGGCGATCGTCGGCGGAACGCGCGGCGGCCGGCCGCGATCGGCTGTGGCCGGTGGAGCGGCTGCGGGCCGAGGCCCTGTATGCGGCGGCCACCGATCCCGTCGCCCCCTGTGCCCCCTGGGACAGCGTGGTGGCCCGCGCGCTCGCCGACTTTACCGCCTGGTACGGCGCGGGATACTGCCGCACCCAGGATAGCGTGGTCCTCTCCGACCCCCGCAGCCCGACCGGCTGGCGCTTCCAGAGCGGGTATCACAGCGGCCTCGACGCGCTGGTGCGGGCGTTCCGACTGGAGCCCAGGGTCCTCGCGGCGTACCGGGAGCAGAGCTATGCGGCGCTGCGGCTCCTGTTCTTCACCGATCCCCATCAGTCCCGGAGCGGCCGCGCCGGTGGCACCGGCTTCCGGCTGGCGGCGTTTCCGGTGTGGCAGGGGGATTCGCTCGGCTTCGTGCCGGAATCCACCGGGGTGACCCTGCCGTCGTCCGGCCGCTCACCGGCAGCCATCGCGCTGGTGGCCGACCGGCAGCGACGCCGGCTGCTCGACGCCGCGGAGGCGTGGACCGCCGCCGCCCCGCTCGATCCGCGGGCGCTCGAGGCGCTGGCGGTCGCGCAGGACCTGCTGGGCCGGAACGACGCCCCGGCGACGCTGGATCGGGCTTCCCGGCTCACCCGGGACCCCGGGGATCGGCTCCGGGTGGGGCGCAGCCTGGTCTGGCTCGGCCTCAAGTACGCACTCCCCGACGATCACGCCGCGCTGGCGCAGCTGGCCTCACTGGCTGATTCCCTGCTCCGCGCCGAGCCGCCGGAGCGGTATTCCGACCCCGTGAGCCTGGCAGCGCTGGCGGCGCTGACGGGCCGGCCCCGGCTGGCCGCGGATTACCTCGCCCTGCCCGCGGCCATGCTGCAGTGGAGCGTCCCGGCCGAACTGGGGGCGGTGGCGCCTCGGCTCCTAATCCTGGGCGCCGCGGGGGCGCCCCGGGACACCCTCACCGCGCTGGCGCGGGAACTTCAGCGCCGCCTCGACGGGATGCTGGATCCGGTCCTGCGAGCACGGGCCACCGGGGAGTGGCTGGTCCGCGCCGCCACGCTGGCCTTTCCCGCCGGGACGGACCTGGACGTGCGCGGCCTCTCCGGGCTGGGCGATCCGCTGCTCGATGCCCAGGCGGCCCTCACCGCAGGGGACAGCGCCCGGGCCCGGCGCCTCCTTGACCGGCTGGCCTCCATGCGCGCGGGACTCCGCCCCAGCGAGCTCACCCTGGACGGGCTCTATCCCGAAGCCGCGCTGCGGGCCGCGCTGGGAGAGCGGCGCCGTGCCGCAGGGCTGCTGGACTCAGTGCTCGGCGCCGCGCGCGCCATGGAGCCCGACCTCCTGGCCGACCCGATTCGGGCCGCCTCCCTCCGGCAGGCCCTCGCGCTCCGGAGCCGGCTGGCGGAGGGCGAGGGAGACTCCGCCTCCGCCCGGCGCTGGCGGGTCGCGCTCAGGGCGCTGTCGCCCAGAGCGGAACCATGAACGGATCGTCACCTGATTCTGGCATGCCGCAGCTCCGGCTGGCCGCCCTGGCCGGCCCATTCATCGGGGAGGACGTATGAACCGCTCGTCGGTCATTTCCGCAGGCCTGGTCGGCGCCATCCTTGGACTCAGCGTCGGAGTGGCCTGCCACCCGGGACAGGTGATGCCGGCCTCCGGCCTGCCGGAGTGCCCGCACCACTGGGATTTCAGCACGATCAAGGTCACGCCCGGGCAGAAGTCCGAGCTCGTCGCGCTCACCACCCTGAGCGGCGACCCGAGCAAGCTCTCCGCCCCGCGCCTCAACACGAACGTTCCCGAGTTCCACGACTGCCAGCGGCTGGTGCAGGGCACCGGGACGGACGCGACGTACGATTCCCTTGTCGCGGTGTTTGCGTCGGACACGATGGCCGATACCGGCCTGGTGCACGCCCCTCCTCCGCCCCCGTCCGGCGGCGCCTGGCTGGTGCCCCTGGTGGAAGTCGTCAGCTGGGGGGGCAGTTACGACGCCCTCGGCATCCGGCCCGGATTCGGTTGCCTGTATGTCCCCGTCAACGATACCCTCAGTACGATCGCGTTCATGGTCCCCTTCGGCGCTGTGGAACAGGATTGCCACGCGCCGCGGTCCTATCACGAGGTCCGGTCGGCGCCAAATTCCAAACCGCTGCGGTTGCATCGCGTGGCCTACCCGGAACTCAAGTGGGCCGACTATCCGCCGGTGGCGCGGTGGGACTGGGACACCGTGGCGAACACCCAGGTGATCGGGTTCAAGTGCGCCAGCGCGTGGTGCGAGGTGGGCATCTATGACTCCTCCGAGGTGCATACTGCGGACAACCTTCTGGCTCGGCTGGGCCCGGCGGGCGCCTCGGCGCTGGCCAGCGCGATCGGCGTTCCGTCCCTCAGCCGGGTGCTGACCGTGAAGGGCTGGTACGACGAGCAGCGGCTCGCGCCGCCCGATGCGACGTGGGGTACTGGTGCCCCGGACCCGACGCCGCTGGATCTGCGCGGCACGCTGATTCCGGTTGGCGCGCTGGACCAGATGAAGGTGGCCGACTTCGGCGCGCATTGGCGCGTGGTCGCGGCGGTCCTGCTGGACCGCTACTCCCCCGAATACCGGGTCAAGTACAACTACCTGCCCATGGCTGGAACCAGCCGAGTCACCACGATCTCCCTGTGCCAGGAACAGGACGGTACCCGGGCCTGCCCGGAGATCCCCGACGTGGTGCGCGTCAAGGCAGCCTGCGGCCCCGAGGCGGGAACGACCCCGCCCCTGCTCTGGTGGGCACGCACCCAGGCCTCGGATGGTACCATGCGGTACCGGTGCATGGTCCGCCGCGGCCACTCGGGCCCCGACGACGTCCCCGGCACGGCGCGCTGGCGCTGGCTCGCCGATGACGAAACGAGCTGGGCCCGCTGCGACCGGGGCTGCTGCACCACCCAGTAGCCGTCAGCAGGTGCGCCGCCACCAGGCGGCGCGCCTGCGGCCGTCCCGCCCCAGGCTCGCCCCCGCCACCCATTCACAGGTGTCGGCGAGGTGGCGCGGGTCGGCCGCGGAATCGCCCTCGAGCGGCGGGAGCGGGAGCACCAGGCCGTCGTCGCGCACCACGAACGCCAGGGGCGCGCCGGGCCAGCTGGTGAACCACCCGAGCCTGCTGCCAAGCAGATTAGGCGGGCCCAGCTCCAGCCCGGGAGGGGAGAGGGCGTCCACGGGGGGCACCGGGTGCGGGCCCAGCGGGGCCGGCAGGTCGCCAACGTGGTTGGGTGGTGGCCCCGCCTCCAACCGGGCGGCCTGACCCTCGGCTGCCACGAAGAGGAAGGTGTCGTTCCCCCGGAGGCACCAGCCCGAGAGCATCCGGTCCTCGCTGATCGTCTGCGCGAAGCTCTCGCGGCATGATTCGAGGCCCGATATCTCCTGGGGGACGTAACTCCCGTGCGAGGCCCCCGGGCGTGGTGGCTCCCGGCGTGAGGTCAGCAGCAGCAGGCCGGCGCCCGACAGGCCGATCGCGACGAGCACGCCCCCCAAGGCCCGGACCATTGAGGAATTGTGCATGCTCCACCTCCGAATGCTGGGACGCCTGGAACTCCAGGATGACGAGGGCCAGGATCGCCTGCTGGCGCTCACCCAGCCGAAACGCCTGGGACTGCTGCTCTACCTCGCCGCCGAGCGCCCAGCGCGATGGCATCGCCGAGACACCCTCGCCGCCCTCTTCTGGCCCGAGCTGCAGGCGGCCGGCGCTCGCGCGGCCCTGCGGCAGGGGCTGCATTACCTGCGGCAGCACCTCGGGGCCGCGGTGATCGCGGTGCGGGGCGAGGAAGATGTCGGCCTGTCGGATGGGGAGATCGAGACCGACCTGTCGCAGTTCGAGCGGGCGCTGGCGGCGGGCCAATGGGAATCGGCGGCCGCCTTGGCCACCGGATCCCTGGTACCCGGCTATCACTGCGCCGGGGCCAGCAGCGAGTTCTCGGAGTGGCTCGACCAGCGCCGGCGGCAGGTTCGGCGGCAGGCTGTCCGGGCCGCGCGGGCGCAGGCGCGCGGGGCGCCCGCGCCGGACCTGACCCAGGCCTTGGAGCACTTTCGTTTCGGGCTGGATCAGGGGAGTTTCGACGAGGGCGTGCTGCGGGAGCTGATGCAGGCCTTGGCGCAGGACGACAATCGCGGCGCGGCGCTTTCGCTGTACCGCGACTTTGCCGAGCGGATGCGGCGGAACCTTGAGGCGGAGCCGTCGCCGGCGAGCGCGGCCCTGGCGGAGGCGATCCGCCGTGCCGGCGGCGGTATGGCGCCGGCGGGGTGAGTCCCGGGACGGTTGTGGCGAACGCCTGCACACGCGCTCCACCGAGGATGGTGCTCAACCATCGCCGGCGGCCGTTGTCAGGGCGTTACGGGCGGGTGGGGGGTGGAGTGGTGCGGACCATCTCAGTCCGGCTGCTGCGGAGCCTCGAGCCCGACGGCCGTGGTCCGGCGCCGTCGGTCGGAGGCGTCCCGCGCCTGGGTTCGCGCCAATCGCCATTCGTAGGCCGCCAGCACCGGCCCGTAGAAGACGACGTCGGCCATCAGTTTGCCCGCCAGCGCCCCCAGGTTCCCACCCACCAGGCCCAGGCCGAGTCCCATGAAGAGCGGCCGGACGACCAGCGTGTCCAGGGTCTCCGCCACCCCGAACTCGAGCACCAGGTTGCGCGCCACCGGCAGCAGGTCCGCGCTGCCGAAGGCCCGGCCACGGACGCCGGCCAGGTGCGCCTCGCGGATGCTCTCCCGCAGGAAGATGATCCCGTAGAAGACAATGTTCTCCGCCACCGCGCCCGCGTAGGCCGCTACCACCGCGCTCCCAGTGAGCCCGTGGATGCTCACCGCGACGCCGACCGCGGCCACCGTGCCCAGCAATTCCGAGGGGCCGTAGCGGGCGAGCCACCGCCGGAGCCGGTTCCCGAACCCGTTGGGAGCCGTCGCCGACGGCGCCGCGAGTAACGGGGCCTCCACGCGGTACACCACGTCGCCGATGGCGATCTCGTCCCCGGGGCTGAGCGGCCAGGCGGCCTGGATGCGATCCCCGTTGACCCGGGTGCCGGTCCGGCTCTGGTCCACGAGCAGGGCGCCGCTCGCGGTAGGGACGATCCAGGCATGAAGCCGGGAGACGCGGTCACCCGGGATGACGACATCCGATTCCGGCGCCCGGCCCAGAGCGAGCGGCCGGGCGCCGATGGGCCAGCGTTTGGGGCCACGCGCCAGTTCCAGCGTCACCGGCCGCTGTGCCAGGCCGAAGGCCCCGGAGAGTCGTGCACCCATGCTCATGATCCGAAGAAAGGTAGCGCGCCCATTAGATTGGGGCACGCCGCGGAGCCGGTGGCTCCGCCCTCACCGTCCTACAGGATGACGCATGCGCCCGCTCTGGTTCTCACTCCTTCTCGCCGCCCCGCTCGCCGCCCAGAATCCCCCGGCGCCGCCGACCCCCGCCGCACCGGGCCAGCGGCCCGCGCCCACGCAGCGGGAGCTGCGCAGCCCGGTGGCGGACACCGGGATCTTCAGCCCGCTGCCGCTGCCGGAGCCGAATGACCTCCGCCGCGCCAACGGGGCGCCCGGGCGGGGCTACTGGCAGCAGCGAGCCGATTACGTCATCCAGGCGACCCTCGACACAACCGCCCGCCGCCTGAGCGGCAAGGTCGCCATCCGCTACAGCAACAACTCTCCCGACACCCTGGCCCGAATCTGGTTGCAGCTGGACCAGAACCTCTTCCGGAAGGGGAGCGTCGGTTCCTACCTCAACCCGCAGGAGAGCCGCTTCGGCGGGGCGAACTTCGACGGCGGCTTCGAGATCGCCGCGGTCCTGGCCACGCTCGAGCCGCCGCGGGGTCGGCCGGCCCCGGCCCGCTCCGCCGCCGCGAAGACCCGGGTGGACGACACGATGATGGAGGTGGTCCTTCCCTTCCCGCTCCCGCCGGGCCGGGTGGCGACGCTCTCCCTGGACTTCGCGTTCAACATCCCCGACCACGGGGCCGACCGGATGGGCCGCGACGGTGCGCTCTACGAACTGGCCCAGTGGTACCCGCGGGTCTGCGTGTACGACGA
The DNA here is from genome assembly GCA_033763675.1 of Gemmatimonadota bacterium. GTDB lineage: Bacteria > Gemmatimonadota > Gemmatimonadetes > Gemmatimonadales > GWC2-71-9 > JADJOM01. The sequence continues at coordinate 8,761 of JANRJZ010000142.1, forward strand.
CGTCAACGGCTGGAACACCCTGCAGTACCTCGGCCAGGGGGAGTTCTACCTGGAGTACGGCGACTTCGAGTACGACATCACCGTGCCCGCCGGCTACATCGTGGCCGGCACCGGCATGATCCAGAATCCGCTGGAGGTCCTGACCGCCACCCAGCGGGCCCGGCTGGCCGCGGCAGTCCGGAGCGACACCGTCGTCCGGATCGTCACCGAGGCGGAGCTGCAGAGCGGCGCCGCCCGTCCCCGGCGGGACGGGATGCTCACCTGGCGCTTCAAGGCCCGGGATGTCCGCGACGTGGCCTGGGCGGCGAGTCCCGAGTACCTGTGGGATGCGACCGGCTGGGACGGAATCCTGGCCCAGGCGTACTACCGCCCCTCGGCGAAGGAGCTGTGGCACGAGGCGGCGAAGATGAGCCAGTACTCGATCCGGGAGTACAGCGGCCGCTGGCCGCGCTACCCCTACCCCCAGATCTCGGCGGTGGAGGGTCCGGTCTCCGGGATGGAATACCCGATGGTGGCGATGGAGGCGAAGGATGAGACCCGGGAAGGGCTGTACTCGGTCGTGACCCACGAGATCGGGCACATGTGGTACCCGATGATCGTTGGCTCCGACGAGCGGCGCTACCCCTGGATGGATGAGGGATTCGACACGTTCATCAACATCTTCTCGGAGGAAGGCTACTTCACGCGGGACGACAGCCGCCGCCGGCGGGGCGAGGGGATGTTCGTCCTCCTCAACGACCAGGCGCCCACCGCCCAGCCGATCATGACCTACGCCAACCGGTTCCGTACCGACGAGAATCTCGGCGCCTTGGCGTACATCAAGCCGGCGATGGGGCTCTCCGTCCTGCGCAACAAGGTGCTGGGGGCGGAGGTCTTCGACGCCGCCTTTCGCGAGTACACCCGGCGCTGGGCATTCAAGCACCCGCAGCCGGCCGACTTCTTCCGCACCTTCGAGGACGTGTCCGGGCAGGATCTCGACTGGTTCTGGCGCGGCTGGTTCTACACCACCGCCGCGCTGGACCAGACCGTGGAGTCGGTGACCCAGCGTGCGGGCCAGGCCACGGTCGTGATCCGGAACCGGGGCCAGCTGGTGCTGCCGGTGGAGCTCACCCTCACCTACGGTGACGGCACCTCCGAGGTCCGCCGGCTGCCGGTCGAGATCTGGTACAAGGGCGACAAGTACACCGCGGTGATCACGACGGACAAGACCGTCACGGCGGCCCAGGTCAACGCCGATGGGCAGTTCCCCGACGTCAACCCGCGGAACGACGGCTGGAAGGCCGGCAGCTAGCCTTCACTGGATTGGCCCATCGCGGCCACTGGGCAGCGGCGGGCGCCGGCGGCAGGGTGGCCAGGAGACAGGCGAGCAGGCGAACCGGGACAACGGGGCGACGCATGGGAGGCTCCGGCGGTCGCGGGATCCAACGACTCTCCCGCCGATTCCAGCCCCGGTCAACCGAACAGGCGCGCGTCAATCCACACGGGGCCGGGGGTCGGAAGAATGACCGAGCCGCGGAGAATCTCCCCCGGCGGGAGGCTGCGCGCGATGCGGTCGAACGGCCCGTCGCGGCTGGGATGCACCTTGTACTGGAAGCCGACGGCGCGGGGAAGATTGGACTTGAATTCGTAGGCCCAGGCGTAGAGCTCCCGGGCCTCCTCCGGGCTGATCCGGGTGCGGCGGACCCGCACCACGATGCCGACACAGCTCGGCACCGGGTACCAGGGGCCCCAGGGTGTGCCGGAGGGATCATCGGGCGGTTGCTCGCCGCGACGCGCCAGGATGATATCGCTCCAACGACTCACGGCTCCTCCACGCTGATCGGGGGCATCGCGCGGGTGCAAGCTGCACGAGCGGCGTCATCTGCCCGTCACTTCCCGGCACCCGCCGGACGGTGGCGTGCCCCTGTGACAGTCGCGAGGTCGGCGGCGCGGCAATCGTGCCCGATAAAAGGCGTGGACTGCGCCAGTTCCGGCCATCGACTAGGGGTAACCCTAGTCGGAGGCGTGGCTGGCGCCGCGGCGGGAGCCGGGAAGCACGCGGGGCGGCCAGAGTCCTGGCCGCCCCGCTGCCTGACAACAACCCCGGCGGGTCAGCCCGTCAGGGCACGCCGAGCTGCCAGAGGCCGGTGAGCATATCGCTGGCGTAGAGCGACCCGTTGTAGAGCATGACGCCCCAGGTGTAGGTACCGGCGTTGCCTCCCGGCCGCACCTGGGCGAGGAGCCGGGTCGCGAGGTTGCCGGTCAGCGTCCCGGAGATGTCGAGCGCCACGACGCCGCCATTGTAGTACGCGGCGTAGAGCCGCTGATTGGGCTCGTCCACCCAGAAGTTGTGCACCCCCGCCCCGGCAAGCGAGAAGGTGGCGACCTCCACGGGGGCCGCGAGGTTGCTCACGTCCACGACATGGATGTCCCCCGAGGAGCTGGCGCCGACGGTGCCGGGACCCTCCTCACCGATGAACAGGTACCGCTTCTGGTTGGTCACCGGGTTGTGGAACCACCACCCGTTGTGGGTTTCGCCGCCGAACCCCGCGGTCTTGCTCACCTGTACCGGCGCCGCCGGGGAACCGCCGTGGGATCCGTTCCCGACATCGAAGATGTACAGTCCTTCGTCCCACGCGAACACAAAGGCATAGCCGTCCCGGACGAACGTGTCGTGGATGCAGTAGTTGTCGGGGATGGGCGTGCTGCTCGCGACGGTGATGGTGCCCGCCGCCGCCTGCGAAAGATTGTAGATCACGAGGGCGCAGCCGCTGGGGTCCTTGGCGCCGAAGGCATACAGGGTGCCCCCGATGGTGGCCAGTGTCCCGGTGTGCAGCCCATTGGGAGCGTTCACGCTCTTGGCGCGGAACACCGGGGTGCCGGGCGCGGTCAGCTCGTAGACGTACAACCCTTCCTGGGATCCCCCCTCGGTGGTGAACACCAGCCACTGCCCGTCCGCCGAGACCTCGATGTCGCTGACGGTCGAGATGCCGGCGGTGATGATCGAGTCCACCAGGGTCGGCGCCCCGGACGGATCGAGCGCCCAGATCTTGACGGCGTTGCCGGCGGTGCCACGGAACCCCCAGGTCCCGGTATAGGCATAACCGTCCGCCACCCACAGATCGGAGGTGAAGCGCTCGGCGACATTGTTGCCCCCGCCGTCGATGCTGAAGGCCGCCACCGCCGTCGCCGCGAACGACACGGTGGGACCCCCACCAAAACCGGCGCCCAGGGCGTTCGGACCGGTCGTGTTCCCGAGGGTCCAGGAGACGCTGGCGTTCCCATCAGCGCCGCTGACGCTGCTCGCGGCGCCGACCGTGCCCCCACCGGCCGTCACCTGCCAGTCCACGGTGATGCCGGCCACCCCGTTACCGAAGGCATCCGTGACCCGGACCGTCGGCGCCGTCCCGACCGCCTGCAACCGGCCCGCGATCTGGTTGTCCCCGCTGATCTTCACCAGTCCTGACGCCGGCCCCGGCATCCCGGTGCTCTGGAACAGCACGGGGGACCCGTCGTACCCGCTGACCGAGGCGCGGACGAGCTGGGGGCCCGCCACCGTGCCCAGCGTGCTGGTGACCGCCGCAATCCCCCCGGCGTCGGTCACGCTGGTGGCGCTGGAAAGGGATCCGCCGCCGCTCTGGATCACCCAGGTCACGGTCACGTCCGCCCGTGGCACCCCCATGTCGGTGTTGACCAGCACCTGATAGGGCTGGAGGACGGTGCCAACGGTGGCCGTCTGGCCATCCCCCGCGGCCGGCGCGATGGTGCCGGTTTCGCGCGGGCCGCCGGAGTCCCCCCCGCAGGCCCCGAGAAGGAACACCCCACACAGGACACCACTGAGCGCTGAGCGCATTCGCCGCCTCGTTCTCGGGTCTCCGCCGGCCGTGCCGGTCGGTTCATTCATGGTGGCCGGGGTGCTCCCCGGCGCCCGGCGGATCCAGCAGGCCGCCGTAGCGCCCCATCCGGTGCCCCTCAATCCGCCAGCTCACCCGCAGGCCGGCGGAGAGCGACCGGACGCGGGTCCCGCCGTACAGGATCTCGGGGGTGAGCACACCGCCATCCACCGTGCGCGCCGTCCCGAAGGTCCCTTCCACGAAGGGCTGCATCCGGAGCCGGCCGGCCGCGAGCGGCCGGTCGTGCTGGTATCCGACCGTGTGCAGCGTGAACCGGGTGGTGCCCAGGATCGCGTTCTCGAGGTGTGGCCGATCCGAACGGAACAGGTTCAGGGTGCGCAGGTCTTCGGGGCGATCGCTGCGCTCGAACCGGTAGTACGGCCGGTGCGCCCCCCGGCGCCACGCCACCTCGGCGAGCAGGCTCCGGAACACGAAGAACCCGAGCCCCTCCTCGGTCCGCGCCCACTCCCCCAGCGCGTAGAGCGCGCCGCCCGCGAGCGGCCGTTCCCCCCGGGCCGCGACATGCCACTTCCACGCATCGGTCCCGGCGCCGGGGCGGTGCTCGGGGGAATGCACCCTGGCCCGGGATCCCGACAGCTCCACGCCCGGGAGCGGGATCACGGTGAGGCGGGCGGCCCAGGAGTCTCCGAAGCGATCTCCCCGCGGCCACTGCCCCGGCCGCTCGGGTTCATCCCCGTTGAACACCGCCCCCTCGAGCACCACCGGCCCGGCCCGCACCCCGGCCATGAGGATCGCGCGCTCGAGGATCTGGGCCAGGTGGTGATTGACGGGGTAGCGCAGCGCCGGCCGGCTCATCGGGTCGTCGGAGCCGAACGGCACGAACCCCTTGCCCCCGCTCACCGCGACCCGCCCCCACCGCCCCACCCCGCCGCCGGCGGTGAGCATGAGTTCATGCGCGTAGGTGTGCGGATGACGCCGGTCGTTGAAGCCCTCGCCCCAGCTGCCGGGGGTCAGCTCGCCGTCGGGAATCGTCTGCCCCTCGAGGTTGAGGGTTCCCACGGCCCGCAGCCGGCCGCCCAGGGCCTGGGCGTGCAGCATCAGCAGGGGCTGCACCAGGCGCGCTTCCGTGAGGGCACCGCCCCCGGGAATCGGGTCCACCCGGGTGACGATGCCGATGGCCTGGGCCATCACCACGACGCTGGGCCGGGCCTGGGCCCGGGCCGGCCCCGCGACCAGGAACCAGGAGTACAACACCAGCGCCGGACGGGTAGTGAGCAGGATCACGGGATTCCGGTCAGGGGTGGATACGCCAGCGGCCCGGCGTTGGGGACGGCCGGGCCGCGTGCCGCCGCACACCGCGGCGCCTCAGAACCCCGCGTCGGCCGCAGACTCCTCGCGCTGCGTGACGGTACCGGCGATGAAGTCCCGATGGAGCCGGGTGATCCAGTCGATCGAGATCCCCTTGGGGCAGGCCTCCTGGCATTCCCCATGCCAGGTACAGCCGCCGAAACCCTCGGCCTCCATCTGGGCCTCCATGTTGAGCGCGCGGCGATGCCGCTCGGGCTGGCCCTGGGGCAGCCGGTGGAGGTGGCCCACCTTTGCCGCGGTGAAGAGCATCGCGGAGGCATTGGGGCAGGCGGCCACGCAAGCGCCGCAGCCGATGCAGGCCGCCGCATCCATGGCGAGGTCGGCGTCCGGCTTGGGCACCGGGATGGCGTTGCCGTCCGGTGCCGAGCCGGTGGACACGCTGACGAAGCCGCCGGCGGCGATGATGCGGTCGAACGCGCTCCGGTCCACCACCAGGTCCTTCACCACCGGGAATGCCCGGGCGCGCCACGGCTCGATGTAGATCGTGTCGCCGTCCCGGAAGCTTCGCATGTGGAGCTGGCAGGTGGTGGTCCCCTGCATGGGCCCGTGGGCGACGCCGTTGATCATGAGCCCGCAGGAGCCGCAGATCCCCTCGCGGCAATCGTGATCGAACGCGATCGGCGCCTCACCCCGGAGAGTCAGCCGCTCGTTGACCACGTCCAGCATCTCCAGGAACGACATGTCGGGGCTGACATCGGGCGCCTCATAGCGCACCAGCCGGCCGGCACTGGTGCCGGAGGGCTGGCGCCAGACGAGGAGGGTCAGGTTCATGGCGGTCACTTGTAGCTGCGGGTCGAGAGGTGGACGTTCTCGAACACGAGCGGCTCCCGGTGCAGGACGGGCGCCCGGTCCTGGCCCTGGTACTCCCAGGCCGACACGTGGCAGTAGCGTTCGTCATCCCGCCGGGCTTCCCCGTCCTCGGTCTGATGCTCCACCCGGAAGTGCCCCCCGCAGGACTCCTCCCGCTCCAGCGCGTCCCGGCACATCAGCTCGCCGAACTCCAGGAAGTCCGCCACCCGGCCCGCCTTCTCCAGCGCCTGGTTGAGTTCGGCATCACTCCCCGGCACGTTCACGTTCTCCCAGAACTCGGCCCGGAGCTCGGGGATGCGCTGCAGGTTGCTCCTGAGCCCGGCCGCGTTCCGGGCCATCCCGCAATTGTCCCACATCAGCTTGCCCAGCTCGCGGTGGAACGAGTCGACCGTGCGGGTGCCGCCGACGGAAAGCAGCCGGCGGGTCGTCGCCGTGACCTCCGCCTCCGCCGCCCGGAACGCGGGGTGGCTGACGTCCACCCTGGGGAGCGGCGTGCTCGCGAGGTAGTGGCCGATCGTCGCCGGAATCACGAAGTAGCCGTCCGCCAGGCCCTGCATCAGGGCGCTGGCGCCGAGCCGGTTCGCCCCGTGATCCGAGAAGTTGGCTTCTCCCAGGACGTGCAGTCCGGGGATGGTGCTCATCAGGTTGTAGTCCACCCAGAGCCCGCCCATGGTGTAGTGCACCGCGGGGAAGATGCGCATCGGGACCCGATAGGGATTCTCGTCCGTGATCCGCTGGTACATCTCGAAGAGGTTGCCGTACCGCTCCCGGATCTTCTGCTCCCCGACCCGTTCGATGGCGTCGGCGAAGTCGAGGTAGACCCCGAGACCGTTCGGGCCGACCCCACGGCCCTCGTCGCAGACCTCCTTGGCCGCCCGGCTGGCGATGTCCCGGGGCGAGAGGTTGCCGTAGCTCGGGTACTTCCGCTCCAGGTAGTAGTCGCGTTCCGCCTCCGGAATCAGGTGCGGCGCGCGGGTGTCTCCTCGCGTCTTCGGCACCCAGACCCGGCCGTCGTTGCGGAGCGATTCGCTCATGAGGGTGAGCTTGGACTGGTACTCCCCGCTCACCGGGATGCAGGTCGGGTGGATCTGGGTGAAGCAGGGATTGGCGAACGCGGCGCCTCGCTTGTAGGCCCGGTAGGTGGCGGTGACGTTGGAGCCCTTGGCATTGGTGGAGAGGTAGAACACGTTGCCGTAGCCCCCGGTGGCGAGCAGCACCGCATCGGCCGCCAGGGACTCGATCGTGCCGGTGACCAGGTCCCGGATCACCACCCCGCGGGCCACCCCGTCCACCAGGACCAGGTCCAGCATCTCGGTGCGCGGGCGCATGGTGACCGTGCCGGCCGCCACCTGCCGCTCCAGCGCCTGGTAGCAGCCCAGCAGCAGCTGCTGGCCGGTCTGGCCCCGGGCATAGAAGGTCCGGCTCACCTGGGCGCCGCCGAAGGAACGGTTGGCGAGCAGCCCGCCGTACTCCCGCGCGAAGGGGACGCCCTGGGCCACGCACTGGTCGATGATGTTGACGCTGATCTGCGCCAGGCGATAGACGTTGGCCTCCCGCGCGCGGTAGTCCCCGCCCTTCACCGTATCGTAGAACAGGCGCCAGATGGAATCGCCGTCATTCTGGTAGTTCTTGGCGGCGTTGATCCCGCCCTGCGCCGCAATCGAGTGCGCCCGGCGGGGAGAGTCCTGGAAGCAGAGACAGGTGACCTGATACCCCAGCTCGCCGAGCGTCGCCGCGGCGGCGCCCCCCGCGAGGCCGGAGCCGACCACAATCACGGAGTATTTCCGCTTGTTGGCCGGGTTGACCAGCTTCATCTCGAACCGGTGCCGGTCCCATTTCTCGGCCACCGGGCCGGCGGGGATCTTCGCATCCAGCTTCATCACACGTCCTCGGAAAAGGGCCCGCGCCTACGCGAGCCAGCCCAGCAGCACGGCCACCGGGACGATCGTGAACCCGAGCCACACGACGACCGCCAGCGCCCGGGCCACCGGCCGGTGCAGCGGGTTCGGCGCCGGTTGCGCGGCGCCCAGCGAGCGGAGGCTGGCCCAGGCGCCATGGTACAGGTGCAGCCCCAGCGCCAGCATGGCAAGGATGTAGAACAGCGCCACCAGCGGCCGGGAGAGCCCCGACACCAGGTTGTGGTAGACATCCCCAGGCTTGAACTCGGGATGCACCTGGCCGGTGGTGAAGTGCAGCAGGTGGAACACGATGAATGCGGCGAGCAGCACCCCGCCGAGACGCAGCGTGCGGGAGGCCGGGGTGGCCGCCTGCGGCACCTTGCGGGCATAGCCCACCGGCCGGGCCGCCCGGTCCAGCTTGGTGAGCTGCACCGCCGCCACGATGTGCAGCACCACCGCCACCAGCAGCACCGCCCGGAGCACCAGGGTCAGTTCGTGCAGCGGCCCGTGCAGCAGGGCCCCGTACGCGTTCAGCTTCTCGGGGCCCAGGAAGGCCTGCAGGTTGCCCACCATGTGCAGCACCACGAACCCGATCATGATGAGCCCCGTCGCGCCCATCACGATCTTCTTCCCGACCACCGAACGCCAGAATCGGAGCATCCTGGTCACGGCCGGCTCCCCGGGCGCGGTGGCATCAGCCGACGACCTGCATGGTGTCCTTGACCGCCTGCGCGCTGGCCTGGAGGGCGGTCCGCTCCGCCGGCGTGAGGGTCACCTCGATGATCCGCTCGAGCCCCCCCTTCCCCAGCTTGCAGGGCACGCCGCAGAAGACGTCGGTCAGGCCGTACTCGCCGGTGAGCCACGCGGCGCACGGCAGGATGCGCTTCTTGTCGAGCACGATCGCCTCCGCCATCTGCACCGCCGCGGCGCTCGGCGCGTAATAGGCGGAACCGGTCTTCAGGAAGTTCACGATCTCCGCCCCGCCGCCCCGGGTGCGCTGCACGATCGCGTCCAGCTGGTCCTGCGCCAGCAGCTGGGTCACCGGGATGCCGGACACCGTGGTGTACGAGACCAGCGGGACCATCGTGTCGCCGTGGCCGCCGAGCACCATCGCCTGGATGTCCTCCACCGACACGTCCAGCGCCTCCGCGAGGAAGGCCCGGTACCGCGCGGTGTCCAGGACGCCGGCCATCCCGATCACCCGCTCCTTCGGGAACCCGGAGGCCTTCATGGCAACGTAGCACATCACGTCCAGCGGATTGGAGACGACGATGATGATGCTCTTCGGCGCCACCCGGGCGATCTCCTTGGCCACCGAGGAGACGATCCCGGCATTGGTCTTGACCAGGTCGTCGCGGCTCATCCCCGGCTTGCGCGCGATCCCCGCCGTCACGATGAACAGCTCGGAGCCCGCCGCGGTCTCGTAGCCGTTGCTGCCCACGACCCGGCTGTCGAAGCCTTCGATGGGCGCCGACTGCCACTGGTCGAGGCCCTTGCCCTGGGGCACGCCGTCGACCACATCCACCATGACGACGGTGCGGGCGAGGTGCTTCTCCGCCACGCGCTGCGCGGCGGTGGCGCCCACGTTTCCGGCGCCCACGACGGTGATCTTGTTGAACATAGAGTCGATATCGGGAGGAAGTTGGGCCCCGGTGCGGACCCGGCGGGACGCCGACCCGGCGGGGCGTGTAATACTACTGTGACCGGGGCGGCGCACCAAGGCCCCGATCCGCGAGATGAAACTGGCTCACGTCGCGGCGGGAAAGGGCCGGAAACAGGGGGTGAGCCGCGGATGGTAGAACGCGAGGTACCTGAGCGGGCGCGCTTCATCCTCCCCGTTCAGGAAGAAGTCGGTGGACAGGAGATAGCGGGGCAGCGCGTCGGCCAGGGTGCCGTTCACCACGCGCCGGGCCCGCGCCGCGTCATAGGCGGTGACGAACGCCTCGACCCCCGACGGGTCGAGGTCGAGGTAGTCGTAGTAGCCGCGGATGGCCGCCGCGAGCGCCGCCCCTTCGGCGGGGGTGCGCGGCGGCGGGTCCGCATCCGCCGGACCCTGCCACCCGCCCCCCTCCTCCCGGTCGCGCGCCACGGGGCGCGCCCCCCTGGGACGGCGGAGGAAGTGGGCAAGGGCGCCCGCCGACGCCGCGAGCGCCACCAACCAGCCGAGGAATCGCCGCCGCCTCATGCCGGCACCAGTCGGGCGCCGGGCAGCACCCGGTCCGCGGCCCAGAGGGTGAGCGCCGACAGGGTGAGCGTGGGATTGGCGGGCGCCGCCGTCGGGAAGGCGCCGCTCCCGAGCGCGAGCAGATTGTGGGTCCCGTGGCAGACGAGGTTGCGATCCACGACACTGGTCGCGGGATCGGTGCCCATGACGGTGGTCCCGATGATGTGCACCTCGGAGGGCTTGGGAACCCGGGAGACCTCGAACGACTCCACCGGCAGCCCGGACAGGACCTCACCCAGGTGCCGCTCCACGTTGCCGATGCCCCGGTTCGCATAGTCCGACCGCCTGGGATGGATCAGCAGCGGCCGTTCCGGGTTGGCGGGGTCCAGCTCCACCCGGTTGGCGTCGTCCCGCAGGTCCTCGTAGACGACGGTAAGGCCCAGGATCTGGCGCCACTTCCCGCGCGTCATCCGGAGCCCGGAGACGTCCATGGTGTTGTGGGTCAGGATCAGGCCCGCCGCGCGCCGGGACCGGTCCGCATCGCGGTGCAGCATGTAGCCGTGGCCGCAGCGGCTGGTGGAGCCCTGGAAGTTGTTGACCCCGTGCAGGTAGGCCACGGCGTAGGTCCCCACCTGCTCCACCAGCCCCTTGCCCAGCGCCGGCAGCGCGAGGCCGCTCCGGAGCAGGATATGCGCGTTGAAGATGGCGTTCGCACCCAGGGCAATGAGGTCGCCGCGGGCGCGCTCCTCCCTGCCCCCCTGCCGGAAGGCGACGCCGGTGGCGCGCCCGCCCTCGAAATCCACCGCGTCCACCGTGGCCCCGAGCCGCAGCGTGACCCGGGGATCGGCGTAAAGGTCTGCCGCCTCGTTAAGCACGGTGTACTTGGCGTCGATGGGACAGGTCTGGCAGGTGCCGTTGCCGCAGCAGGCCGGGCGGTGCGCGGTGGCGGTGCGGGCCCGGGCTGACGGCATCGCGAAGAACTCGCCCGGATAGGCCCGCTGGAGGGCCCGATCGGGGTCGCTCATGACGTGGGGGGCTTCGGGATAGGGGCGGCTCCGGGGACAGAGGGCGTGATCCTCCGGCCCGCTGATCCGCAGGGCGTCCTCCACCTCGCAGTAGTACGGCTCGAGGTCCGCGTAGCGGATCGGCCAGTCCTGCCCCACGCCGAACCGGCTCCGGAGCTCGAAGTCGGCGGGAATCATCCGCGGCGTGTTGGCCCACCAGCAGTTGGAGCCGCCGCCGAAGCCGAGGAAGAATCCCCAGGGCTTCTCGCCCGGACGGATGGTGACCGTCTCGGCGGCATTCCGGTCCAGCTCGCCCCGGCGCTCGACGTACTCCGCATGGGTGAACCGTTCCCCACGCTCGAGCACCAGGACCCGGGCGCGGGGCCCACTCCGCCGCAGGAACTCCCGCAGGAAGAAGGTCGAGGCGAAGCCGGTGCCGACCAGGAGGAGGTCGTACGCCGGGGCGGCCTGCTTCAACTCAGGTCTCCTTCCGCCGGCCCCGTCCGCCCCGGCGCCGGCG
>JANRJZ010000143.1:0-21811 GCA_033763675.1 Gemmatimonadota bacterium
CACCGCCCGCCACACCCACCATGCCCCGACCACCATGCCGGACACCCCGACCCCCTGCATGATCCGCCGGCCCAGCGGCACCGAGCGTGCCGCAGCCTGGCGCATCGCATACGCCGCCACCACCGCGTAGATGGTCATGCCCGCCGTCACCCCGACGCCGAAGGCGGCGAGGTACAGCAGGCCGAGATCCACCCGGTGGATCAGGGTGACGGGCAGCAGCGCGACCACCGCGCCGGTGCCGGCCAGTCCGTGCATGAGCCCCACCGCGGTGATGCCGTGCCCCCGGTGATGATGCCCGTGCGCGTGGCGGGACTCGTCGTCATGATGATGCCGTGCGGAGGCCGGGTGGTCGGCATCGTGCGGGTGATCGTGGGACGGCGGGGCCGGATGCACGTGCAGGTGGGCGTGGTCCCCGTGTTCCGCCGGGGGGTGCAGGTGTAACTTCCGGCTCGAGACGAAGGCCCAGAGTCCCAGCAGGCAGAGCATGACCCCGACGACGCCCTCCCCGATCGCGTCGTACCGGGCGGGCCAGCGGAGCCCGGTCACCAGCAGCACCGCGCCGAGCACGATCACCGCCGCCGAGTGCCCCAGCCCCCAGCGGAAACCGAACCGCGCGGCGTGCGCCGCGGAGGGCTTCCCCGCGACGAAGGTGGTGACCGCGATCATGTGGTCGACCTCCAGGGCGTGGAGGAAACCGAGCATGAGGGCCGTGACGATGGGAACCAGGCTGGACAGCATGGAGGAGGGAATATGACCGGCACCCCGATGGATCAGAAGCCCCGCATCCGGCTCACCACGCTCTCTCACGGCGCGGGTTGAGCCTGCAAGCTCGGCTCCGCCGAGTTGGCGCAGGTGCTGCGCCGTCTGCCCGCGATCGGGGATCCCAACATCCTCGTGGACGCGGCCACCCGGGATGATGCCGCGGTCTATCGCCTGAGCGAGAGCCGCGCCCTGGTGGCCACGGTGGACTTCTTCACGCCCATCGTGGACGACGCGCGCACCTGGGGGCGGATTGCCGCCGCCAACGCCCTGAGCGATCTCTACGCGATGGGCGCGACCCCCCTCTGCGCCCTGAGCCTGGTGGGCTGGCCCCGGGAGCAGCTCCCGCTCGAGCTGCTGGGCGACGTGCTGGAGGGGCTCGGGGAGGTCGCCCTGGGCGCAGGGTGCCCCATCGTGGGGGGGCACTCCGTTGATGCGCTCGAGCCCCACGTCGGGCTGGTGGCGCTGGGAGAGGCGCATCCCGACCGGCTGCTCACCAACACCCACGGCCGTCCCGGCGACCGGCTGGTCCTTACCAAGCCGCTCGGCACCGGCATCCTGAGCACCGCGCTCAAGCGGGAGCTGATCCAGGAACGCGAGATGGCGGAGGCCATCCTGGCCATGACCACCCTGAACGCCGGCGCCATGCGCGCCGCGCTGGCCCACGGCGTCACCGCCGCCACCGACATCCCCGGCTTCGGCCTGCTGGGCCACCTTGCGAACGTGGTGACGGGCAGCGGGGTCGGCGCGGAGCTGTGGCTCGAGCGGATCCCCCTGCTGCCCCGGGTCCGGGAGTTCGCGGCACGGGGCGTGGTGCCCGGCGGCTCGCAGCGCAACCTTGCGGCCGCGGCGGGAGTGGAGTGGGAGGAGGGGATCCAGCAGGAGGATCGCCTGCTCCTGGCCGATGCCCAGACCTCCGGGGGACTGCTGCTGGCGGTGGAGCCTGGCCGGCTGGCGGCGCTCCGCGCGGCGCTCGCCGCCGAAGGCACCCTGGCCGCCAGTGAGATCGGGACCCTCACCGCCGATCGCGGCGCGGTGCGGGTCCGGCGGGGCGCGCCCTGATGCGCTGGTCCCCCGAACGGCTGGACCAGCTGGAACGCGCGGTGCGGGACGGACGGCGCGTCGTGGTGTCCCGCCGGGGAACGGAGTACATCGTGATCGCGGTGCGCCTGGCGACCGAGCGTTCCCGGGACGCCTTGGTGGGCCGGCTGCCGATGACCGGCGACGAAGTCGTCTTTGTGCTGGACGAACTGGAGGCCTTTCAGGTCGTCTGATCCCCCTCCCCTCCTTGACACCCCCGGTCCGGACCCCCACCCTCAGGCCATGTTCACTTCCCTCCTCGTGGGACTGGATGGCTCCCCCCAGGCCCAGGTGGCGCTGGCGCAGGCGATGCTCATCGGGCAGCGGTTCCGCTCCCGCATCCTCCTGACGCACATCTCCCTTCCCCCCGGGAAGACCTCGGAGATGTCGCTCGGCGCGCCCTGGATGGAGTGGACCCCGGGCAACGCCCCGTCCACGCGCCGCGAGCACGATCAGGCCGCCCAGCTCATGCTGGACGACGCCGCGGGCGCGATCCGCCGCGCCGGCCTGGAGGTGGAGACGGCGTGGCGCGAGGGTGACGTGGTGGAATCGCTGCGGGTGCTGGCGGAACAGGTCGGCGTGGTGGTGGTGGGGCGGGCCGGCTTCCGCGCCGGGGGAGATGCGCTCGGCCCCGATACCCGGGAGCTGATCCGCCGCTCGCCGCGGCCGGTGCTGGTCTGCGGCCGGCGCCCCACGCAGATGGACCGGGTGCTCGTGGCCTACGCCGGCGGCCCCGCAAGCGAGGGGGCGCTGGCCTTCGCCGGACGGTTCGCCAGCATCACCGGGGCGCATCTTGACGTGGTGCACGTGGCGGAGGACAACGAGCGAGGCCGGCAGACGCTCGCGCGGGCGTCGGGGGCGCTGTCCATGGCGCCGCTCGATTTCGAGACTCACCTGGTCGAGGGAGAGCTGGAGACCGCGATCCCCGCGATGATCGCCCGGCTCGGGGCCGATTCCCTCTTCGCCGGCGCACACCGGGAAGAGGTGGGATGGCTCGTCCCCTCCCACACCGAGGTTATCTTGCGGGCGACCGAGATTCCCGTGCTGGTCCACCTGCAGACAACCTCCCCTGGTGCCCGCGTCTCCACTGCCCATCGCCGTATTGCACCTTGATGAGAGCTGCCTCGGCAACGGTCAGGACCGCGCCACCCCGGGCGGCGCCGGCGGCCTGATCGAGGTCCGCGCCGGCGGCGGCATCCAGCGCCGCGACTTCCATATTCACGCCCCCGACACCACCAACAATCGCATGGCGCTCGCGGGCGCCATCGTCGCGCTGCAGCTCCTGGCCGCAAAGGGCAAGCAGCTCGACGTCCTGCTGATCTCGGATTCCGAGTACCTGGTCAAGGGCATGCGGGAGTGGGTGCCGGGGTGGATGGCGCGGGGCTGGACCCGGAAGGGCGGCCCCATCGAGAACCTGGAGCTGTGGCGGGTGCTGGTGGATTCTGCCCGGCGTCACCGGGTGCAGTTCGGCTGGGTCCGCGGCCACAAGGGGCACCCCAAGAACGAGTACGCCAATGACCTCGCCGTCAGGGCGGCCACGGAGCAGGTCACCAGCCAGGGCGCGGTCGAGTCCGGCTTCGGTGCGTGGCTGGAGGGAAAACGGAAGCTCGGGCTCTACAAGGAGTACGATCCGGACGCGAGTTTCGCGGCGCTGGAGCGGCGGGTGAAGGCGGGAGAATCATTCCCGATGCGGCTGGCGGAATGATCCGGCGGCGGCGCCAGTAGGGGCGGAGCTAAGCTCCGCCCCTCATTGCAGCTCCGCCCCTACGATTGCCGCCGCCGGCCGCCGAAGCCCAGGGTGAGCCGGACCCGACCCGTGACCAGGTCCGAGGGCGCGGAGTAGGCCTCCCCCGAGAGCAGGATCCCGTCGGACAGCGCCAGCGTCATCCCGCCGAACGCCGTGAACCGGCTGAGGTTCACCTTCACCTTCTGGTCGTTGCGCTGTCCCAGGGAATCACGATAGCTCACCTGGAAGCGCGGGTGCAGGATGTTGTACCCGCCCCCCACGTAGGGGCGCACCCTCCCCTGCAGCAGCGGCACCGTGAACCCCATCTCCACCCCGAAGATGTTGGGGGCGAACTTGTCGTCGGAGGTGGTGCCTCCGAAGCAGGGACTCGTCGCATCCTGGTCGGCGCCTTCGGGACAGGTGATCGGTGCCCGGACACTCCCGATGGTGGCGTGGATCCGGCCGCTGAACATCCCGCCCTTGGCATTCATCGGGATGGTCCGCGACAGGGCAAAGCTCCAGAGGTTCGGCTTGACCCCCTCAATCCGGACCGGCGGGAGCCAGCTCACTTCCATCAGGACGCCATCACCGAGCACGAATCCCACCCGCGGTCGTGGCAGGACCTGCGCCACATTCCAGTGCTCCGGACCCGCCGCGGGACGGCAACGGACCGGGGTACGCAGCCGGGCGGAGGCGTCGGGGAGGTAGCTCCCCTCGATGCTCCACTGCACCGAGCCGGGACGGTAGATCCACGGCGCCTGCCCCATGCTGTATGCCAACGGGACCGAGAAGTGGGCAAAGAGATTCGCCTCGCGGGAGCCGCCGGGGGGACTGCAGTTGCCCTGGGCGGCAAGGGGCGCCCCGATCATGACACTGCCGAGGAGAATCGGGAAGGCGCGCATCGCTGGTCCTTGCTTGACACTGCGGGAAGCCGGCTCTAGTCTCACCTGTGCAATGACCGACCTCGAACGGCTGTTCCGGCGGCTGGTGGATAACCTAATCGCGATTGACCCGGCACGCCTGCACCGGCCGCTCGCGCTCGGTGACCTGCTCGGCTCCGTCATGCCCTACCGCACCAACCGCCGCTCCCTCCAGATCGACACCGTCGAGGATTACGAGATGCTGGTGCTTCGCCTCGCGGCCGGCGAAGGGGGCTTCGTGCGGCTCCAGTCGGAGGATATCGTGCAGGTGTTCCGCGATCAGCTGGAGAGCCCCAACCCCGACCTCGAAGTGCTGCGGGAGTACGCCAAGGCGGACCTCGTCCTCGGCACCGAGCCGCTGGCGCATGCCCTCGGGCCCGGGCCCGAGGAGTCCTACGCGCCCCCCGAGGAGGAGTTCGACTTCCCGGTGCTCTCCAGCCCGGAACGAGACATCGAGCCGGCGGAGCCGCCAGCCCGTCGCAACCTCGAGCTTTCCACCACCGACCCTCCGATGCGCCGAACCGACCCCACACCGCGGCGCACCGAGGCGCCGGTGCGCCCGCTGTTCACTGCCGAGCCGGCACTACCCGCCCCACCGATGGTACCGCCCCCGCCGCGCATTACCGCCGAGCCGGAGCCCGCCGCCCCCCGGAGAGGCGACGCCGGCGCTCGTTGCGGCTTCTGTGGTGGGCACCTGCCCGCCGGCCGCACGGTGCACTTCTGTCCCCATTGCGGCCAGAACCAGAGCTTCACCCGCTGCCCCGAGTGCCAGGCGGAGCTCGAGCTGGGGTGGAAGCACTGCATCGGCTGCGGCCACCCGGTCGGCGAGAGCTAGCCGCCGCCAGTCCCGCCGGAGCCCAGTTCCGGTCTGCATGCGCCCCACTTCCCTCCTCCTGCTGCTCCTCTGCGCCGCACCGGGTGCCCGGCTCGCGGCGCAGGCGCCGTTCTCGGCCTGCCTCGACCGGGACGGCCAGCCGGTCCGCAACGAGGAGCTGAAGGTCGATGGCGGTGCGGCCATGGCCGGGATTGGGCCGGACGACAAGCCGGTCATCTGGTGGAATCGGCGCCGGCTGGACCGACTGTCGGAGGTCAGCCGAATCTACGCTTACCTGCATGAATGCGGTCACATCATGCTGCGGCACGTCTACGCATACCCGGAATCAGTCGAAGGGAGAGCTCGCCTCGAAAATGAGACGGACTGCTGGGCGGCCCAGCTGCTGCTCGAGTCGGGGATGTTCAAGCAGGCCCATTTCGAGGAACTCGTGAATGAGTGGCGCGCGGCCCCCGGAGACCAGACCCATCTCGGCGGCAGGCAGCTCCTGGCCTGGTGGCGGGAGTGCGCCGCGGCCAAGACTGACCCGAAGCGCTGGCGCCCGGTGCTCGATTCCCTGCTCGCGTCCAGCCGCGATTCGTTCGCCTCGATCGCCGGACGGGTCATCGTCGAATCCGGCGCCGAGCAGGCGCGCGAGGTCACCCTGGATCCGCCGAGCGTGTATGACTGCGAGCTGAAGCAGACGGGGGCCTACACCTGCCAGCTCTTCGCCAGCCGGTACTTCCGCCCAGCGCGGGAGCGCCAGGAGAAGCTGGAGCGGATCTTCCGGGAGTGGATGGGCGGCGACTGGACCATCGCAGTGCGGGATGCCGCCGAGGGACCGATGGTTCGCCAGTTTCTGGCGGAGCACACTGGCACGGGGACCATCTTCGTGCTGGCATTGACGCGGCCGGGGCGGGTCCGCCTCCTGGCCCGGCCTGCCACCCGCTGAGCTGTCACCTCCAGCCCGATGCTTCCGTAGGGCCCCGGCCGCCCGGGACGCTCCCGGTGCCGGGCATACATCACCCTTACACCCGCGACCCATGACCCTGCGACACCTGCTCCTGCCGCTGGCGCTGCTGATCTCACCCGCCGCCACCTCCGGTCTCGATGCCCAGGCCGCGCCGGCCCCGGCGACCGCTCCCCAGCCCGCTGCCAACCCCGCCGACGTCGCCTCGGAAGACGCGATCATCGCGGCGCTCTACGACGTGATCTCGGGCCCCGCCGGCCAGAAGCGGAACTGGGACCGGATGCGCTCCCTGTTCCAGCCGGGGGCGCGCCTGATTCCCACCTTCAAGGCGCAGGACGGGAGCTGGCAGCAGCGCACCTGGACGGTGGACGAATACATCACCACCGCCGGCGCCACGCTGGAGCAGCGCGGCTTCTTCGAGATCGAGGCGGCGCGCAAGGCCGAGCGCTTCGGCAACATGGTGCAGGCCTGGAGCACCTACGAGAGCCGGTGGAAGCCGGAGGACGCGCAGCCGTTCCAGCGCGGGATCAACAGCATCCAGATGCGGTACGATGGGGCACGCTGGTGGATCGTCACGGTCTTCTGGCAGGGAGAGACCCCGGAGCACCCGATACCGGAGAAGTACCTCAAGTAGCGGCCGGCACAGCCCCGGACACCGCCCGCCCGGGTTGGGTGGCGAACCAGCCACCCAACCCGTTGTTGTGCATGGACTTCCACCTGCTCGACTTCGCACCGCTCTCCCGGCGATATTTCGGGCCCTGAACCGTCCCTTCCTTATATAGGGAGCCCGCAATGCCCACCCAGGGGCACCCGGCCGACGTCTACATCCTGAGCGGCGTACGCACCGGCTTCGGCAGCTTCGGCGGCACGCTCAAGGATTTCTCCGCCACCGACCTCGGTGTCCTTGCCGCGAAGGGCGCGATCGAGCGAGCCGGGCTCCAGCCCGCCGACATTGATCACGTGATCTTCGGCAACGCGCTGCAAACCAGCGCCGACGCGATCTACCTGGCGCGGCATGTGGCGCTCCGGAGCGGCTGCCCCGTGGAGACCCCCGCCGTCACGGTGAACCGGCTCTGCGGCTCGGGGTTCGAGGCCATCATTCAGGGCGCCCAGCAGATTCTGTTAGGCGAATCCACCGTGGTACTGGCGGGCGGGGCCGAGTCCATGAGTCAGGCCCCGCACGTGGTGCGCGGCGCCCGCTGGGGCATCCGGCTCGGTCCGCCCGCCCCGCTGGAAGATGCGCTGTGGGAGGCACTCAAGGACAGCCAATGCGGGCTCTCCATGGCGGAGACCGCCGAGAAGCTGGCGACCCAGTATGGGCTGGCCCGCAGCGCCGTGGACGAGGTCGCGCTGCTGAGCCAGCAGCGCGCCCGGGAGGCCTGGGGCTCCGGCGACTACCGCGACGAGGTCATCCCGGTACCGATCACCAACCGCAAGACGAAGCAGGCCGAGCCGTGGGCGGCCGATGAGCACATGCGGCCCGACACTACCGCGGAGGCATTGGCCAAGTTGCCGCCCTACTTCCGGAGGGATGGCGTCGTCACCGCCGGCAATGCGTCCGGCATCTCCGACGGCGCCGCCGCGCTGGTCATCGCGGGAGCCGCCGCCGTGCAGGACCGCGGCTGGAAGCCGATCGGGCGGCTGGTGGCGTGGGCCACGGCCGGCGTGGATCCCAGCATCATGGGCATCGGTCCCGCGCCGGCCGCGCGCAAGGCGCTCCAGAAGGCCGGGATGACCCTTCCCCAGATGGACCTGATCGAGGTGAACGAGGCCTTTGCCGCACAGTATCTCGCGGTGGAGAAGGAGCTGGGCCTCGACCGCGGACGCACCAACGTCGAGGGCGGCGCGATCGCGCTGGGGCACCCGCTGGCCGCCAGCGGCGCCCGCCTCACCCTGCACCTGGTCCACGCCCTCCGCCGCGCCGGCAAGCGATTCGGCCTGGCCAGCGCCTGCATCGGCGGCGGGCAGGGCCAGGCCGTGATCGTCGAGGCCCTCTGATGCCCGGCGACCTTCCGGCCCGGATCGACCGCGCGGCCGTTGAGCGGATCATCCAGCGCGCCACCGAGCTCCAGACCGGTGAGCGGGACATCTCCGACGGCATGAGCACCGACGAGGTCGTGGGGCTGGGGAAGGAGGTCGGCATCCCGGAGCGATATCTCCGGCAGGCCATCCTCGAGGAGCATGGCCGGGTGGAAGCGCCCGTGGCCCACGGACTCCTCGACAAGACCTTTGGCCCGGCAACCGTCTCGGCCCAGCGGGTGGTGACTGGGACCATCGAGGACGTGACCCTGCGGCTGCGCGAGTACCTGGAGCGGGAGGAGGTGCTCACCATCCAGCGGGAGCAGCCGGGGCGCATCACCTGGGAGCCGCTCCGCGGCCTCGAGGCGGTGCTGCGCCGCTCCACCGCCGCGTTCGGTGGCCGCAAGGCGCTGATGCTCACCAATGCCCAACTGGTCACGGCCACCGTGACCGCGCTTGAACCGGGCTACTGCCACGTGAACCTGACGGCCGACCTCGGCAGCACCCGGCAGGGGTTCATCATCGGAGTCGCGGCGACCGGCTTCGTCGGCGGCAGCGCGGCGGTGATCCTCGGCGTGCTCTCCCCCCTGGCGTGGCTGCCCGCCGCGCCGCTGGTCCTCGCCGCGGGGATCGGCTACATCGTGAAGGGACAGTACCGGCCCGCGGCCGCGCGCGCACTGCTTGGGGTGGAGCGGGCGCTGGACCATGTGGAGCGGGGCAAGATCAAGCCGGCGCACCAGCTCGGTCCCGGCACACCCGGGGTGCTTGGGGCCATCGTCGAGGAAGTACGGAGGGTGCTCAAGCCATGATCGGTATCGTCTCGGTGCTCGGATCGGGGCTCATGGGAAGCGGCATTGCGCAGGCGTCGGCCACGGCGGGGTACCGGACCATCGTGCGGGACGTGGCGCAGGGGCCGCTGGACCAGGCGCGGGTGGGGATCGCGAAGTCGCTGGCCAAGTTCGTGGAAAAGGACAAGCTCACCACCGCACAGCGGGACGAGGCGCTGGCCCGGATCGAGTTCACCACCGACCTGGCGCAGGCCGCGCACGCCGACCTGATCATCGAGGCGATCACCGAGGACCTGGCCCTCAAGAACGAACTGTGGCGTGCGCTCGACCCCCTCGCCGCCCCGGCGACGATCTTTGCCTCCAACACCTCGAGCCTGCCCATCGCCGCGATGGCGGCGGCCACCACGCGGGCCGACCGGTTCGTGGGGCTCCACTTCTTCAATCCCGTGCCGCTCATGCCGCTGGTGGAGGTGGTCCGGGCCGTGACCACGAGCAGGGACACGTTCGACCGCGTCTTTGCCTTCGCGAGGAGCCTCGGCAAGGAGCCGGTGACGGCGAAGGACACCCCCGGCTTCATCGTCAATCTGCTCCTGGTGCCCTACATTCTGGACGGCATCCGGGCGCTGGAGCGTGGGGTGGCGTCCACCGCCGACATCGACACCGCCATGCGGCTCGGTGCCGGCCACCCGATGGGGCCGCTCACCCTGGCCGACTTCGTGGGGCTCGATACCCTGGCGCGGATCGGCGACATCATGTTCCAGGAGTACGCCGAGGCGCGGTACGCGACCCCTCCGCTGCTGCGGCGGATGGTCACGGTGGGGATGTTCGGCCGGAAGTCGGGGCGCGGGTTCTATGACTACACGATTGATCCGCCCCGACCGATCACGATTTCGTAGAGGGGCGGAGCTGCCGTAGGGGCGGAGCTAAGCTCCGCCCCTCCCACACTGAACTCACATTGAATCCCAGGGCATCGTGACGCGACGCTTCCTGCTCCTCCTGCTCCTCGCCGCCTGCAGCCCCTTCACCACCCGTCCCTATTTCCCCCCGGTGACCGGCGCCGCCCAGGCGGAGATCGAACTGGAGCTGGAGGACGCGACCGAGTCGCTCGCCGCGGTGCTCCGATCCGATTCGCTCCCCGTGACCCGGGTGGAACTGCGGGACGGCTACATCGAGACCGCCTGGTTCGACGCCTCCACCAAAGCACCCACCGGCTCCCGGCGGCTCGGTCCCGACGTGGTCCAGATCCGGGCCTGGGTGGACCCCAGCCGGCAGGGCCACAGCGTGCTCACCGTCGAAACCGTCTACCGCCCGCTGGCCGACCCGAGCCTCTCCCCCCGCGACCTCGACCGCCAGGTCCCGCCGGACCATGTCGTCGGCAAGCGGGTGACCGAGATCGTCACCGAACTGGCCCGGCTCTACTCCAGCGAGGCACCGCCCGCGCCATGAGGGGATGACGTGGAAGCCTCCGTCGCTCCGGCCGCCGGACGGACGGCGTCACCCGGGGGGGATGCCGGATCGGACCTGGCATTCTGCCGGGCCATCCTTCCGCGGGTCTCCCGCACCTTTGCGCTCGGCATCCGGCTTTTGCCGGCGGAGCTGTCACGGCCGGTGGCGGTGGCGTACCTGATCTGCCGGATCGCGGACACCGCCGAAGACCATCCCGCCCTCTCCGTGGACGAGCGCCGTGCCCTGCTGGCGGAAGTGGACCGCACCCTGGGTGATCCGGCGGCGACCTTTACCGGCATCCGGGCCGTGACCTGGCCGGACGACCACGACCTCGGCGGCTTGATGGGCGAGGCGGACCGGGTGCTCCGGGAGTTCCGCCGGCTTCCCGCCGGGGATCAGGCGGCGGTGAGGCCATGGGTGCAGGAGATGGTGCGGGGAATGGCCAGCTGCCTGCGCCCGCCAAGCGGTGGCCCGGCGCCGCTTCTTGAGACCCTGGCGGACCTCCGCCGCTACTGCTGGTATGTGGCGGGGACGGTCGGCCACCTGCTCACCGCACTCTTCACCAGGCACATCCGCAGCATCGGCGCCGCCCGGCTGGAACGGCTGGAGCGGCTCGCGCCCCAGTTCGGGCTCGGACTCCAGCTCACCAACATCATCCGGGACATCGCCGACGATCACCGCCAGGGCCGGAGCTTCATCCCGGTGGAGCTGTGGCGGGGGGCGGGGATCGCTCCCGAGCAGTTCGGGGAGCCCGAGGCGGCGCGGCAGGCCTGGTCCATAGTGGAGCCCCTCCTGGCCGAGACGGAGCGCTGCCTCGAGGATGCGCTCGACTACTCGACCGCCCTCCCCCGCCATGCCATCCGGGTGCGGGTGTTCTGCCTGACCAGCCTCTTCTTCGCCTGCCGTACCATCGCCCTGATCCACGCCCAGCCGACCCGGCTGGTCGGTGGCGCGCGCATCAAGATGCCGCGCCGCGAGGTCTACACGATACTGCTCACCACAGCGCTGCTTGCCCCCTGCAACTGGGCGCTGCGGCTCTACTACCGGCGGCTGATCGGTGGTCCCCGACCCGGCGCCGCCGCGCTGGACCGGCCGTGACCGCCGCCGGGACCCCGGCCCTCCACACCGAGCCGCGGGTTCGCGCCGCCTACTCCGAAGGCGCCGGGATCTACCGCGTCGTGCCCCAGGCGGTGGCCCTCCCGGCGTCGGTGGAGGAGCTCGCCCTGCTAGTGCGGTGGGCCCGTGAGACCGGCACCCCCCTTACCGCGCGTGGGGCCGGCAGCGGGATACCGGGGAACGCCGTGGGCTCCGGGGTGCTGGTAGACCTCCGGGACCGGATGCCCCGCCGACTGGAGCTCGATGCCGCCGGCGCCACGGCGATCACCAGCGCCAACATCACCCAGCAGGAACTGAACGACGCCGCCCGTTCCCACGGCCTCCGCCTCCCCCCCGACCCCTCGAGCAGCCGCTGGGCCACCCTCGGCGGCATGGTCGCCACCAACGCCGCCGGCGCGCGGACGGTGCGGTATGGGCCGGCCCGCGCATGGGTGGAGGGGCTGGAGATTGTCACCGCGGACGGCGAGATCGGATGGCTGGAGAGGGGAGGGAAGACGACGGGACGACGGGACGACGGGACGCTGGCTGCCATTCGAAGGTTTGAGCGGGAGGCCGCACCGCCGATCCGGGCAGCCGCCGATCTGGTCCGGGCACGGTTTCCCAAGGTCCGGAAGAACACCGCGGGGTACGCCCTGGACCGCTGGCTCGACTCGGGAGACGAACTGGACCTCCTGATCGGCTCCGAGGGGACCCTGGCGTTCATCACGACCATCCGCTGGCGGCTGGCGCCGATTGCGCGGGCCAGGACCGGACTGCGGATTTCCCTCCGGTCCCTCGATGACCTGGAGGACGCGGTACGGGCGCTGGTGGCGCTCGACCCCTCCGCGGTGGAGCTGCTGGACCGGACCTTCCTGGACCTGGTCGGCACGGCGGGAGGCCAGCTCGCTGCCCCTCCAATCGCCCAATCGCCCAATCGCCCAATCGCCGAGGCCATCCTGCTGGTCGAATTCGAGCGGGAGACCGACGCCGCGGCCCGAGGCGTGGTCGGGGATGCCGTCCGGGCGGTGGGCGACCTCGCCACCGACGTGGAGACCGCCCTGACCCCCGAGGAGGAGCACCGGCTCTGGGCCCTGCGCCACGCGGCGAGCCCGATCCTGGCCAGCCTGCCGCCGGGGCGGCGCTCACTGCAGGTGATCGAGGATGGCTGCGTCCCCCTCCCCCGGCTGGGCGAGTATGTGCGGGCCATCCGTGACGCCGCGGCGCGGCAGGAGATTGCGGTGGTGATCTTCGGCCATGCGGGGGACGGCAACGTGCACGTGAACGCGCTGCCGGAGGTCGGGCGCCCCGACTGGCTCACCCGGGTGGGGGAGCTGTACCGGGAGGTGAGCGACGCGGCGATCCGGCTGGGTGGCACCGTCAGCGGCGAGCACGGCGACGGCCGCCTGCGGGCGCCGCTGCTCGAGGCCCAGTATGGTCCCGAGGTCATGGCCCTGATGCGCCGGGTCAAGACGGCGTTCGATCAGGATGGTATCTTGAACCCCGGCGTGAAGCTCGAAGCCGGGCTCGCCCCGCTCGCCGCGCTCAAGCTGGGCCCCGATGCCGTCCCGATTCCGGACGATATCGGCCGGGCACTCCGGGAGATCGAGCGGACCGGGGGGTACGCCCGGAGCCGGATGGAAGTCGCCGATACAGCCGGAGAAACGGGGAATCGGGGAAACGGGGCCGTGGAGCCTGTCTGAGGCTATGCCGATACCGTCGCTCGCCACCTGATTGCCCTATTTCCCGTTTCCCCGTTTCCCCGTCTCCCCGTTTCTCCGTTTCTCCGTTTCCCTTTACCCGTCAGCCCCGACCCATGGACATCATCCAATCCCCCCGGATCACCCTCCTCGCCCGGCCCCAGTTCCTGGAACCCGAGCATCTCCCGGTCCAGTGGAAGGGGGACAGCTCGGATGGCGAGAAGCTGGCGGAGTTCGCCGGCCGGATCTGTTACATGAGCCAGCACAATCCAGCGGGCCGGACGACGGCGGATTACCTGGAGAACATCCTGCGGCAGGGGCACGGCTCGGTGTTCGAGCACGCCGTCTACGTCCTGCTGATCGAGGGGATCAGTCGCTCCTGCAGCCATGAACTGGTCCGCCACCGGGCGGGGTTCGGGTATTCCCAGCTCTCCCAGCGGTACGTGGACGAGTCCCATGCGGCCTTCGTCATGCCCCCGGCGATCATCGGGGACGCGATGCTGGAGCGGGAATGGACCGGCCAGGTCCAGGCGGCCCAGCAGGCCTACGTCCAGGCGGTGGAGCACCTGATGGAGAAGTACAGCTGGGTGGAGGACAAGGTCCACCGGCGGAAGATGTCCCGGGAGGCGGCGCGGAGCGTCCTGCCCAACGCGACGGAGGTGAAGATCGTGGTGAGCGCCAATATCCGGGCCTGGCGGACCATGCTGGAGCTGCGGCTGGGGGAGGGGGCGGAGCTGGAGATCCGGCGCATGGCGATCGGCTGCCTGCGGGCGCTCAAGGCGGAGGCCCCCTCGTTCTTCGCCGATTTCGAGATCTACAAGGCGGGAGACGGGACGGAGGCCGGCCGAGTGGGGTATCACAAGGTCTGAACTGCGGGGAAGAGGGAAAGGGGAAGAGGGAAGAGGGAAGAGGGAAGAGGGAACCCGGCATGGTGGTCCGCCGTCCTTCCCGCTTCCCTCTTCCCGTTTCCCTGATGCTTGGCCGAGTCTGCCGCGGACCTTTGCCTCAACTTCGGAAAGAAAGTGTCAAAAAAACTATTGTGTGTTTGGGAAGTGTTTCTTACTTTAGGTATGTAATCTGCAAGACACCGCGCCGGCTCGCTCCACTTGGGCGGCCTTTTTTGCGAAGAACGCGGTGACCCGACGCAGAGAGGATCGTTTGGCAGTTCGCATAGGACTTGCCTTCAACCTGAGACCGGAAGCACCGGCTGCCGCCGCCGGGGCCAGCATCGCCTCCCCCTCCAGTTCCGGTTCCTCACGCGATCTCCGCTACGACCTGCCCCAGCCTGATCTCTACGCCGAGTGGGATGAACCGGCGACGATCGACGCCGTTGAGCGTGCGCTCCGGCCCCTGGGCGAGGTCATCCGGCTCGAGGCGGTGGCCGACTTCCCCGCCAAGCTGGCCAAGGCGCGCCCCGATTTCGTCTTCAACATCGCCGAGGGGCTCTACGGCCCCAACCGCGAGGGGCACGTTCCGGCGATCTGCGAGTTCATGGGGGTGCCCTACAGCGCCTCCGACCCGCTGACCCTCTCCCTGGCGCTGCACAAGAGCCGGGCCAAGGAGATGCTCCAGCTCCGCGGGGTGCCGACCGCCCCGTTCATGCTGGCCCGGACCGTGGCCGATGCCCGCGGCTGCACGCTCCCCTTCCCGCTCTTCGCCAAGCCGGCGTTCGAGGGGTCGGGCAAGGGCGTCAGCGTGAAGAGCCTCTGCACCACCCGGAAGGAGCTGGTGAAGCAGGTGGATTACCTGCTCTCCACCTACCGGGAGCCGGTCCTGGTGGAGACCTACCTGCCGGGGGCGGAGTTCACCGTGGCCATCCTGGGCAACGGCAAGGACGCCCGCTGCCTCCCCATCGTGGGGATGCAGTTCAACGAGCTCCCGGAGGGCGCCCCCCCGATCTACGGCTACGAGGCCAAGTGGATCTGGGACCGCCCCGATGACCCGCTGGAGATCTTCGAGTGCCCGGCCCGGGTGCCGGCGCGGCTCGCCACCCAGATCCGGGCCGCGGCCCTGGGCGCCTACCACGCCCTCGAATGCCGCGACTGGTGCCGGGTGGACATCCGCTGCGACGCGGACGGGACCCCCAACGTGGTCGAGCTCAACCCCCTTCCCGGGATCCTCCCCGATCCCCGGGACAACAGCTGCTTCCCCAAGGCGGCGCGCGCGGCCGGCATGAGCTACGACGAGCTCCTCCGGACCGTGGCCGACATCGCCTGGCGGCGGATCAGCGGACGTTCACTCCTGGCAGAGGCGGCTGCGTGAAGGTTGCGGTCCTGTACGATGGCGGCTGGGATGAATGGGACGCGAAGGACGTGGCGTCCGTCTGGGAGAGCGTCAAGGAAGTCCAGTCGGCCCTCCGGGGCCGCGGCTACGAGACCTGCTCCATCCCCGTCCGCGCCCCGAACGACTTCTCCTGGCTCCCCAAGGTCCGCCGCGCCGACGCCGTCTTCAATCTCTGCGAGGGGATCGGCGGGCATTCCCGGTTCGAGGACTTCGTGGTGGCCACCCTGGAGCTGACCGGCGTGCCCTACACCGGCTGCCGCCCCTGGGCCGTGAGCGTGGCCCATCGGAAGCACGTCGCCAACACCATCCTGGCCCGGAGCGGGACCCCCATCCCCCCCTTCGTGGTCTGCGACGGCAACAAGATCCCCGCCGACCTCACCCTGCCGGTCATCGTGAAGCCCGCCGCCGAGGATGCCAGCGTCGGAATCGACGCCGGATCGGTGGTGACCAGCAAGCGGGCCCTCCGGAAGCGGCTGGCGGAGACGGTGGAACAGTGGGAGACGGTCCTGATCCAGGAATACGTGGCCGGACGGGAGTTCAATATCGGATTCGTCGGCGACCAGGTCCTCCCCATCGCCGAGCTGTGCTTCGACAATATGCCCGAGGGGAGCTGGCCCATTCTCACCTACGCCGCCAAGTGGGACGTGGGGAGCCCGGAGGACCTGGGCTCGGTGCCGGTCTGCCCCGCCGCGGTCACCCCCGAGCTGCAGAAGCGGATGGTTACCGTCGCTCGGCAGGCGTGGGAGGAGCTGTGCGGCGCCGAAGGATATGGCCGGGTGGACCTCCGCGTGGACGCCGCGGGCCAGCCGTTCGTGCTGGAGGTGAACCCCAACCCCGACATCTCCGACTCCGCTGGCCTCTCCCGGATGGCCAAGGCCTTCGGTTGGGAGTATGACGACCTGATCTGCCGCATCGTGGACGAGGCCCTCTCCCGCTCCAGCAGCCGCCAGGCCGCCGCCGCCCTGGTCGCCCCCGCGCTCCCGGCACAGTGACCCCCCGCGTCGGGCCTCGTCTCAGGGACCTGACGAGCGCCGACGCAGGCCGCATCCTCGACATCACCCGAGCCACCGGCGTCTTCCGCGAGGAGGAGCTGGT
The DNA here is from genome assembly GCA_033763675.1 of Gemmatimonadota bacterium. Taxonomy (GTDB): domain Bacteria; phylum Gemmatimonadota; class Gemmatimonadetes; order Gemmatimonadales; family GWC2-71-9; genus JADJOM01. Next base: position 16,690 of record JANRJZ010000143.1, read on the forward strand.
CATCGCGGACGAAGTCTTTCATGATGCCGTGGCGCCGACTGGGCCGTCGGGGGGCCTGGCGGCGGGATCCCATCCCGTTGACCCGGGCCCCGCGCGGGGCGCCCAGGAGGGGCGCCCCTACTATGCGTTGGGGGCGGAGGTGGATGGTGAGCTGGTCGGATGGATCTGCTGGGGGAAGACCCCCTGCACCGAGGGGACCTGGGATCTCTACTGGCTGGCGGTGGATCCGGCGGCCTACCGGGGCGGCGTGGCCAGCGCGCTGGTCACGGAAATGGAACGACGGCTCGCCGGGGTGGCTCGGCTCATCTCGGTGGACACCTCCGGCCGCCCCGACTACGGCCCCACCCGCGCCTTCTACCTGGCCCGCGGGTACCGGGATGTGGCGCGGGTCCCCGATTTCTACGCCCCCGGCGACGACCAGGTGATCTTCACCAAGGCGCTGTAGCCACCCCCCGCTCTTTCACCACCTCGCCCCCCTTCATCACAAAGTCCACCTGCTCGAACCGGCCCAGGTCGGCGAGGGCATCGCCCTTCACGGCGATCAGGTCGGCGTAGCGCCCCGGCGCGATGCTTCCCACCCGTCCCTCCCAGCCCATCACCCGCGCCGCCTGGATCGTCGCTGACTGGATGGCCTGCATCGGGGTCATGCCGTAGGTGACCATGTACCGAAGCTGCCGGGCGTTGAGGCCGTGGGGGTAGATCCCGCTGTCGGTGCCGTAGGCCAGGTTCACCCCCATCGCCACCGCCTTGCGGAAAGCATCGCGCTGGGTGCCGGTGGTCTCCCGGTTCTTCCGCATGATCTCCGCCGGCCAGCGCTCGATGGCCCCGACCGAGTCGGTGTAGTCGCCGTTGTAGATGTCGGCCACCAGCCAGGTGCCCCGCTCCTTCATGAGCCGGAGCGCTTCGTCGTCGGCCAGGGAGCCGTGCTCGATGGTCCGCACCCCCGCGCGCACCGCCCGCTTGATTCCCTCCGCCCCATGGGCATGCGCGGCCACGTAGGTGCCGTAATTGGCCGCCTCGTCCACCGCCGCCCTCAGCTCCTCCTCGGTGTACTCCGGCGCCCCCGGCTGGGTGCCCATGGTGAACACCGCCCCGGTCGCCAGGATCTTGATGAAGTCCGCCCCGCCGTTCAGCAGTTCGCGCACCCGCTGCCGCACCTCGGCGGCATTGTTGGCCACCCCGCGACGCATCTCGGCCGGCGGCTGCACGTCGGGGGCGAGTCCCGTCACCTCCCCGGCGCCGGTCGAGACCGTCACGTATGCCCCCGCCACCTGCATCCGGGGGCCGCGCACGGTGCCGTCGTTGATGGCATTCCGGAGCGCCACGTCCACGTAGGCGCGGTAGGTGCCGATGTCGCGCACGGTGGTGAAGCCCGCCAGCAGGGTGAGCCGCGCGTGCCGGACCCCGGCCATGATGTCCTGCGCCGCCGACTGGGTGAGGGGGGCCGTCGGGCTCGCGCTGGCGATGTCGCCGATCAGGTGGGCGTGGAGGTCAATCAACCCCGGGGTGACGGTGTGGCCCGAGAGGTCTATCACCCGTGCCCCCCGGGGGATCGGCGCCGTGGTGGGCTGCACCGCCTCGATCCGGTCGCCCCGGATCAGGATGACCTGGTTGGTGCGGACCTCGCCGCGCTCCACATCCACCAGCCGTCCGGCGCGGATGGCGGTGAGGTCCTGGGCGGCCGCGTCCACCGGTGCGAGGAGCAGGGCTGCGAGCAATAGCTGCCTTGGCTTCACGGAATGCTCCTCCCATCATGTTTGACGACCCCTGCGGCCATCGCCCCCGGAGCGGCATGCCGTAGGGGCGACCGGCCGGTCGCCCCTACGGCACGCGCCGCCGCTCGAACTCACTCCGTGCCGCCCGCAGCCGCTCCAGCACCTCGCGCCTCTCCTGCGCGGTGTTCCACCCCGGATGCGACTCCGCCGCCGGCACCAGCCGGTCAATCCACCGCAGGAAATACTCGGCGTCGGCCGTGCTGCGCACCGGCTTCCCCGCCATCGTCACATACACCGGACTGGTACTGGCAAAGGGATAGAGATCGAGGATCGGCTCCGCCGGCCTGGCGCTCCACGCCCGGAGCACGAACCAGCCACTCTCCGAGACTGGGAGCATGACCGTGGTGTCGGCGCTGGTCCGGTCCCCCCGCAGCGGGATGGTGGCGACCACTTTCCCGCCGCCGATCACCTCGAGGTGATCCATCGGCACATTGGAGCGGAGCATGATCTTGAGCGGCAGCCGGTGGCTCCCCGTCGGCAGCGTCACCTCACCGCCAGGACCGATGCCTCCAACCGTGAACTGCAGCACGGGACCGTTGGTCACGAAGGTCTTCCCCGCCTTGAGCGCCGCGTACCACCGCCCCCGGTCCAGGGGGAGCGGAGACTCCACGTACACCCGCGTCGTGCCGAGCGGGCCGCGGAGGCTGGCGTAGTTGGTCATCGCGTCGGTCCCGGCGCCTGCAGGGATGCGGAAGCCGCAGTTGAGCAGCCGGTACCAGACCTGCGACGTGATCAGGTGGTCGCTGAACCCCATCACCTCGAGGTAATCCACCTTGCCGAGCGCCACATCCACCGGCAGGGCGTAGGTGAAGGGGGGAGCGCTGTCGGAGAGGTTGGGCGCTTCGTCGAAGGGATGCACGTAGCCCAGCAGCCCCCCCTGGGCCCGCGCCTGGTCGGCGACGGTGGCGTTGTCGGGATACAGGCTGGCCACCGCCGTTCCCGCGTACCCCGAGTAATCGGGAAGGAGCAGGTGACTGGTGAGGCCGATCGCCGCGGTGTGACCCCACCAACTGGTGTGGAACTCCTGGTCGTGCAGGATCAGCAGGTCCGGCGTGGAGACCGGATCGGGGCGGCCGGTGAAGTAGCTCACGTCCGGCACCCGGTCCTCCTTGTTGACGATCAGGTTCTCCACCAGGTTGAGCCCCTCGGCACGGGCTTGGAAGGCCAGGGTGGTCGGCGTGGCGCGGTAGTGGCCGCCGTAGTTCATGTGGACGTGGAGGTCTCCCGAGGTCCAGCCGGGGAGCCGCACCAGGCGGGCCAGCCGGATGGTTCGCTCCACGCTCACATTCGCCGCGACCGTCACCCGCTCCCGCACCACTCGCCACTCCGGCCCTCGGCTCACCTCGATGCTCACCTCCCCGGCGGGAACGGTGAGGGCGCTTCGGCCAGCGGTGTGGAAGTAGGTGGCCTCGAAGCGGCGCTGTGTCCGGTCGAAGGCCTCGTCGGCGTGGCGCCAGGCGTCGTCGGGGGCGGCGCCGCGGCCATCGGGGAGGGTCACCGACACCCGGGCCGGCGTCGGCCTCCCGGTAACGGCATCCACCACCGAGATCGTGAGCCGGCCCATCGGCTCGCGGTACACGCGGCGCCGGGCCTCGATCTTCTGCCGGCTGCCGCCGGGGATCCCCACCACCCAGAGGGCGGTATTCCCGGCCTCGTTGCTGATGTAAGCGATGCGCCTGCCGTCCGGTGCCCATCGGGGACTGGTCGCATCGAAGTCGCCGTAGGTGAGCTGGAGCGGGTCGCCGCCATCCGCGGTGGTGAGCCAGAGCTGGTGCCACTGGCGGCCGAGGTAGCTGGCATAGACCACGCGGCGGCCGTCGAGGGCCCAGTCGGGGCGCATGCGCCAGGTGGATTCCTCGTCGTGGATGGCGGTCAGGCGGTCGGGGGGACAGGCGGGCAGGCGGGCGGGCGGACAGGCGGACAGGCGCCAGATGCCGCCGGAGCCCCAGATCTTCCCCCGGTTCGAGACCACCAGCAGTTCCTCGCCGTCGGGGGACCACGCGGGGGAGATGTAGTGGTCGAAGCGGCTGTAGTAATAGCGGGGGAGGCCGGAGTCGTGGTCTTCGGTCAGGCGGCTCGGTGACTCGGCGACTTGGCGGCTCGTATCCGCTGCCGAGTCGCCGAGCCGCCGAGCCGCCGAGACGACGAAGACATGGAACCGCCCCTCATACGCCGTACTCACGAACGCGATCCGGCTGCCGCCGGGCGACCAGCGTGGGTCCACATTCACCGCACCGTCACTTACCAGCGGCCGGGAGACGAGGGTCCCGAGATCGAGCAGCCGGAGCTCGATCGCATCATCCCGGTAGGAGGCGTACACCACCTGGGTGCCGTCGGGCGAGACGTCCGGCTGGTAGTCGTATCCGGGGCCGGTGGTGAGTTGTTCCGCCACGGAATCGCCGATCCGCTGCCGCCAGAGATTCCCCTGCATGGCGTAGATCAGCGTCTGCCCATCGGCGCCCCAGGCCACCGCTGACGGACCGCTGGTGACCTGCGGCAGGTACATCTCGCGGTAGTAGTAGTTGTGCGGGAGCTTGACCTGCCTGAGGACCGGCGCGCGCTGAGCCGCCACCGGTGCGGAATGGATCACCGCCAAGGCGCAAAGGACGCGAAGAACAAGGTGCAATCGGCCCGACTTCGTCATTCGACTGAGCATCCCTTGGCGCTCTTTGCGTCTTTGCGGTTGACTTCCTCGATCACCTGGCCCCGCTTGCGCGCCGGATTGGCACCGGCAACTTTCCACGATGCCCATCACCATTCGCGCCTTAGTCTGCGCCACCATCGCGCTCGGCGCCAGTGCGCCCGCCGCCGCCCAGGATGCCGCCGACCCCATCGTCACCCGGTACCGTGACGTCGCCGACCGCATCATCCAGACTGCGCTCGCGGACAGCTCGGCCTGGGACCGCCTGGCCCGGCTCACCGACACCTTTGGCCACCGGCTGAGCGGCTCCCGGAGCCTGGAGCAGGCCATTGACTGGGTCCTGGCCGAGATGAAGAAGGACGGCCTCGACAACCCGCGCACCGAGCCTGTGAAGGTGCCCCACTGGGTGCGGGGGGAGGAGTCCGCCGAACTGGTCTCCCCCCGCCGTGTCGCCCTGCCGATGCTCGGCCTGGGCGGGAGTATCGGTACTCCGGCCAGGGGGATCACCGCCGAGGTGCTCGTGGTCTCGGACTTCGAGGAGCTGATTGCGCGGGCGGCGGAGGCCAAGGGCAAGATCGTCCTGTTTGATCCCGAGTGGAAGAACTACGGCGAGACCGGCCGCTACCGGCGTGTCGGCGCCATCGCGGCCGCCAGGGCGGGGGCCGTCGCCCTCCTGATCCGCTCGGTCGGGCCCTATGGCATCCGC
>JANRJZ010000144.1:0-14514 GCA_033763675.1 Gemmatimonadota bacterium
GACCTGGACCCTCAAGGATTACTTCGCCAACCTCAACACCGTCATGCGGCTGCCGAGCAGGGTCCGGCACAAGATCGACCGGGTGGAGAAGCGGATCGAGCAGCGGACCGGGCTCAAGCTCCCCGATATCAAGGTGCCCCCGGTGGTGGTCGCGGCGGGGTTCCTGATGGCCATCGGCGTCTTTGTGGTGCGGCCGCTGGTGCTGAGTGCCTCCGGCAGTGACGCCGTGGAACTCAGCCAGGCCTTCGGGGTGTGGGAGGCGGGCAGTGGGCGGTACGCCGGGCGGATGTTCGAGCTGGGAGAGCGAAGCATCGCCTTCCGCACCAGCTCCAAGTCGCCTGACTACACCTGGCATCGAGTCACCGACGTACGCACCCGGGAGGCGAGCGACTCGACCCTGTTCACGGTCCTCTATGATGAGGACGGCAAGGAGGCCGAGTTCGCCTTCTGGTACGTGCCGGGGAAGCAGCCGGTCATCAGGCTCAAGAACACCCCCGACGTGAACTGGATCCTCACCCCCTACGAGCCGATCGCGCGGCCGCGGGTGTAGCGGGCGATTAGGCGATTAGGCGATTGGGCGATTGGGGACTGACTCAATCGCCCAATTGTGTTTCTCTGCCGTTCTGCCGTCCCGCCGTCCCGCCGTCCCGCCGTCCCGCCGCTACCGCCCTCCCGCCCTCCCGCAGTACCTTCTCCCCCCATGCCCACCCCCCGCGAACTCCTCGATCAGCTGCACCACCGCCAGGCCCAGGCCGAACAGGGCGGCGGGCCGGAGCGGCTGGCGCAGCAGCACAAGAAGGGGAAGCTCTCCGCCCGCGAACGGCTGGACTTGCTGCTCGATCCCGGCAGCTTCGTGGAGCTGGACCGCTTCGTCACCCACCGCTGCACCGACTTCGGGCTCGACAAGCAGAAGATCCCGGGGGATGGCGTGGTCACCGGGTACGGCCGGGTGGACGGGCGGCTGGTGTACGTCTTCTCCCAGGACTTCACGGTCTTTGGCGGGTCGCTCTCGGAGACCTTCGCCCAGAAGATCTGCAAGGTGATGGACCTGGCCCTGAAGGCCGGGGCACCGGTCATCGGGCTCAACGACTCGGGTGGCGCCCGGATCCAGGAGGGTGTGGCGTCCCTCGGCGGCTACGCCGACATCTTCCTGCGGAACACCCTTGCCTCCGGCGTGATTCCCCAGCTCTCGGTCATCCTCGGCCCCTGTGCCGGCGGGGCCGTGTACAGCCCCGCGATCACCGACTTCATCTTCATGGTGCGCGGCGTGAGTTACATGTTCGTCACCGGGCCCAACGTGGTGAAGACGGTCACCCACGAGGAGGTGACCTTCGACCAGCTGGGCGGGGCGGACACTCATGGCGGGACCAGCGGGGTCGCGCATTTTGTGCACGACTCCGAGCCCGCCTGCCTGGCGGCGGTGCGGGCGCTGCTGGGCTACCTGCCCGAGAACAACCTGGCCGAGCCGCCGACCCGCCGGGCCGCCGAGAACGACCCCGACGACCGTCGCGAGGAGCGGCTGCTGGACCTCATTCCCGACACCCCGGCCAGGCCCTACGACATGCACGAGGTGCTGCGGCTGGTGGCGGACCGGGAGTCGCTGCTGGAGGTGCAGCCGGACTATGCCGCGAACATCATCACCAGCTTCGCGCGGCTGGGGGGGCGCCCGGTCGGGATCGTGGCCAACCAGCCGGCGGTGCTGGCGGGGGTGCTGGATATCGCCGCATCGCTCAAGGCGGCACGGTTCATCCGCTTCTGCGACTGCTTCAATATCCCGGTGGTGACGTTCGTGGATGTCCCGGGCTTCCTGCCGGGAGTGGCCCAGGAGCATGGCGGCATCATCAAGCACGGCGCCAAGCTGCTGTACGCCTATTGTGAGGCAACGGTCCCCAAGCTCACGGTGATCACCCGCAAGGCCTACGGCGGGGCCTATGACGTGATGAGCAGCAAGCACATCCGCGGCGACCTGAACCTGGCCTGGCCCACCGCGGAGATCGCCGTCATGGGGCCGAAGGGGGCGGTGGAAATCCTGTTCAAGAAGGAGATCGACCAGGCGACCGATCACGAGGGGGAGACCGCCCGGCGCATCGCGGAGTACACCGAGACCTTTGCCAACCCCTACCTGGCGGCGTCGCGGGGCTTCGTGGATGACGTCATCGACCCGCGGGACACCCGGCCGCGGCTGATCGACGGGTTGCGCGCGCTGAGCGGCAAGCGGGACCGGAACCCGCCACGGAAGCACGGGAACCTGCCGCTCTGAACCCCGAACCCTAGCGCATCCCTGTACCCCGCCGTAGCTTACGACTTGATGCCAGGTCGCTCTTCGCGCACGCTGCTCAGTCTCTCGGTCGGCCTCCTCGCGGCCCTGCCGCTCACCGCCCAGGCGGCGGTGGATCCGTCCATCGCGCCTCGCGCCATGGAACTGGCCCGCCACGGCGAACGCACCCAGGCCACCGAGATGCTCGGGCGCTACCTCGCGACCGCCCCGGATGATGGCGGCGCCTGGCGCGCGCTCGGCTGGTTCTACCTGCTCGACAGCCGCGAATGGCACCGCCGCGGCCACACCGGCGACCCCCCCGGCGCGCTCTTCCTCGATTTCGCGGTGGCCGCCCTCGACCAGGCGCTCCGCGCCGCCACCGATTCCGCCCGCCTGCTGCGTGCCACCGTGGAGCGGGATCGCGCCATGCTCGGGGTGGAGCAGGGGGGATGGCTCGCGACCCGCGCCACCTTTGCCCCGTCGACCGTGGTCCTCGGGCCGGGCTACCTGCGGGAAGTGGGTCGCAACCTCGTCGCGTCCTGTCCGATCGGCGGCGTCCTGGTGACCGGGACCGAGCTCGAGGCCACCGCCGTGTGGAGCGTGGTGCTCGCTTCCCGCGCACGGGGCGATCTCCTGCTTCTCCTCCCGCTCCACTACGGCGAGGATTCGGTGTACCGTCACGCCATGGCCGACGCCCTCGAGGTTTCCCCGGCGCTGCCCGTGGCGGAGGCCCTCGGTGAAGCGGCCCGGCGGCGACCGGTCTGCCTCACCCCCGGCGTGCCCCCGGGGACCGCACCGGCCCGGCCGCTCACGCCGGTGCGGCTGGTGCGGGTGGCCGGCGTGCTCGGGCCGCTCGCGGCGGATCCGCTGAGCATCATTGAGCTGCTGCAGGCCGAACTGGGGCGGCCCAACCCCGTGGCAGCCGAGGTGCTCGGAATTTACGAGCGGGCCGCCAGCGCCAATCCGCTGCTTTGCACTGCGCTGCTCCTTCCCCTCGGCGTTCACCACCGCGCGTCCTGTCGCAACTGATCCCGCCGGACTCCTGATGCCCTTCCGCTGTCCCGTCCGCCCCGCCGCGGCTATTGCCGGCGGGGCCGCGTGAGCCCCACCCCGCGGGTGCTGGTCGCGAATCGCGGGGAGATTGCCCTGCGCATCATTCGCGCCTGCCATGAGGAGGGGCTGGAGGCGGTCGCCGTCTATTCCGATGCTGACCGGCTCTCGCCCCACGTGCGCGCCGCGGATCTGGCCCTGCCGATCGGCCCGCCGCCGCCGGGGGAGAGCTACCTCCGGGTGGACCGGCTGCTCGAGGCGGCCCGCGCGAGCGGCGCCACGCTGGTGCATCCCGGTTACGGTTTCCTGGCCGAACGGGCGCACTTCGCCGCCGCGGTCGTGGCGGCGGGGCTCACCTGGGTGGGGCCCCCGGCCAGCGCCATCACCGCGATGGGAGACAAGACCGAGGCTCGGCGTCGCATGCAGGCGGCCGGCGTGCCGATCGTCCCCGGACTCACCCTGCCGATCACCGAGCCGGCCGCGGCCATCGGCGCGGCGGAGGAGATCGGCTTTCCCGTGCTGGTCAAGGCCGCCGCGGGTGGCGGCGGGAAGGGGATGCGGGTGGTGCGCACGGCCGGGGAGCTGCTCCCGGCGCTCGAGACCGCCGCGTCCGAGGCACAGAAGGCCTTCGGAGATCCCAGCGTCTACCTCGAGCGCTACGTCGAACGGCCGCGGCACGTGGAGATCCAGGTGCTGGCCGACCACGAGCGCACGGTGCACCTCGGCGAGCGCGAATGCTCGGTCCAGCGGCGGCACCAGAAGCTGGTGGAAGAGGCGCCGTCCGCCGCGGTCGCTCCGGAACTCCGGCGGCAGATGGGTGCGGCCGCGGTGGCGGCGGCCGCGGCGGTGGACTACCGCGGCGCGGGGACCTGCGAGTTCCTGCTGGCGGCGGACGGGTCGTTCTACTTCCTCGAGATGAACACCCGGATCCAGGTGGAGCACCCGGTGACGGAGCTGGTGTACGGGGTGGACCTGGTGCGCGAGCAGCTGCGGATCGCGCAGGGACGGCCGATGCGCCTGCCGCGGGGACCGCTCACCCCGCGAGGCTGGGCGCTGGAATGCCGCATCACCAGCGAGGACCCGGCCAATGGATTCCTGCCTTCCACCGGGCGCATCGAGTACCTGCGCCTCCCCGCCGGTCCAGGGGTCCGATGGGACGGCGGCGTCGAGGCCGGCACTGAAGTGACGCTGTTCTACGACTCCCTGCTCGGCAAGGTGATTGTCTGGGCGCCGGACCGGGCCGAGGCGATCGGCCGGATGCGCCGGGCCCTGCAGGAACTGGTGGTGACCGGCGTGGCCACCAATCAGGCCTTTCACCTGCGGCTGCTCGACGATCCCGACTTCCAGCGGGCCGCGATTGACAGCCAGTTCCTCGACCGCCGCCCCGACCTGCTCGAGGGACGGCCTCACGCGGCGCGGATCGAGGCGCTCGCGGTCGCGGCGGCCCTTGCGGAGGAGGAGGCCCGGGCGCGGCGGCGTCCGCGGGTGGCGGAAGCGGGGGGTGCCGGCACCGCCTGGCGGGACGCGGGCTGGCGGGAGGGGCTACGCTGACCCGGATCCTCCGGATCGCGACGGGGGGAGACGGGGTCGGGAAGCTCGACGACGGGATGACGGTGTTCGTGCCCCGCACCGCCCCCGGCGACCTCGTGCAGCTGACGGGCATCGTGCGCCACGCCCGGTTTGCGCGCGCGGTGGTGGCCGCCGTACGGGAACCGGGGCCCGGGCGGGTGCCGCCGCGGTGCGTGCATTACGAGCGGGACCGCTGCGGCGGTTGCCAGTTGCAGCACCTGGACCTGGTCACCCAGCTCGAGGTGAAGCGGGCCATTGTCGCCGACGCGCTGGCGCGGATCGGCCGGCTGGAGGTCGAGGTCCCGCCACCGGTCCCGGCACCCGAGCCGTGGCAGTACCGGAGCCGGATCACGCTGACCCTCGGGCCCGGCCGGCGGTACGCCGGCTTTCATCCGCTGGATGCGCCCGGACGGGTCTTCCCGCTGGAGCAGTGTCATCTCGCGGCCGCGCCCCTGATGGACCTCTGGCGTGGCGTGGAGCCGCTGCTGCACCTGCTCCCAGCGGATACCGCGCAGCTCATGCTGCGGGTGGACCGGGCGGGGGGACTGCACCTGGTGGTACTCGCCGCCGGCCAGAAGGCCTGGACCGACGGGCCGCGGCTCCGGACCCGCCTGGCGGAGCGGGGGGTCACCGCCACGGTCTGGTGGCAACCGGAGGGCGGGGCCCTCCGGGTGGTGTCGGGGGACCGTGAGGCAGTCCCGGCGACGGTGTTCGAGCAGGTGCATCCCGGGATGGGGGATCGGATCCGCGCCTTTGCCGTGGCGGCGCTCGGCGCGGTGGCCGGGCGCCGGGTCTGGGACCTCTACGCCGGCATCGGGGAAACCAGCGAGGCCCTGCATGCGCTGGGGGCCGAGGTGGAAAGCGTGGAACTCGATGCCCGGGCGGTGGACGTCGGGGAGCGGCTGTGGCGGGCCGCGGGGCACCTGCGGGAGGAGTCGCAGCGCCCCGAGGGGGGGGTGACGCGGCATCAGGGCCGGGTCGAGGACCTGGTCGCCACCATGCACCACCCCGATGCTGTCATCGCCAACCCGCCGCGCGCCGGTATCGCCCGGCCGGTGCTGGACCTGCTCCGCGCCCGCCGGCCGGCCCGGATCGTGTATGTCAGCTGCGACCCGGCCACCCTTGCCCGTGACCTGGGGGTGCTGTGCGGCACCCTGACATCCTCGGCCGAGCCGTCGGGCCGCCGAGCCGCCGAGCCGCCCGGCTACCGCCTCGTCACGGTACAGCCGTTCGATCTCTTTCCCGAGACCGCGCATGTCGAAGCCGTCGCGGTCCTGGAGGCCTGAGTGAAGTACTTCGTGACGGTGGCGGGACGCGAAATCCCGGTGCAGGTGGACGGTGGGCGGGTCACGGTGGACGGCCGGGAGGTGGAGGCCCACCTCACCGCGGTGCCTGGGACCCCGCTCCGCCACCTGCTGCTGGACGGCGCCAGCCTGACCCTCGCCACGGAGGCCGGAGAGCCGGGGGAGTGGCACCTGTTGGTGCACGGGAGCCGGCACGAGATCCAGGTCGTGGATGAGCGGACCCGGCATATCCGGAGCCTGACCGGGGGCGGCGCGGCTCGCTCCGGCGCCGGCCAGCTCCGGGCGCCCATGCCCGGCCTGGTGGTGCGGGTGCTGGTGGCCGTGGGGCAGGTGGTGGAACCGGGCCAGGGCCTCATCGTGCTTGAGGCCATGAAGATGGAGAACGAGCTCCGGGCGACCACCGCGGGGGTGGTGGCGGAGATCCGGTCGGCGGCGGGTCAGGCGGTGGAGAAGGGGCAGGTGCTCGTGGAGTTCGCCCCGGTCGCCGGGGCTTGACCTAACCCCTTTTCCGTGGCTAGGTTTGGGGTCTGTTGGCTTTCAGGACTTTACCCCGGGGTACGTGGTCTGATGAACACCTTTTCCGCCAAGCCGAGCGACATCACCCACGACTGGCACGTGGTCGACGCGGCCGGCATCCCGCTCGGCCGGCTCGCCAGCCATGTCGCGCAGCTGATCCGTGGCAAGCACAAGCCGACGTTCACCCGCCACATGGACGGCGGGGACTTCGTGGTCGTGATCAATGCCGAGAAGGTCCGCCTGACCGGGCGGAAGCTCGAGCAGAAGCATCACTTCCATCACACCGGCTACATGGGCCACGAGGTCTTCACCCCGGTGAAGAACCTGCTCCAGGGCAAGTTCCCGGAGCGGGTCATCGAGCACGCCGTGTTCGGCATGCTGCCCAAGAACTCGCTGACCAAGCAGAAGCTGCGCACCAAGCTCAAGGTGTACGCGGGGAACCAGCATCCCCACGCCGCCCAGCAGCCGGTGCCTTTCACCGTGACCCTGAAGGCGGCCAGGTAAGATGAGCGGAAAGCCCGAATTCCGGTGGCAGGCTGTCGGCCGCCGCAAGACCAGCGTGGCCCGGGTGTACCTGACGCCGGGCACCGGCAAGTGGGACGTGAACGGCCGGACGCTCGGGGACTACTTCCCCCGCCCCTCCCTGGTGCAGCACATCCAGCAGTCATTCTCCGCCACCGACACCCTGGGCGCCTTCGACGTGAAGGCCCATGTGGTGGGCGGCGGGCAGTCGGGGCAGGCGGGCGCCATGCGCCTCGCGATCGCCCGGGCGCTGGTGGAGGCGGACGGCCAGCACCGCGCCAAGCTGCGGACCAACGGGCTCCTGACCCGTGATCCGCGGGCCGTGGAGCGGAAGAAGCCGGGCCGCGCGGGCGCCCGGAAGCGGTTCCAGTTCAGCAAGCGGTAGACGCACCGGCGGGCCGTCGGGTTGACGGTCCGCAACCACGCACGCCGCGGGATCGGTCGCAGGGTGCCCTGGCAACGGGGTAAGCGGCCGAGACGAACGCGGCGGACGACTCAACCCCCACGGACGAAGGACGGCATCTCCCCGATGGCTCAGCCCCAGTTGCAGGACCTCCTCGAAGCCGGCGTCCATTTCGGGCACCAGACCCGGCGCTGGAATCCCAAGATGCGCCGGTTCATTTTCGCCGAGCGCTCCGGGATCTACATCATCGATCTCCAGAAGACCCTCAAGCAGATCCTCATCGCCCAGGAACTGCTCAAGAGCGTGGCGCTCAAGGGTGAAGGCGTGCTGTTCGTCTGCACCAAGAAGCAGCTCAAGGGGATCGTGCAGGCCGAAGCGGCCAATAGCGCGTCCTGGTGGGTGACCGAACGCTGGCTGGGCGGCATGCTCACCAACTTCCAGACCATCAAGAAGCAGATCCGCCGGCTGCGGGACCTGGAACAGGGCTCCGCCGAGGGCGATTTCGAGAACTACACCAAGAAGGAAAAGCTGCTGTTCGAGCGGGAGCGCGAGAAGCTGCTGCGCAACCTCGAGGGCATCAAGCAGATGGGCCGGCTCCCCGGCGCGCTCTTCGTCGTGGACGCCAAGAAGGAGAAGATCGCGGTCCAGGAAGCCAACAAGCTGGGCATCCCGGTGGTGGCCATCGTGGACACCAACGCCGATCCCGACGTCATTACCGTGCCGATCCCGGGTAACGACGACGCCATCCGCTCGGTCTCCCTGATCACCACGGCGCTGGCGGAGGTGATCCGCGAGGCCCGGGCCCAGAGCCCGCTCCGCGAGGCCGCGGAAGAGGGCGACACCGAGACCTACAGCACCGATGGCGGGTCCGAGGGCGATCCCGAGGACCGCAAGAAGAAGCGGGCCCGGCGCAAGCGGCGGCCCAAGCCGGAGGCGATCGCGGCCCGGATCAAGCACGGCGACGAAGGCGCGGACCCGGCAGCAGCGGTCGAAGCCGAAGAGTAGGCCCGGCCGATCGGCCGAACTGCAGGTGCTGCCGCCGTCCCCGGCCCGAAGGCCCCGGACGGCGGCTTCCTATAGGCGAGTGAGTCCGGGCGTCCGGGTGGGCGCCCCCCACGTATCACGAACAAGGATCGGGAAATGAGTGAGCCGATTTCGGCCAAGATGGTCGCGGAGCTGCGGGCGCGCACCGGCGCGGGGATGATGGACTGCAAGGCCGCGCTGCAGGAGGCCCAGGGCGACATGGACAAGGCGGTCGAGATCCTGCGCAAGAAGGGGATGGCCAAGGCCGACAAGCGCGGGGACCGGAGCGCGTCCCAGGGGCTGGTGGTGATCGAGTCCTCGACCAGCGGGCACGACGCCGCCATGATCGAGCTCAACTGCGAGACCGACTTCGTCGCCAAGAACGAGGACTTCATCGCCCTGGCGCGCGACCTGGCCCGGCACGCGCTGGCCCACGCCCCCCTCGGGGTTCACCCCGGCAGCGCCCTCGACACCCAGCCGTTCCGGTCCAGCACCGTCGGGGAGGCGGTAAAGGAGATCTCCGGCAAGACCGGCGAGGCGATGGCGTTCAAGCGGGTGGCCCACTTCCGCGCCGACCAGGGCAGCGTGGGCCACTATCTCCACCACAACGCGCAGAGCGGTGCCCTGGTGGAGCTGGCCGGCATCCGGGGTGAGGCGGTCACCGCCCTGGGCCGGGACCTGGCGCTGCACGTTACCTCGACCGATCCGCTCGGCGTGAGCGAGGCGGACATCCCGGCCGGGCTGCTCGCCAGCGAGCGGCGGATCGCGGAAGAGCAGGTGGCGGCGGAGGGGAAGCCCGAGAAGATCCGGGAGAAGATCGTGGAAGGGAAGCTCAAGAAGTTCGTCAACGAGCGTACCCTGCTCGGGCAGCTGTTCGTCAAGGACGACACCAAGACCGTCGCCGACCTGGTCGCCGGGGTGGCGAAGCAGGCCGGGGGCGCCCTCACCGTGGTGCGGCTGGCCCGGTTCAAGGTCGGGGAGGGCTGATGCGCCGCGCGTACAGCCGCGCGCTGCTCAAGCTCTCCGGCGAGGCGCTCGCCGGGGACAAGGGCTACGGCCTCGACTACAAGGTGGTGGACGGATTCGCCGAGGAACTGCTGCGGGTCCACGCCCGCGGGGTGCAGCTCTCCCTGGTGGTGGGGGGCGGCAACATCCTGCGGGGCACCTCGGCCAGCCGGGAAGGGCTCGACCGCGTCTCCGCCGACTACATGGGGATGCTGGCCACGGTCATCAACGCCCTCGCGGTCCAGGATATCCTGGAGCGGAAGGGGGTCCAGACCCGGGTGATGACCGCCATCCGGATGGAGTCGCTGGCGGAGCCCTACATCCGGCGCCGGGCGCTGCGCCACATGGAGAAGGGGCGGCTCGTTATCTTTGCCGGGGGGACCGGCAACCCGTATTTCTCCACCGACACCGCCGCGGTGCTCCGGGCGCTGGAGGTGGAGGCCGAGGTAATCCTCAAGGGGACCAACGTGGAGGGGATCTTCACCGCGGACCCGCGCAAGGACCCCGCGGCCAAGCTGATCCCCGAACTCACGTTCCAGGACGCGCTGGTGAACGGATACGAGGTGATGGACCGCAGCGCCTTCGGCCTGTGCCAGACCAACAAGCTGCCGATCGTCGTCTTCAACATGAACAACGCGGGCAACCTGGACCGGGTGCTCCAGGGCGCTCCCGTCGGGACCATCGTGCAATGACTACCATCCCCGAACTGCTCAAGCATGCGAAGGACCTGATGCACAAGGCGGTGGAGAACACCCGCCGCGAGTTCTCCAGCATCCGTACCGGCAAGGCCACCACCAGCCTGCTGGACACGGTGCGGGTCGAGGCCTACGGCAGCCAGGTGCCCCTCAACCAGGTGGCCATGGTCGCGGCGCCGGAGCCGCGGATGCTGACGGTGCAGCCCTTCGACAAGGGATTGACGCAGGTCGTGGAAAAGGCGATCCGCGATTCCGACCTGGGGCTCAACCCCGCCACGCAGGGCGGGCTCATCCGGGTGCCGATCCCGGCCCTCACCGAGGAGCGGCGGCGGGACTTGGTCAAGGTGATGCACAAGCTCGGCGAGGAGGGCCGGGTGGCCGTCCGCCACGCCCGCGGCGAGGCGCACGCCAAGATCAAGAAGCTCGAGAAGATCGCCGAGGACGACAAGACCCGCGGCGAGAAGGACCTGCAGAAGCTCACCGACGAGCACATCAAGCAGATCGACGCCCTGATCGCCGCCAAAGAGGCGGAGATCATGGAAGTCTGACACCATGCTCGACGACGCGCTCCGGCAGATTCAACTCAACGGCACGCTGCCGGCGCACGTCGCCATCATCATGGACGGGAACGGCCGCTGGGCCCGGGGACGCGCGCTCCCGCGGCCGTTCGGGCACAAGGCGGGGATGAAGGCGGTGCGCGAGGTCGTGGAGGGCGCGCTGGCCGCCGGGGTGGAGGTGCTGTCGCTGTTCGCCTTCAGCCAGGAGAACTGGCAGCGTCCCGCCGAGGAGATCGGCGCCCTGATGGGGCTGCTGGAGGAATACATCGCGCGCGAGATGGGGGATCTCAAGGAGCAGGGCGTCCGGGTCCGCTTCCTGGGCGACCTCGACCGGCTCCCGCCCACGCAGCGCGCCGCGGTGGACCGGCTGATGCGCCACACCGCCGCCGGCGAGCGGCTCGCCCTCAACATCCTGATCTCCTACGGCTCGCGGGCGGAGCTGACGCGCGCCGCCCGGCTGCTGGCCGAGGAGGTCCGGCATGGGGCCCTCGATCCCGCCGACATCGACGAGGACGCGATCGCGCAGAAGCTCTACACCGCCGCCTGGCCCGATCCCGACCTGCTGATCCGCACCTCCGGGGAGCTCCGGCTCTCCAACTTCCTGCTGTGGCAGCTGGCGTACGCCGAGCTGTTCGTCACCCCGGTGCTGTGGCCGGACTTCACCCGGCAGCACCTGTGGGAGGCGATCCTCGAGTACCAGCGCCGCGACCGACGGTTCGGCAGGGTCTCGGTCTAGCTCCCCTCGATGGCCTCCAATCTCACGCAGCGCGTCCTGGTGGCCGCCGTCGCGATTCCCGCGGCGCTGGGCGTCGTGTACGTGGGGGGCTGGCCCCTGGTCGCGGTGGTCGCCACCGCGGCGGCCCTCGGGGCGCGGGAGCTGTTCGACTTCGGTGCCCGCCAGGGGGTGGCGCCGCTCCGGCGGTTCGGGCTGGCCTCGGCGGCGCTGGTGCCGGTGCTCGCCTACCTCAACGTGACCGGCTCGGTGGCGCTCGCGGAATGGGGCTGGTTCCTGGCGGGGCTCTGGGTGGTGCTGCTGCTCACGGTAGCGCTGTTCTGTCGCGCGCCCGGGGAGCGTCCCTTCGCCGCGACCGCGGCCACGGCCTTCGGGGTGCTATACCCCGCCGGGCTGGCGTCCTTCCTGCTCCCGATCCGCCACGGCGCACACGACACCTTCTCCTGGGCCGGGGCCTGGCTGGTCTTCTTCCCGCTGGTGATCACCTGGGTGTGTGATACCGCGGCCATGTTCGGCGGCAAGGCGATGGGCGGGCCCAAGCTGTGGCCCGCCATCAGCCCGGGGAAGACCTGGTCCGGCTCGCTCGCGGGCGTCGCCGGCGCCCTCGCCGCCGTGCCGCTGCTCAACCTGCTGGTGATGACTCCGCTGGGGGTGGCCCTGCCACTCGGACAGGGGCTCTGCTTCGCGCTGGTGCTCGGGATCGTGGGCCAGGTCGGGGACCTCGCCGAGTCGCTGTACAAGCGGGAAGTCGGCGTGAAGGACTCCTCCGCGCTCATCCCGGGGCATGGCGGCGTGCTCGACCGGTTCGACTCGCTCTACTTCGTCCTGCCCGTGTCGGCCGCGCTCTACCGCCTGTTCGGCGTCCTCTGATGTCCGCGGGTTCGCCGCGCGCCGTGCGCGGAGTCGCAATCCTGGGCTCGACCGGGTCCATCGGGAAGAGCGCGCTCCAGGTCCTCGCCCGGCAGCGAGAGCGATTCCGGGTCGTGGCGCTCACCGCCCGCGACAACCGCGAGGCGCTGGACCGGCAGGTGCGGGAGTGGCGGCCGCGGCTCTCCGGGCTGGTGGCGGAGCGCGGTCCGGAGCTCCTGGTGGAGGCCGCGACCCATCCCGACGCCGACATCGTCCTGAATGCCGTGGTGGGCGCCGCCGGACTCGACGCCACCCTCGCGGCGCTCCGCGCCGGCAAGCGGGTGGCGCTCGCCAACAAGGAAACCCTGGTGATGGCCGGCGACCTGGTGCGCCAGGCCTCGGTGGAAGGCGGCGGGGAGCTGGTCCCGGTGGATTCCGAGCACAGCGCGGTGCTGCAGTGCGTGGCGGGGCGGGAGGCCGGGCTGGCGCGGCTGATCCTCACCGCCTCGGGCGGACCGTTCCGGGAATGGGGGCCGGAGCGCATCCGCGGTGCCACGGTAGCGGAGGCCCTCAACCACCCGACCTGGCAGATGGGCAGCAAGGTCTCGGTGGACAGCGCCACGCTCGCCAACAAGGCACTGGAGGTGATCGAGGCCCACTACCTGTTCCGGCTGCCGTACACCGGGCTGGAGGTCGTGGTGCACCCGCAGAGCATCATCCACGCCTTCGCGGAGTTCTGCGATGGCAGCGTGATCGCGCAGCTCGGTTTTCCCAGCATGGAACTGCCGATCCTGTACGCCTTCACGCACCCGGAGCGGCTGCCGGACAGCGGGGTCCGGCGCTTCGACCCGGTGGCCGTCGGGGCGATGACCTTCGAGCCGGTGCGCTCGGAGGTGTTCCGCGCCTTCCGCGCCGGGGTCGAGGCGGGGCGCGCCGGGGGGACCGCGCCGGCGGTGTTCAACGCGGCGAACGAAGTGGCGGTGGCCTCCTTCCTGGCCGGCGGCATCGCGTTCGGGCGCATCGCGGAAGTCATCGAGCAGGTGCTGGCTGTGCACCGGGTGGAGCCGGTGCGGGAACTCGACACGGTGCGTGCGGCGGACCGCTGGGCCCGCCAGCACGCGCATGAGGTATTGGCGTGACCCTCTTTCACAACCTGTGGCCGCTGCTCGTCACCCTCGGCGTGCTCATCTTCGTGCACGAACTGGGGCATTTCCTCGCCGCCAAGTGGGCCGGCATCCGGGTGCACCGCTTTGCCATCGGCATGGGCAGCCCGATCCCCGGGCTCCGCTTCCGCCGCGGCGCCACCGAATACGCCCTCTGCTGGCTGCCCCTGGGCGGGTACGTGAAGATGGCGAGCCGCGAGGAGGGCGCCACCAGCAGCGCGCTCGAGGGGACCGAGAGCGACGATCGCCCGGAGGGCGCGCCGCCGCTGGAGGCCCACGAGTATTTCGAGGCCCAGCCGGTCTGGAAGCGGATGGTCGTGATCCTCGCGGGCGTCACCATGAACGCCCTGCTCGCGCTGGTCATCTACACCGGCCTCAAGTACCACTACGGCGAGCAACTCAACCCGATCACCACGGTGGGCCGGGTCACCACCGATACCCTGCCGGAGGCGGTCCGGCCCATCACCGCGCTCCGCCCGGGGGACCGCATCGTCGCCATCGGCGGGCAACCGGTCGCGGCGTGGGAAGACGTGGTGCAGGGAATCGTCTCGACCCCGGCCGACTCGGTGCTGATCGTCCTCGCCGATGGCCGGACCGTGGTGCTGCCGCTCCACCGCTCGGCGCTGACCGACCGCGCCCAGGCGGCGCTCGCCATCACCTACGCCGTGCCGCCGGTGTTCGGGGAAGTGGTGCCGGGCTACCCGGCGGCGGGTGCCGGCATCGCCGTGGGGGACACGGTCCTCCGGGTGGACGGGGAACCCATCCGGGACTGGTGGGTGCTGTTCGACCTGATTCGCGCGCACGCCGGGCAGGTGATGCGGATCGAACTGGGCACGTCCCGGGGCCGCCGCGAGGTGACGCTCACGCC
>JANRJZ010000145.1:0-3453 GCA_033763675.1 Gemmatimonadota bacterium
GGCGCCCGGTGACGGAGATCCTGGCCGAAGCCTGGCCCGCCACGGCACTGCTGGTCCTGCTCTCACTCGGCGGGAGCTACCTGTTCGGGATCCTGCTCGGGCTGGCGCAGGTGCGGCGCGGGGGCCGAGTGGATACCGCGCTTACCCTTGGCAGCGTCACCCTCTTCGCCATGCCGGGCTACTGGCTCGGGCTCATCCTGGTGTGGATCGCCGCCTATCACCTGCGCGTCCTTCCCGCCTTCGGCGCCGCCGGCCTCGACGCGGAATTCCTGGGCCCCGGCGCCGCCTTCGTGGACCGGCTGCGCCACCTGGCGCTGCCGCTGATCACCCTCACGCTGATCGGCGTGGGAGGCGCGGCGCGCTTCGTCCGGGGCGCGCTGCTGGATGTGCGGGGAGAGCCGTTCCTCCTCGCGGCGGAGGCCCGCGGCCTCCGGGATCGGACCCTCATCCGCCGCCACCTGCTTCGCAACGCCCTCGGGCCGGTGGTCACCCTGCTCGGCCTCTCCCTCCCCGCCCTCTTCTCCGGGGCGGTCTTCGTCGAGGGGATCTTTGCCTGGCCGGGGGTCGGCCGGGTCCTCATCACCGCCGTGCAGGGACGGGATTACCCGGTGGTCATGGCCGGCGCCACGGTGAGCGCGCTGCTGGTCGTCGCGGGCAACCTCCTCGCCGACCTCCTCCGCGGCTGGGTGGATCCCCGGGTGCGCCATGCGGGCTGACCGGCGGGCGTGGGCGGGACTCGTGGTGCTCGGCGTCATGGCCGCGCTGGCGCTGGGCGCGCCGCTCGTCGCGAGGCACGATCCCGCGGCGCAGGGCAACGTGGTGGCCACTCGCTTTGCCCCGCCTCTCTCGCACGACGGCCTGGGCGACTTCCACCTGCTCGGCACCGACCGGCTGGGCCGCGACGTCTGGAGCCGGTTGGTGCACGGCGCGCGGATCTCCCTCGGGACCGGCCTGCTGGCGACGGTGCTGTCGGTCGGGATCGGGGTGCTGGTCTGGCTCGCCGCCGCGGTGTGGCGCGGACCGCTCGGTCTCGCCCTGCTCGCCTTCACCGACTTCATGCTCGCGCTGCCGCGGGTGGTGGTCCTGCTCCTGCTCGCCGCGCTGTGGGCGCCGAGCGGGTGGCTGGTGGTGGTGGTGCTGGGACTCACGGGGTGGATGGGGGTGGCACGGCTGGTCCACGGGGAAGCGGAGTCGCTGATGGCGCGACCGTTCGTCCGTTCCGCGGAGGCGCTGGGGCAGAGCCGGACACAGATTGCGATGAGGCATGTGCTCCCCAACGCCTGGACCCCGGTCATCGTGGCGGCCGCGCTGGGCGTGGGCAACGCCATCACCCTGGAGGCGGGCCTCTCCTTCCTGGGGCTGGGGGTGCAGCCGCCGGCGCCGAGCTGGGGGGGGATGATCGCATCGGGGAGGGACACCCTGGTGAATGCGCCGTGGGTAGCGATCGCGCCGGGGGTGGCGCTGGTGCTGGTGGTGGTGGCCGCGACGCTGGTGGGGGACGCGCTCCGCGATCACCTGGATCGGCGGTGAGACGACGGGCCGACGGGCCGACGGGCCGACGGACCGGAGGGACGGCGGGGGTGGGGCGCGCGTCGGTGAGCGGTAGCACGATTGAGCACTCGCCCCAAGCAGCGGAACCGCAGCGCGCGGAATCCCCGTCGGCCCGACGGGACGGGTGGACGACGGGACGACGGACCGTCCGACCGCCCGACCGCCCGACCGCCCGACCGCCCGCCGTTGCGCTAACCCTTCCCGGGCCACTACGCTCCGGCATGAACCTTCTGTGTGACATCGCCGCCCGTCCGGTGATCGGCCATCGGGGAGCGGCGGCCTACGCCCCCGAGAACACCCTCGCGAGCCTGCGGCTGGCGCCGACGCTCGGGGCGGAGGCGGTCGAGTTCGACGTGCGCGCCTCGAGGGATGGCGTGGCCATGGTGTTCCACGACCCGATCCTCGACCGCACCACCAACCTGACCGGACCGGTCGGGGCCCGGAGCGCCGCGGAGCTCGCCGCCGCCGACGCCGGCCATCACTTCACTGATGAGGACGGCGCGCTGTCCTATCGCGGGAAGGGCGTGGGCGTCCCCACCCTGGCGCAGGTACTCGAGGCGCTGCCCGCCCTGCCGCTGCTGATCGAGATCAAGGAGGCCGCGGTATCGGAGGCGGTGGCGCGCACCCTGCTGGAGCATGAGGCCTCGGCCCGGGCGGTGGTGGCGGGGAACGACTGGCGCTGGCTCGGTCCCTTTACCGCGGCGCCGTTCCAGCTGGGCGCCAGCCGGCGGGACATCACCCGCGCCTTCTTTGGCATTGGCGCGCCGCATCCGGCCTGTCGGGTCTATTCGGTGCCGGAGCGGTGGCACCGCTTCCATGTGCCGAGCCGCCGGTTCATCGCGGGGGCCCGCGGCCGCAATGCGACGACCCATGTCTGGACCGTGGACGACGCGAAGAGCGCCATTCAATGGTGGCGGAACGGCGCCAACGGCATCGTCAGCAACCGGCCGGACGTCATCCGGGTGACGCGGGACGCCTTCAACGCGGGGCTGTAGGACTCGCTACGGCCCCGCGGTGGCCATGCACTCGATCTCCACCCGGGCGCCGAGTGCGAGGCCGCTCCCGGCCATGGCGGAGCGGGCCGGTGGTGCGGCGGGGAAGAAGGTGGCGTACACTTCGTTCATCGGCGCGTAGTCGGCCATGTCCACCAGGAAGACGGTGCACTTGAAGATCCGGTCCAGCGAGCTGCCGGCGGCTTCCAGGACGGTGCGGATGTTCTCCATGGTCTGCCGAGTCTCGGCCTTGATGCCGCCGGGGACGACCTCGCGGGTGCCGATCCGGTTGCCGATCTGGCCCGAGAGGTAGATCACGTTCCCCACGCGTACGGCCGGGGAGAACGGCAGTCCGGCCACTGCGCCCGGCACCTTGAGCACCTCCTTGTCCTGCGCGGCGACAGCTGGCACGACCACGACGCTCGCGATGACGATCCCGATCCAGCGCATGCGATTCTCCCACGGCTGATGGTGACATGACGGCACGCGACCACCCCGACCTCGACCTGCTCGACGCCGCACTTACTCGGCTGGACGCCAGCTTCGCCAACCTGCCGGCGGTGACGACAGCGCCCGATCCACGCCTGGCCGCGATCCTCATGGAGACCGCGGAGCGGCTGCACGACAACTATCCCTACTTCCATCCGCTCTACGCCGGCCAGATGCTCAAGCCGCCGCACCCGGTGGCTCGGCTGGCCTACATGCTGGCGCTGGGCATCAACCCCAACAATCACGCCCTGGATGGGGGCCGCGCCAGCTCCGCCATGGAAAAGGAGGCGGTCGCGGCCATCGCCGCCATGCTGGGGTGGCCCACGCACCTGGGGCATCTGACCGGCGGCGGCACCATGGCGAATCTGGAGGCGCTGTGGGTGGCGGGCCAGCTCCGTCCGGGGGCGCGGATCGTGGCCTC
>JANRJZ010000146.1:0-4242 GCA_033763675.1 Gemmatimonadota bacterium
GCGGTGCTGGAGGCCATCGACGAGGACGGGCTGCAGCAGAACGCCCGGGTCGTGGGCGGACGGTTCAAGGCGGGGCTGCAGGAGCTGCAGCGCCGGCACCGGATCATCGGCGACGTGCGCGGGATGGGACTGATGCTCGGCGTGGAGCTGGTCCGGGACCGGCACACCAAGGAGCCGGCCCGGGAGGAGACCCTGGCCATGATGGAGCAGCTGCGCGAATTCGGCATCCTGATCGGCAAGGGCGGCCTGGACGGCAACGTGCTCCGGATCAAGCCGCCGATGTGCATCACCGCGGCGGATGTGGACTTCGCGCTGGAAGCGCTGGATCAGGCGCTGAAGGCGGTAGGGCGGTAGGGCGGGAGGACGGCAGGACGGCAGGACGAAACATCCACCACAACGCCCACGAAGGACACGAAGGGTGCTGGGCACCCCTCGTGTCCGTTGTGCTCTTCGTGGTTGACATCCCATCACCTGCTCAGCTCGAGAACCCGATCCCCAGCCGGTCCAGCAGCCGCAGCATCAGGTTGGGGGCGCGGCCCGCATCCACCTGGCGGAGGGCGCGCGTCACCGCGTTCACCGCCAGCCGGCGAACCGGCTCCGGTGGGTAGGGAAATGGCTGGCGGGTGACGAGTGAGAGGTCCAGCAGGTCGCTCCGTTGTTCCAGCGCCAGGTGGGCCAGGATCCGCCCTGCGATGCGGGTGCTGCCGAGTCCGTGGCCGGTGAATCCCAGACCATAGCAGACCCGATCGCCCAGCGCCCGGCCGAAGAACGGCGTGAGGCGGGTGGTGGAGCAGATCGCCCCGCCCCATTCATACGCCCATCCCAGGTCCGCAAGCTGGGGAAAGTGCCGGCGCCAGCTCTGCCGCAGGGTGGCGTAGTGGTGCGGGGAGTGATCGCAGGAAGGATCGACCTTGTTGCCAGGGTAGTAGGTGGCCTCGCTGGTGCCCCAGAGCACCCGGCCGTCGGCGGTGGGCCGGTAGTAGTTGAAGAAGGCGCGGCCATCGGTCACCCCCTGCCGCCGGCGCCAGCCGATGGCGTCCCACTGGGCGGGGGTCAGCGGCTCGCTCACGATGATGTAGTCGTAGAGCGGGATGAACCGGAGGGTGACGGCCGGGAGCAGATGGTGGGTATAGGCGCTGGTGGCGAGGACCACGCGCCGGGCGGTGAGGGTGGTCCCGTTGGCGCGGAGCACCACGCCCGCGCCCCGCTCGGACACCGACGCCACGGTGGTCCGTTCGTAGACCCGGACGCCGAGCCGCTCCGCCTCCTGCCGCAGCCCGTCGGTAAACCGCGCGGGATCCATGATCCCGCCACCCGCCACGGCCACGCCACCCAGGTAGAGCGGGGAGTGGACTTCCCGCTGCACCGCGGCGGCGTCGAGCAGCCGGAAGGTGGAGAGGCCGAGCCGTTCGGCCAGGTCGACGCTGCGCGCGGCCTCCTCGAGGTGCGCCGGGGTCAGCGCCACGTTCAGCCGGCCGCTCGGCTCGTAGTCGCAGGCGATGCCCCGGTCGCGGATGAAGGCGGTAAGCTCGGCGACATTCTGCTCGCCCAGCGCCGCCAGCCGGCGCGCCTCCTCGAACCCGAAGTGCTGCACCGCGAGGCCGTGGCTGTGGTCCACCGTCTCGGAGAGCATGCCGGCGTTCCGGCCACTGGCGCCGAACCCGGCGATTCCCTGCTCCACCACCGCGACGTCCCGCCCCGGATCCAGCTGCTTGAGGAAGAGCGCCGTCCACAGCCCCGTGAGACCCGCACCGACCACCACGAACTCCGCCTCCGCCGGGGCGGAGATCGGCGAAGGCTCGCGTGGCGGGAGCCGCGCGAGCCAGTAACAGGCCTGTTCGATGGAAGGCATCAGGTGCCGGCGGCTCGCCTCAATGCATGATCATGATGTGGGCCCACGGCTTGCCGGGGTACATCAGCCACGGCAGCCCGCCGCCGGGACGGGTGGGGAGGCCGGTGGACTCGGCGGTCGCGTAGGGGATGTATACCACCTCGAGCCGGGTAGTGCCGCGCGCGAGACCGGTCGCCTGGTCCACGCTGTCCCCGGGGGCGTACACGTTGTAAAGCACCCGCGGGCCGTCCGGCATCTTGAGGGTCCCCGCCTGGACCTCCGCCATCCGCGCGCTGTCCACCTGCCCGCGGGAGACCCCGGCCGCCTCCAGTTCGCGCCCCCGGCGCATGAACGGGTCGAGGTCCTTGTGGTAACAGGCAACGTGCCAGCGCGCCTCGGACGGATCGTCCGCGAGGCAGATCATGCCATTAGTCCCCTCCCGCAGCACTTCCAGCCGATGATAGTTCCGGTACCCGAGCACCGTGGCGTCCGCCCGGAGCCCTTCCGGGGCGGCGCTCACGGCGCCGGCGATCTGCAACGCCGGAGCGGGGACCTGGGCGGCGAGGGACGAGGCGGCCGTGAGCAGCGCGAGCGCGGCCAGCGTGGGGTGGCGTGCGAACATGCAGAAACTCCAGGCGGTGAGGATCGGGGCGCCCAGCGGCGCGCTGCATAAGAAGCACCGCGTCCGCAGCCGGGGCAAGGGCGCGCTGCCTCCCGCGGACATCAGCCCGTGGCCTGCTCCCGGGCCAGCAGCCGGGCCTTCCGCTCGAGCCCCCAGCGGTACCCGCCGAGGGAGCCATCGCTGCGGACCACCCGGTGACAGGGCACCAGCACCGCCACCCGGTTGGCGGCACAGGCGCTGGCCACCGCGCGCACCGCCCGCGGCCGTCCCACGCTCCGGGCGACCTGGGTATAGGTCCGGGTCTCCCCTGCGGGGATCGAGGTGAGCGCCCGCCAGACCTTCCACTGGAAGGCGGTCCCATGCAGGTCGAGCGGCAGGCCGCCGCCGCTCCCAGGCCGCGCAATTTCCGCGGCCACCCCCCGCACCAGTTCCCGCAGCCACTCGTCCCCGGTGTCCACCCGGGCGCGTTCCGCTTCCGGGAATTGGCTGGCCAGGTCGCGGATGAGCGCCGTGTCACTCTCGCCGAGCAGGACGGCGGCCACCCCCCGGTCGGTGGCGGCCACCAGCAGGCGGCCATGCGGCGACGCGACGATCGTGTAGCGCAGATCCATGCCCTTTCCTCCCTCTCGATAGCGGCCGGGTGTCATGCCGAGGAGCCGATGCGCTCCCTCATACACCCGGCTGGATGATCCGAATCCCGCCTCGTATACCGCGCGGCTCACGCTCGGTTCGGCGCGGAGGGCAGCGCGGAGCCGGTCGGCCCGGCGGGCGGCGGCGTATTCGCGCGGCGAGAGGCCTACCTCGCGCTTGAAGGTCCGCTGCAGGTGCCAGGGGCTGAGGCCCGAGACCTTTGCCAGGTGGGCCAGGCTCACCCGCTCGCCGGCGTGCCGGTCCAGCCAGTCCCGGGCCCGGGCGACCGCCGGGTTAGCCCACTCTGCCGCGGCATCCGGGCGGCACCGCTTGCAGGCGCGGAAGCCGGCCCCGCGGGCCGCCTCCGGCGTGGGATAGAAGCTGACATTCTCCCGCCGGGCCCGCCGCGAGGGGCAGGAAGGCCGGCAGTAGATCCCCGTGGTGCGGACGCCGTAGACGAAATGGCCGTCAGAGCCACGGTCGCGCGCGGTGACGGCGCGCCAGGCGGCATCGGGGGTCAGGGGAAGGTCGGCCGGCATGGGACGAGAATAGCCCCGGGGCGAGCCCGGGGCTATCCGGTTATTGCGGTGCAATTCGGCGGGGCGCGCCGGGGGGTCAGGCCTCCTGCGCGATGGCCGACACCGGCTGCCATTCCTCGGAGCCGGACCGCGCCACCAGCACGTCGGGCTCCAGCTCACCCCGCTGGATCAGCTCCCGCACCGTGGGGAGCGGCACCGGCCCGCGGGGCACGCCCCCCTTCGGCAGGTAGAAGTAGGTCGTCGCCGTCCGCTCAGTCACCTTGGCCGCGATCATCTTCCCCGCCTGGCCGGCGTGCCCGGCCAGCAGCTTGCCGGCCTGGCCCGCCGTCCCCGCGAGGCTCTTGGTGGCCCCGGCCAGGTGTCCGCCGGCGCTCGAGAGCAGCTGCTTCAGGCGTTCCCCGTCGTCCGTCTGGAAGGACTTGAGGCTGGACGCGTCCACGTTGCCGGAGACGTCGAACTCGAGGTACGGCGCCTTGGAAAAGCCGATGAACCGCGCGATCATAACGGTCGGGAACGCGAGGTACACGTTGTTGTAGCTCTTCACCGCAGCGTTGTACATCTCGCGGCTCCGCTGGATGTCCAGCTCGCAGTGCTGGATGCTGTCGATGAGCCGGTGGTAC
>JANRJZ010000147.1:0-9310 GCA_033763675.1 Gemmatimonadota bacterium
GCGGGCAAACTGCTCTACCTGGCCCTGCGGAACGCACAGGCCCGGCTGGGCACCCCGCAGCACTGGGTGGAGGCAATGCGGCACATCCGCCTGCTCTTCGGGGACCGGGTCCCGGCATGGCAGTGAACCAGGCTCATACACGAAGAAACAGACACTCCCCTGGGGAAACCTCTGCCTGCTTCCCGCTTCACCTTCCCCTTTTCCCGTCCCGCCGTCCCGCCGCCCTGCCATCCTCCGTCCCCGCCCGCCCGTTCCCCTTTCCCCCTCCCTAGTATAAGCTTCCCACCCATAGGGTTAGCCCCTGTCCTCCCGCACCCGGAGCCCCGGTGCCGCTGGCCGACGCCCCGATCAGCGTCCTCGTCGTGGACGACGAAGAGCCGATCCGGAACGCACTGAAGAAGTTCCTGAACCAGCAGGGCTACGACGTCCTCACCGCCCCATCGGGCGATGAGGCGTTGCGCATCCTGCAGCGCCAGAAGATCTCGGTGGTGCTGCTGGACGTGCGGATGCCGGGGAAGAGCGGGATCGACCTGGTGCCGCTGCTGCTGGAGCTGGAGCCGTCGGTCGCCATCCTGATGCTCACCGCCGTCAACGACGCGACCACCGCGGCGCTCTGCATGCAGCGCGGCGCCATGGACTACCTCACCAAGCCGATCGACCTCTCCGACCTTGCCCGCGCCATCCTGCGCGCCATCCGGCGCCGCGACAGCCAGATCGAGCAGGCCAACCTCAACCAGTGGCTCAAGGAAGAGGTGGCCGTCCGCACCGCGGAGCTGCGGCGGGAGCGGGCCAAGCTGGAGCGGCTGTCGGTGGCCACGCTGGAGGCGCTGGTCAATGCCCTCGAGGCCAAGGATCCGTTCATTCGCGGCCACTCCGCACGGGTCGCCGACCTCGGCGCGATGATCGCCGCGGAGCTGGGGATGAACGACGAGCAGGTGGAGCAGGTGCGGATGGCGGGCCGGCTGCACGACATCGGCAAGATCGGCATCCGGGAGGACATTCTCACCAAGGAGGGGCCGCTCACCGCCGACGAGTACGAACTGGTCAAGCAGCACGTGGTGATCGGCTCCCAGATCCTGGCGCCGCTGGCGCACCTCGGTGACGTGATCGCCTTCGTGCGCAGCCACCACGAGCGCTGGGATGGCCAGGGCTATCCCGACCGGCTGCGGGGGGAGGAGATCACCCTCGGGGCCCGGGTGCTGGGCGCCGCCGAGATCTTCGACGCCCTCACCACCGCGCGGCCCTACCAGGAGAAGATGCCGCCGGACGTCGCGGTGGAACGGATGCGCGATCTCGCGGGCAGCGTCCTGGACCCGGGGGTGTATCAGGCCCTCGAGGCCGCGGTCCGGCGCCGCCAGGCGCTGGTCTTCCTCGACGATGCCCGCACCTGACGCGAGGAGCACGTCCGCTGCCTGACACGACGGTCAGTGTCCCGACCCCCTTCCGCCGCCACCCCTCCGCCCCGGGGGCCTCCTGACCCGCCTCGCCCTGATCATCGAGGATGACCCCGACCAGCGCCGGCTGCTGGAGCGGATGCTGGGCGCGTCCGGCTGGCGGGTGGACACCGCCCCCGACGGCGAGGCCGGCCTGGCCCGCGCCCGGGAGCGGCGGCCGCGGGTGATCGTGCTCGACGTCATGATGCCGCGGCTCAACGGCTACCAGGCCTGCCGCCAGCTCAAGGCCGACCCCGCCACGGCGGGCATCCCCATCGTCATCGTCACCGCCAAGGACCAGCCGGCCGACGCCTACTGGGCCAAGGAGGTCGGCGCCGACGCCTTCCTGCCCAAGCCGGTGGACGTGCGCGAGCTGGCCGCCCTGCTCGACCGGCTGGCGGGGGCCGAGTGACGCTGCTCCGCATCATCCTGATCTTTGCCGCCAGCGTGGTGGCGGCCGGGGTGCTCGCCATCGTGGCCTGGCTGATCTACGCCGGCTACCTGGGCCGGGTGGAGCGCCGCCTGGCCCGCCGGAAGGGGCTCTACCGCGAGGTCGTGGCCGGGCTGGCCCAGCGGGAGCGCGCCCTGCTGGAGCCGGAGCTGCACCAGCTCCGCACCCTGCGGGACTTCGAGGCCCTCGAGGCCCTGCTGGAAGAACAGGCGCGCGGCTTCACCGAGCGTCCCGCCTGGCTGCTCGACACCTACGATCGCCTCGGGCTGGTCGACAAGTACGTGGAGCGGATCCGCACCGCCAGGAAGTGGCGGGAGCGGGCCTTCGCCGCCGAGCTGCTGGGCCGGGTGGGCAATGCCAAGGCGGTGCCGGCGCTGCTCGAGACCATCCAGGCCACCCGGAGCGAGGACGGCGACGTGCGGGAGATCTCGCTCCGGGCCCTGGCCCGCATCGGGGACCCCCGCGCGGTGCTGCCGCTGGTGGAGGCACTCAAGCTGGCGGAGAACTGGCTCGCCCCCCGCATCGCGGACATCCTGGTGCGCCACGGCGAACCCGTCGTCGACCCGATCCTCGCCTTTCTCAGCGATCCCACGCGCCACCCCGCTCGCGCCTGGGCCGCCAACATCCTCGGCGAGCTCAAGGTGGCGCGCGCCTTTCCGGTGCTGGTGGCCGCGCTCAAGGACCTGGACGACGAAGTCCGCGCCAAGGCGGCCGGCGCCCTTGGCCGGCTGGGCGACCGCCGCGCCGTCACCTACCTCCTCGACCACCTGCTGTCCGATCCCGCCCCCTTCGTGCGGGCCCGGATCGCCAGCGCGCTGGGGCAGTTTGGCGACAGCGAGGTCATCGACCGGCTGGTGCGGGCGCTGGGCGATCCCGCCTGGTGGGTGCGCATGCGGAGCGTCGAGGCGCTGGAGCAGATCGGCCCCACCGCGGAGTCACCGCTTTCCGTGGCGCTGGACGACCCCGATCCCGAGATCCGCATCCGCGCCGCGGTGGCGCTGGAGCGGCTCGGCGTGCCCACGCGGCTCATGGACACCATCGAGCGGGGCGAGGACACCCCGGACACCCACGCGATGCTGGTCAAGTTCGGCGTCGCGGGCGCCCGCGAGCTGCTGGCCGAGCACCTGCACCATCCCGCGCCGCAGGTCCGGCGGGCCATCGTCGCCACCATCCGGGAGGCGGAGCGTCGTGACCTCGGCACTGAGCTGGTGGAACGCGCCCAGACCGACGCGGACCCCGCGCTGCGCGCCGATGCCTTCCACGCCCTCCACGTGCTCGCGGTGCGGGAGGCGGTGCCCGCGGCGCTCGACGCCCTGGGCGATGGCGACGAACGGGTGCGCGCGGCGGCCACCGGACTGATCGGCGACCTGGGCGGGAGCGAGCTTGCCGAGGTGATCCTCCCGCGGTCCTCCGACCGCGAGCCGCTGGTGCGCGCGGCGGCCGCGCGCGCCCTGGGGCTGATCCACGCCAGCGGCGCCGACCGCGAATTCACCCGGCTGCTCCGCGATCCCGAGGCGATCGTGCGGGCCGCCGCCGCAGACGGGGTGGCCGAGACCCGCTGGCCCGGCGCCGCACCGGTGCTGGCGGAACTGCTCACCGACGCCGACCCCGTGGTGCGCATCGCCGCGGCCCGCGCCCTCGGCGAACTCGGCGTCCCCGAGACCGTGGAACCGCTGGTGCGGGTCTACCGCGACGCCGACCCCAGCTTCGCCGACGCCATCACCGGCGCCGTCGCCCGGATCGACCGGGACGCGTTGAGCGGGATCATCGACATCCTGCTCGAGCGGGATGATGCGGCGGGGCGTGCCCGCCTAGTGCGCACCATCGGGGGGCTCCGGCCGCCGCATCCGCTGCAACTGCTCGAATCGCTGTTCCGGGACCGCGCGCCTGTGGTCCGCGCCGCCGCCGCCGACCTTCTCGGCCGCACCAACGACGAGCGCGCCGCGGGCCTGCTGCTCGACGGGCTCGACGATCCCGACGACCAGGTCCGGGCCCAGGCGGTCGACGGCCTGGTGCGGCTGGGCCAGCAGGGGACCTCGCTCCGCCTGCTCACCCTGCTGCGGGAGGATCCCGCCCCGCTGGTGCGGGAGCGGGCCGCCCTGGCCGTCGGCATCTTCCGGCCCCCGGGCGGCGAGCTGCAGCTGCTCGCCATCTGCCACCAGGACCAGCCGATCGGCGTGCGGGCCGCCTCGGTCCTGGCCCTCGGCTCCTACGACCAGGAGAGCCTGGTGGCGCGGGTCGTGGAGATGGCCGACGAGCACGAGCTGCGCGAGCTGCTTCGGGAGCGCCTCCGGCAGGATGCCGAGTTTCGCCTGCTCGGCCTCCGCCTGCGGGAGGCGCGGCACGTCGAGCTGCGCGCCCTGGGCAGCACCAGCCGGGAGCAGATGGAACAGATCCTCGCCGACGGCATGCGCGGCGTGCTCTCCCCCGAGCAGCGCGTGCGGCTGGTGGCCGGCCTCCGGGTCTTCCAGGGGGAGCGGAGCCGAGGCGCGCTGCTGAGCGTGCTGCGCAGCGACCCGAGCCCCGAGGTCCGGGCCGCGGCGCTCACCGCCGTGGGCGGCATGCTGGACGCGGAGGAGCTCTACCTCACGGCCAGCCGCGCCCTGGCTGATCCCCACCGCAGCGTGCGGCACGCCGCCGTGGCGCTGTTCCACAAGGTGGCCCCCGAGAAGGGCCTGGGCGGCCTGCTCCGGCTGCTCCGCTCCGAGGACGATCCGGTGGTGCTCAAGGCGGTGGCGGAGCAGGCCGAGGCGGCGTTCCCCGCCTTCCTCGACCTGGCGCTGGCGATGGACCATGACGGCGAGGAGGCGGTGCTGCTGGCCCGGATCGCGCGGCACATGCATCACCCGGACCTCAAGCGGGTGTTCGCCGCGGTGGGGCAGAGCCAGGCGGCGCCGGTCCGGGAGGCGGTGGCGGAGCTCTGGACGGCGCGGCCGGACCTGGTGGATCTCCCGGCGCTGGAGGGCCTCACCCTGGACCCCACGGTGAGCGTCCGGCGGAGCGCGGTGGCCGCGTGGGCGGCGGCGGGCCAGTTCGGCCGGCTCGCCGCGATGCTGGGCGACCCCGATCCGGCGGTGCGCCGCGACATTGCCCTGGTCTTCCTCGATGCCCCGGAGACCACCGCGCTGGAGCCCCTCTTCCTCGACCCGGATGAGGCGGTGCGCGCCGCGCTCTTCGCCACCCGGCTGCTCCGGGGCGAGTGGCGCGAGCCGCCGGCGAGCTTCGCCATCTCGCGCGCGGCGGCGGCCGACGCCATCCGGGAGGCCCAGCCGGTGGAGAGCCTGCGCGAGGTCGCGCGCGAGGAGCGGGACCCCGAGCGGCGGCTGTCCGCCGCGCTGGCGCTGGCGGTCCTGGGAGACGAAGCCGCGTATGCCGTCATGCGCGCGGACCCGCTCCGGGCCCTCCGCGACGAGGTGGGCCGGATGCTCGCGAGCTGGCGCGAGCCGCCCGACTCGCGCCACAGCGCATGACCGGCGATGCGCTCGCCGCGGTGGCGGCGGCGATCGGCGTGGTGCTGCAGCCGATCTTCCTGGGGTACTTCCTGCTCTACAACGGCTACATGCTGCTGCTGATCGTGCTGTCCGCGCACCAGGTGCGACGGCGGGTGGCCGGCCATTTCGTCGAGGACCTCGACCTCATCGACGAGAGCGACTACACCAAGCCGCTCACGATGGTGGTGCCGGCGTTCAACGAGGAAGTGACCATCGTGGACAGCGTCACCAACCTGGTCCACTGCGACTATCCGCGGTTCGAGGTGGTGGTGGTGAACGACGGGTCCAGTGACCGCACCCTGGAGGTGCTGAAGCAGGCCTTCCGGCTGCGCCGCACCGACCTCCCCTACCGCGACGCGATCGGCACGGCGCGGGTGCGGGCGATGTACGTGGCCACGGTGCCGCTCCCGGCCGGCGTCTCCCAGCTCATCGTGATCGACAAGGAGAACGCCGGCAAGGCGGACGCGCTCAACGCCGGCATCAACGTCTCCACCGCACCCTACTTCGTGAGCCTCGACGCCGACAGCATCCTGGACCAGCGGGCGCTCAAGGAGCTGATGCGCATGGTCCAGGAAGACCCGCGGATCGTGGCGGTGGGTGGCCAGGTGGCGATCGCCAACGGCTGCACCATCCGGAGCGGCCGGGTCGTGAGCGTGGGCCTCCCCACCCACCCCTGGGCCCGGTTCCAGATGGTGGAATACCTCCGCTCCTTCACCACCGGCCGCACCGGCCTCGACCGGCTCGACTCGGTGCTGATCCTCTCGGGCGTCTTCGCCGTGTTCGAGAAGGAGACCGTGATCCGCGCCGGCGGATACCTGACCCCGCTGGTGCTGCACCGGCTGGTGGGGGAATACGTCGGCGACCGCGCCGGCACCGTGTGTGAGGACATGGAGATCATCGTGCGGCTGCATCGGTTCGTGCGGGACAAGCTGCGCCGCCGGCGGATCGCCTTCCTGCCGCACCCGGTGGCCTGGACCGAGGTGCCGGAGCGGCTCGAGTCGCTGCGCAAGCAGCGGGGGCGGTGGTACCGCGGCCTGCGGGAGTCGCTGTTCTACCATCGGGACATGCTGTTCCGCCGCAAGTACGGCCGCATCGGGTGGTTCGCGCTCCCCACCTTCTGGCTGTTCGAGTACTACGGCCCCATGATCGAGGCCGTCGGCTACCTCTTCGTCATCGTCTTCCTCCTCATGGAGTGGATCTTCCAGGTCCCGATCCTCAACGAGCAGTACGCCGTCGCCTTCCTGCTGGCGTCGCTCGGCTGGGGCACGCTGGTCAACATCTTCGCGGTGCTGGTCGGGGCCTGGCGCTTCCGCTACGGGCTGGCGGACCGCCTGCAGCGCGGGCTGCTCCCCTTCAACCGCCGGCGGGAGGTGCTGATCCTGCTGGGCTACGCGGTGCTGGAGAACTTCTTCTGGCGCCCGCTCACCCTCTACTGGCGGCTGCGTGGCCTGTGGGACGCCTGGCGCGGGAAGAGCGGCTGGGAGAAGTTCGCCCGCCAGGGCTTCCAGAAGCACCCGGAGGCGCCGCGTGCGGCATGACACCCGGCAGCTCCGCGTCCTGGTGGTCGACGACGACCCGGCCTACGCCCGGCTGCTCAGCACCATCGTGGAGCGGCAGGGGCACGGCTCCGTGCAGGTGGCCGCCACCATCGCGGAGGCGCTGCGCCTGGCGGGCGAGGCAGACCTGATCCTGCTCGACCACCAGCTCCCGGACGGCGAGGGGCTCGCGGTGCTGCCCGCGGTGCGCGCCGCGGCGAGCCGCCCGGCGGTCACCCTGGTCGCCGCCGATGGCGGCGCGGCCCTCGCCGCCGCCGCGCTGCGCGCCGGCGCGGACGACTACCTCATCAAGGACGCCTCCCTGCCAAGCCTCCTCCCCGAGGTGCTGGAACGGCAGCGACGGCAGCGGGCGTTGCGTGAGGCGCTCGCCGCGGCCGAGCGGGACCTGGTGCACATGGAGCGGCTGGCCGCGATCGGGCAGCTGCACGTCACCCTGCACCACGCCATCAACAATCCGCTGATGGCCGCGTTCGCGGAGGTGGCGCTGCTGCTCGAGGACGTCACCGTCCCGGCCGACCACCGCCCGTCGCTCCTCGCCATCCAGACCCAGCTGGAGCGGATCCACGAGACCCTGGCGCGGGTGGGCAGCCTCGGGCATGACGGCACCACGCCCTACATCGCGAACATCCCGATGATCGACCTCTCCCGGCGCACCGTGCCGATGCCGGTGTACCTCGGGGAGGCGGTGCTGCACCTGCCGGAGCCGGACACGGAACGGGTGGTGGCCATGCTGCTGCGGCACGCGGGGTTCGGGGTCACCCGGGTGACGGGCGCCACCGAGCTGACCAGCCGCGCCTCCGAACTCGGGGTGGTGGTGGTGCTGGTGCACGGCAGCGGCGCCCCCGGCACCCATCCGCTGAGCGGCTTCCGCCCTCCGCGGGAGCGCGGCTACCGGGTGGTGGCGCTGGTCGAGGGAGACCCCGCCCCCGCCCTCGCGGCGGGCGCGGATCATGTCGTGGCGCTGCCCTTCGATCCCGGGACCCTGACGACGGAAGTGCTGGCCACCCTGCGGGACTGAGCAGCGCCCGCCGGGCCGCCCCGCTATCTTGCCGCCGGCGTTCGCGGTCGTGTTTTCCCCAACCCGGGCTGGTCCGTTTGCCGTTCAGCACCCTCAAGCTCCACCCGACCCTCCTCCAGGCCATCAAGGAACTCGGCTTCGCGCGACCCACCCCGATCCAGGCCGATGCGATCCCGCCCGCGCTCGCCGGCAAGGACCTCCTGGCCTGCGCCAGCACCGGGAGCGGCAAGACCGCCGCGTTCCTGCTGCCGATCCTGCATCACCTGCTGGCCAAGCCGCGGCGCACCACCCGCGCGCTGGTGCTCACCCCCACGCGTGAGCTCGCCGCCCAGATCCTCGAGGACCTGAACGACCTCGCGGTGCACACGCCGATCACCGCGGCCTCCATCTTCGGCGGCGTCGGCATGGGGCCGCAGGAGCACGCCTTCCGGAGCGGGGTGGATGTCATGATCGCCACCCCCGGGCGCCTGCTCGATCACCTGAGCCGCCCCTACGCCCGGCTCACCGGCATCGAGTACCTCGTGCTGGACGAGGCGGACCGGATGCTCGACATGGGCTTCCTCCCCGAGATCAAGAAGATCCTGCGCCACGTCCCCGCCAGGCGGCAGACCCTCTTCTTCAGCGCCACCATGCCGGGACCGATCCAGGCCCTCACCCGCGAGATGCTGCACCAGCCGGTGACGATCAACCTCGAGCGGCAGGCCGCGCCGGCCGTCGGCATCACCCAGGCGGTGTATCCGGTGCCGCAGGAACTCAAGTCGGCGCTGTTCCTCGAGCTGCTCAAGCGGGGGGAGATGCAGGAGGCGCTGGTCTTCACCCGCACCAAGCACCGCGCCGACCGGCTGCAGAAGTACCTGGTCAAGGCGGGCATCAAGGCGGAGCGGATCCACGGCAACCGCTCGCAGCCGCAGCGTACCGAGGCGCTGGCCGGCTTCAAGAGCGGCAAGTACCGGGTGCTCGTCGCCACCGATATCGCCGCGCGGGGCATCGACATCAGCGAGCTGGGGCACGTGGTCAACTTCGACGTGCCCGCGGCACCCGAGGACTACATCCACCGGGTGGGGCGCACCGCGCGGGCCGAGGCCACCGGGGACGCCTTCACCTTCGTGGCGCCGGACGAGGAGGGAGACCTGCGGGGCATCGAGCGGGTGATCGGGCGGCGGCTGCCGCGGGTGACGGTGCCGGACTTCGATTATCGCGCCAAGGCCGAGGCCCAGCTCGAGATGCCCCATGCGGAGCGGATCGCCCAGATCCGGGCCCGGAAGGCGGAGGAACGGCAGCGGGCCAAGATCAACGCCGAGCGGCGGGCCGCCGCCCAGGCCGCGCGCGGGAACGCCGAGTCGCGCAGGCCCTCGGGCCAT
>JANRJZ010000148.1:0-3178 GCA_033763675.1 Gemmatimonadota bacterium
ACCCGCTCGCCTCCACCAGGAGCAGCAGCTCCCGGCGGGCCCGCACCACCCGCGCCAGCTCCGCCAGCGGGGCGAGGGTGCCCGCCGCCAGGTCCGCGTGGGCCAGCACCACGGAGTCGACCGGCGGACCGGCGAGGAACCGGGCGAGATGCGCCGGCTCCACCACTTCACCCGGCCGCACCATCAGGCGCAGGACTTCCTTCCCGAGCGCCTCGGTGGCACGGGCCAGCGCCTCCCCGGCGGGGCCGGCCACCAGCACCAGCGCCCGGTGCTCCACCAGCGCGCGCAACGCCAGCTCCATGAGCCATGGCCCCGGGACCGGGACGATGAGCACCGGCTCGGCGGTGCGAAAGACGCCGCGAAGCCGGAGGGACGCGCTAGCCAACTGGGCGGAAGTGCCGTGACTCACGGTGGCCCTGATGCGAATGGGGATCGGGAAGGCGGTCGGCCCCGGGTGCCGGCGGGGATCGCAACTCGAAAGCGCCAGGTACATTCCGGGCATGCCACCCACGGACAGGGCCTCCGGTCGTACCCCGCGGCTCCGGCTGCAGCTGCGGTCGCGGCGGCTGCTGCTGATCGCCGCCCTGGGCGCGGTGCTCGCCCTGCTGCTCTTTGCCCGCGGCGCCCATGAGCAGCTGCGGGGCATTGCCGAGACGCTCGACCGCCTGGCCACGGCTCACCCGGTCTGGGCGGTCGTCCTGGTCATAGGCCTGAGCGCGCTCTCGGCGATGCTGGCATTCGTCTCCACCGCGGTCATCGCCCCGTTCATGGCCACCACCTGGGGTGCGCCCCGCGCGGCCGTCCTGCTCTGGCTGGGCTGGCTGCTGGGCGGGGTCCTGGCCTACACCATCGGCCGGACCCTGGGACGGCCGGTCGTCCGTCGCCTCGCGTCGCCGGAGCTCCTCACCCGGTACGAGGAGTACATGACCCACCGCGCACCCTTCGGGCTGGTGCTCCTGTTCCAGCTGGCGCTGCCCTCGGAGATCCCGGGCTACCTGCTCGGCCTGGTCCGTTACCCGTTCCCAAGATACCTGCTTGCGCTAGCGCTGGCGGAGCTGCCGTACGCCGTGGCGACGGTCCACCTGGGGGCGGGCGTCATGGAGCGCCGAGTGTCGGTGGTGGTGGGCGTCGGGCTGGCGGCGGTGCTGTTCAGTGCGGGGACCTGGCACCTGTTGCACCGGCGGCTCGGAATCCCGCAGCGGCCCCGCTCACCCCTCGAGTGACTTCCGGAAGGTGACGACCGGGGAACCCTCCTCGAAGCCAAGCGCCTGGTGCGCGGCGCGGCTCCCGGTGTTATCCACCCAGGTGTCCGATCCCATCTCCCG
Source organism: Gemmatimonadota bacterium (assembly GCA_033763675.1). Taxonomy (GTDB): domain Bacteria; phylum Gemmatimonadota; class Gemmatimonadetes; order Gemmatimonadales; family GWC2-71-9; genus JADJOM01. The sequence goes on from JANRJZ010000148.1 coordinate 1,326, forward strand.
GCATCCGCGTCCCCGGGCCCAGGCCTCGGCAGCCCGCACCAGCGCTCCGCCGACTCCCTGCCGCCGATAGGCCGTCGCGACGTACCACCCTTCGAGGAATCCCACCGGGCTGGTCCGGCACCCGTCCACGTGCGATCGGAGCCTGACCTCCACAAACCCGGCCAGCCCGCCCGATTCGAGCGCCGCGACCAGAATCAGGTGGGACTCGGGATGGGCGAGGTACTCCGCCAGGTCCTCCGCGTGGTCCTGGCTGGTCGTATCGGGCCAGAGGGCGTGGCGCAGCTCGCGCCACTCCCGCTCGTCGGCGGGCTGAAGCGGCCGGATGTTCACGCGTCGGGCCTCCTGAAGCGGAGCTCCATGTACACATCGGCACGCACGTACTCGGACGGCGCGGGTGGGGCGGCGTGCCGGAAGCCCAGCCGTTCATACAGCCGGATGGCGTTGCCCAGGCGGCTGTTGGTCCGGAGGAAGAGGAGCCCCGCCCCCGACTGCCGGGCAAAGTCCACCACCGCCTGGCCCAGCCGGAGGCCAAGGCCCCTGCCCTGGTGCGCAGGGGCCACGGCCATCTTGGCCAGCTCGAAGCTGGTGGGGGATTCGCGGACCGCCGCCACGGTGCCGATGACTTCTGCGCCATCGAGCGCGAAGAAAATCTGCCCGCCGGGATCCACGATGGCCGACTTCGGATCCCGGAGCACCTTCCAGTCGGCCGGTTCGAGCGCGAAGAGCCGCTCGATCCAGGCGCGGTTGAGCTCGGCGAACGCCGGCCCGAGCTCCGGCCTGAAGGGCACAATCGTGATGGCGTCAGGTGTGGCCATCACGTCGCTGGCGGCAGTGGGGCGGGCACCGCGTTCGACACGGGCGGCAGCGACTGCAGATACGCGAACACGGCGCGCAGGTCCTCGTCGGTCATGTGGGCATACATCTGCCAGGGCATCGGTGGCAGCAGGGCTCGGCCCACGCCGGCGTGCTTCCCCTGACGGATGGTCTCAATAAAGACCTCCGGCGTCCAGCCGGCGAGCCCGGTCCGGTCCGGGGTCAGGTTGGCGGTGAAGCTGGTCCCCCAGGGGCCCACCCAGGCCGTAAGGCCGTTGTTCGTCACCGCGCCCCACCGGTCCGGACCGATCACCCCAGCCGGGAGCGCGGGCAGTGCCTCGGAGGCAGGATGACCCGAAAGCGACCGGGTGGTGTCGGGGACCGGACCGGCGGCGGTCATGACCTTCGGGGTGTGGCAATCGTGGCAGCCGCCGAGATTCACGAGGTAGGCACCGCGCGCGACGGGATCTTCGGCCGGGGCACTCGCCTGGCGCGCCGGGCCGGCGCAGGCGGCGAGCAGCGCCACGAGGACCAGCAGTGCAGCGGAACGGGCCTTCGATGGGACCGAGGGGGGGGTCATCTGGAGCTCCTTGTTGCGTGACGTGAGGGACGTCCGACAGGACCAGTTCCTGTCGCGTTGACGGCGCCAAGGATACAGTCCGACTTCACCTCCGGATCAACCGCCGTTCACCTGCGCTAAGTATTAAATCCACAAGCATTTGGGCCCGATCATCGAGGCCCCGGATCAGGCCCCCTCCGGCCCCTGGCCTCCCGTCAGGCGGTCCCGGTCGGCGTTCCGGGAAAGGAGCCGCTCGGTGAAGTCGAGCCGCTCGTGGACCTCGCCGAGCTCGCGGCGCAGGTCGTCCACTTCGCTTCGGAGTTGTTCCAGTTCGGCGGCTCCACCCTCGCCGAAGGCCCCGGCGCGGATGCGCGCCTCCTCGATCCGCAGCCGATAGACCTTCTGCATGCCGTTGAGCGCGATCGCAAGCACCGGGATGCAGAGGGCCAGGATCGGGATCAGGACGCCCATGGGGCCTTCC
>JANRJZ010000149.1:0-1773 GCA_033763675.1 Gemmatimonadota bacterium
GTGGCCCAGCTCTCCGGTGAGGCGGTAGGCACCGACCACCTGACCGACTCGTGTGGGCGCATCCGAACCGGCAAGGTCGCCGACCGCGGCCGAGATCGACCCGGCCAGAAAATCGGTCGCACCACAGGCGGCATCCGCCGCGAGCAGGGCCGCGACCTCCCCCCGGATGGCCGCATCGTCGGGGCAGGCCTGCTCGAGAAACGCGGGCCGGGCCGCGGGCTCCAGCGGCAGCGCGGCCGCAAACAGCTCCTCCACCCGGTTCCACTGATCGCTCATCGGCCGTCCGGCGGGCACAACTCCCGGTAGAGCCAGGCCCGCGCCAGCCGCAGGTCCCGGTGCACCGTCGCGGGGGAGATCCCGAGGACCGCGGCGGTTTCGTCGTAGTTCAGGCCGCCGAAATAGAGCAGGTCCACGACTTGGGCCTTCCGTGGATCAAGCGACGAAAGCCGCTCCAGGGCCTCATCGAGGTCCCGCAGGTCCGCCGGCCGCTCCGGGGATGGGGCCAGCTCCTCCTGCAACCCGACGGCCACCAGACCGCCCCCGCGCTTGGCGCGCCCCCGGCCGCGGGCATGGTCCACCAGGACCCGGCGCATGACCGTCGCGGCGACGGCGAAGAAATGACCCCGCCCCTCCCACGCCAGGTCGGAGCCCACCAGGCGCAGGTACGCCTCGTGGACGAGCGCGGTGGTCTGGAGGGTATGGCCGGTGGATTCCCCGCGGAGCTGGTGCCGGGCAAGGCGCTTCAACTCTTCGTAGAGGATCGGCAGCAGCCGCTCGAAGGCGCGGGCGTCGCCGCCCTTCCATTCCAGCAGCAGCGCGGAGATGTCGTCCGACTGGGGAACGGCCATCGCAAGTCTCCGGAGGGGTCGGAGTTCGGAGCTGTCAGGCTGCCCCGGTCTTGAGCGTGCCCCGGGGCAGCCTGGCCCTCGCCACCGGCATCCCGGGCTGCTCCAGCTCCTGCAGGAACTGCAGCACCACGATCTCCTCCCGGCGCAGCGCGGCGGTCGGGCGCTCCCGCCGCCCCTCCGCCGGCATCGGGGGCGGTGCGGTACGCCCCTCGCGGTAGGCCTGCAGCACCCCGGGGTGCACGTAGTACTGGCGGCACACGGTGCGGGTGTTGCCCAGCCGGGTGGCGACCTCGTCAATGGCGGTGAGGATCCGCCGCTCGGCCTCGCGCGCGGAACCCGCCGGACCGGCCTCGCGCAGTTCGCGCGCGGCGAGCATCGTCCCCGCCCAGGTTCGGAAATCCTTGGCCGTGATCCCCGACCCGGCGATCTCCCGCAGGTAGCCGTTGACGTCCCCGGACGAGACCGTCTGCCGGACGCCGTCGGGATCGAGATACTGGAACAGGTCCTGGCCCGGGAGGTCCTGGCACCGCTGGATGATGCGAGCCAGGCGCCGGTCGTTGAGCGTGATGGTATGCTGGACCCCGCTCTTGCCCCGGAAGCTGAACCGGAGCTCATCGCCCGTCACCCGCACGTGGCGGCCCCGCAGCGTCGTCAGGCCGAACGACTGGTTGGCCTTGGCGTATTCATCGTTGCCGACCCGCACCAGCGTCCGGTCCAGCAGCCGGACCACCGTGGCGAGGATCTGGCGCCGCGAGAGGTCGGGGGCGCCCAGGTCCCGCTCCACCCGCTCGCGGATGGCCGGGAGCCGCTCGCTGAATTCGAGGATCCGGCGGAACTTCGAGTGGTCGCGCGCGGCGCGGTAGGCCGGGTGGTAGCGATATTGCTTGCGGCCCCGCGCGTCCCGGGCGGTCACCTGGATGTGACC
>JANRJZ010000150.1:0-2683 GCA_033763675.1 Gemmatimonadota bacterium
CGCATCCGGGACTCGGCAGCGTGGACCCCGCGCGCGACGCGAGCGAACTGGCGCTCTTCCGCGAGGCCCGGGCCCGTGGCATGCCGGTGCTGGCGATCTGTCGCGGGATCCAGCTGGTCAATGTGGCGCTGGGCGGCACACTCTGGCAGGACATCCCCAGTGAGCGCCCCGGCGCGATTCCACATGCCCAGGGCGCGGACCGGGACGCGCGCACCCATCCGGTGGACCTGACCCCGGGGTCCCGGCTGGCGCGCGCCCTCGGCACCACGCGCTGCGAGGTGAACAGCTTTCACCACCAGTCGATCCGGGACCTCGCCCCGGGCCTGCTGGTGACCGGCGTGGCGCCGGACGGAGAGATCGAGGGGGTGGAGTCGCCCCCGGAGGATCCCTGGCTGCTGGCGGTGCAATGGCATCCGGAGGAGTTCCACCATCACGGCGCCGCCCCCGACCATGGGCTCTTCGACGCCCTCCTCGACGAACTGCGCGGCCGGGCGACGGGACCGGGCCGGGCTACTGCGAATAGCCGGAGGGGAACAGGACCCGCTCGCTCAGTTCGTTGAGCGCGAGCCGGAGCGCGGGATAGCGCTCGGCCGCCGTTTCCAGGACGCCGTCGAGGCAGTACCGGTCGGCGGCCGCGTGATCGGACGCCATCGCGAACCCCCGGCGGCCCAGCGCATCGTAGTACCCGAGGTCGGGCCCGGCGCGGCGCAGGCGGCGCGCCTCGATGTACTGCGGGAACAGGCCGGCGAGCCAGAGGGCGTAGTTGCCAAGATGCAGCATCACCCGGAACCGGCGGTCGCCCTGGGTGGCTTCCAGGTCCGCCAGGATGTCCACCAAGTAGTGATGGCAGTGATCGTCGTTCCAGTCCACCCGGACGGCGCGGTCCCGCTGGCCGAATTCGAGCAGGAGTGCCGCCAGGTAGTCCGCGACCTCCCGCTGCTCCACCCCGGTGCGCAGCAGTGCCTGCCGGACCATCACATAGAGGAACAGCACCTCGCTGGGTGCAAGCAGGGTGCGGACCGCGAGCAACCGCTCGGCCAGTTCCTCCTGGTCCAGCAGCACATCGGGCCCTTCAGTCTCCAGTCGGCGCTCCAGCAACCCCCTCCGCGTCGCCGATCCCTGGCTCAGCAGCAGGACGACGAGGTCGAGATCACGGGCGGTCAGCCGGCCGCGCACGTTTGCGAGAATCATGAACGCTCTCCCTGGTGATGAAGTCCCGCCTCCCCCGGCCGTGGCGCCGCCAGACGCCCTCGACCGGGCCCTTGCCTTCGCCCGCGCCGTCACGGGCACCCTCCGTCCTCCCGCGGTCATCGATCGATTACTGCAGGAATTGAAAGCAACCTTTGCGCCGCGCGCCATCCTGGCGGTGACGGTGGACGAGCAGGGACTGGTCGAGAGTGCTAATGCCGTCCCCCATCCCGTCCTCGAGCCCCTGCTCCGGGAGGTCCTGCAGACGGGGACGCCCGGGAGCCGCGTCCTCGGCGCGCAGGTCGCGCTCATGGAACCGCTCGCCGGGCGGCGGCGCCTCATCGGCGCCATCGGGCTGCTGCTGGATCGCGAGCCGGGCGAGGAAGGCCGGCGGACCCTGACGGCACTCGCCGCCATCACGGCGGTGGCGCTGGAGGGAGCCCGGCTGGTGGAGAGCGCCGACCAGCGGCACCAGACCTGGGAGGAGGCGACCGACGCCATCAGCCTGGCCCTCTGCATCGTGGACCGGTTCGGCCAGGTGGAGCGCGCCAACCGCGCCTTCTCCGAACTCGTGGCCGCGCCACCCACCGGGGTGATTGGCCGCAGCTGGAGCGAACTGGTCCCGGCCGCCTGGCAGCCGACGCTGGCGGAGGCGCTGGCCCATCCCGGGCCCGCGGAGCACCTGATGCACCTCGGCCCCCGCACCATCGCCGCCACGACCTTTCGCGCCACGGCCAGCGGCCGCGCGGTACTGCTGCTCGAAGACCAGACCGAGCGCCGCCTGCTCGAGGACCGGTTGCTGCAGGCCGAGAAGCTCTCGGCCATCGGGCAGCTCATCGCCGGGGTGGCTCATGACCTCAACAACCCGCTCACCTCGGTGGTGGGGTTCGCGGATTTTCTGGCCGAATCCGCGGACGCCCCGCCGCGAATCCGGGAGCCGCTGCGGGTGATCCAGCAGGAGGCGGAGCGCGCCTCCAAGATCGTCAAGAACCTGCTGAGCTTCGCCCGGCGGCAGGAGACCAGGCAGCTGGCCTCCCTGCAGCCGGTGCTGGAGGCGACGATCGGGCTGTTCCGCAATCACCTCGACGCCGACCGGGTGACGCTGGAGCTGGAAGTCAGCCCGGACCTGCCGGACCTCGACCTCAATCCCAACCAGATCCAGCAGGTCTTCGTCAACCTGATCCAGAACGCAGCCCACGCGATTGCCGTGGCCGGCCGGCCAGGCACCATCCGGGTGACGGCCCGCCGCTGGATGGACGGCGCCGCGGTGGAAATCCGGGATGACGGCTGCGGCATGGATCCGGATACCCTGGGGCGGATCTTCGAGCCGTTCTTCACCACCAAGCCCCCCGGCCAGGGCACCGGGCTGGGACTCTCGATCAGCCAGGGGATCGTGAAGGAGCATGGTGGCCGGATCACCGCCACTTCCACGGCGGGGGCCGGCGCCTGCTTTATCGTCGAGCTGCCGGGCCCGGTCGGCGCCGCCCGCGAGCCG
>JANRJZ010000151.1:0-2626 GCA_033763675.1 Gemmatimonadota bacterium
CCCCCGCCAGGATGCTCAGCCCCCAGAGCAGCGCGGGCAGGCCGAGCAGCAGCGTGAGGTTCGTGACGTTGTTCACGAGGCAGTTGGTCAGCACCTCGGCACCCCCGCCGGATTTCCGCACCATCAGCGCCACGAAGATCAGGTTCCCCAGGCCCGAGCAGTAAGGCAGCAGCAGGGTGCCGAGGGCCGTGCCCTCCAGCCCCTGCGCCAGCATCGCCTCCAGCCGCCAGAGCATGAGCAGCGACACGCCGAGAAAGACCGCGAGGTAGGCCGGCGGGTCGTTCAGCGCGAGCGATTCGAGCAAGGGAGGCAGCAGATTCACCGCGCCACGTTGGGCGAGAAATGGCGGGGCTGTAAATGGCGGAACGCGGCCTGCCGCCGGCGCCAAGGCTAGGGCGAACAGGCTGGACGCGTGCAGCCTTCTTCCGAAAGTCTGCCTCGATCTTGCTGCCGCGACGGGACCAGCCACCCGGGCGCAGGAAACTTCCTCCTTGTCCTCCTCGCCCACAAAACTAATTTCTCCCTACCCCACCAGCACCCGCCCCCTGCTGGAAACAACAACCGGAGCGAGGCAACCAAGCCCAACCACTCGCCCGATGAGCAACCCCGCTTGTGACCTGGTGGCCTTCCACTGTTCCCGCCGCGAGTTTCTGGCCCTCATGGGCCTCGGGTCGGCCGGGATCGCCCTGGCCGGATTGACCGGATGCAACGGGCAGCCGGAAGATGAGCCGCTCACCATCTGGCTGATCTGGCCCCAGGATCCGGGGATGCCGATCACCAGCCTCTTGCAGCGTCTGGCCGAATTTCATCCGAAATTGCGCGCCGAGGCCGGCACCGTGGCCTCGAATAATCTCCGGGAAAAACTAATCAAGGCGGCCCGCCAGCACACGCTGCCCGATCTGTTCCTGATCAACAGCGCCTGGATGCAGGACCTCGGCGGCGAGGATAATCTCCTGGATCTGGCCCCCTTGGCTGCCGCCGATGGCCTCGACCCGGCCAACCTGCTCGTGCCGCACGATTTTGCGCGCTGCCACCGTCACGGCCGGCTGCTTTGCCTGCCCGCCGTGTCGGCGCGGGGCACCTCGATGCTCTTCGTCAACCGCGTACTGCTTGACCGCATCGGGCTGACGGAGACGCCACGGTTCGCCAACTGGGCTGAATTCACGGATGCCAGCCGGCGCTGGGTAGCCCAGGCCAACGGTTCCGACAACCTGGAATACATCGCCCTCGATCCGTTCATGGGGCCGGGCATGGTCATCCACACCTCCTTGGCCCTCGGCATCAACGCCCCCATCATCACCGAGGACGGCCGCCGCTCACTCCTCGATTCCCCCGGTTCCCTCCGGGCCGCCCATGCTTTGGACCACTATGTCCGGGATGTCTATGGCGCGTTCGGTGGCTACCGGGCGCTGCTGCAATTCCGATTCCGGTTCGCCGGCCAGCACCGCCAGCCCTCCTTTTACGCCCTGCCCTTCACGCGCAGTTTCGCCAACATCTCCGCCGCCGGCAGCATCGTCGCCTTCCAACAGCTCGGCGTCCCCGCCTCCCGGCTCGCCGTCCAGCCGGTTCCCGGGCTGGACCGCCTGCACGGCGGCATCCTCTCGCACAGCCTGGCCTACGCGCTGAACCGGCATTCGCCCCGCCGCGCGGCCGCCTGGCAAACCCTGCGCTTTCTCACCCTTGACCCAGAGGGCGGCGGACGATTCTGCCTCGATTACCGGCGACCGGCCCACCTGCGGGCCATCAACGACGGCCAATACCGGCAGTTGATCGGCGAAGCGTGGGACGGGGTGAAGCAGGCCATGGAACTCGACATCCCCTACCAAGCGTCAACCGATGACGAATTCCTGCGCTATCACATCTTCACCATTCCCATGCGCCGCCTGCAGGGTGAAAGCATCGAGACCATCTTCCGCGACCTGTGCCTCAAACATCAGGCCCGCCTCGATGTCCCGGCCGACCCCACATGATCAAGCTGAACCATGTCACCAGCATCGCCGTGGCGACCCTCGTGGTGCTCGCCGTGGCCGCCTTCATGGCCTATCGCCAGGTCGCCCTCGCCCGGGACAGCTACCGGGCGGAAGTGGCCATGCAGGAAACCCTGGCAAACGTGCGCCAGCTGCAGATCGCCACGCGCGCGCTCCAATCGGAGCGCGCCGATTTCGACGCGATCCGCCATGACTGGGCCCAGGCCCGGGACAGCTTCCCCCGCCAGTTGCAAGTCCTCGACGCCTCCCTCACCGCCATCCTGCCCAACCAGCCCCAACTGCGGCGGATCACGGACACCTGGGACCGGATGGAGACCGCCCACGGACAGGTAAACCTCGTGCTAACCCATTTGAAGGAGGCCGGGGTGCAGGCCCAGATCGGCACCCGCAGCCTGGTGCTCTCCTACCAGGAGATGCTGCAGCAGCGCGGCACCCCCGACGCAGTACTCGGGGAAATCGGCCTGCTGCTGTTCCAGCTCGAACAGACGGACCGCATGGTGCTGGAGATTGAATTCGAGCTGCGTGATCTGGCCCGCAACCTCGGGGTCCGCACCAGCAGCACTGTGCGAAACTCCCTCACTGCCGTGGCCGTCGTGCTCGGCATCGCCACCGTCTTCGTGGTCGGGTTGCTCATCCGC
>JANRJZ010000152.1:0-12106 GCA_033763675.1 Gemmatimonadota bacterium
CGGTCGCCCTGCTGGCGGAAGAGGGGGTGCAGTGGCTGGCGACCGACCAGGGGGTGCTCGCGCGATCTGGGCGATTCGGGTACCGGGCCGAGCGTCCCGAAGTCCTCGCCCGCCCATACCGTCCGGCCGGCCGTCCAGGTGGCCCGGCGATCTTCTTCCGGGCCGCCGAACTCTCCAATCAGATCGGTTGCCGGCTCCACCAGATGACAGACTCCGAGGTCGCCGCGCGGGCCCTGCTGACTGATCTGAAACGTCAGTTCGTTAGCGGAAGCCCGGACGATGGACCCCCGGTGGTCACGATCGTCTCCGATGGGGAGAACCCGTGGGGCTCCTACCCCTCTGAGGGTGTCCCCTTTCTGCGGGCGCTCTACCGCCTCCTGGCCGATGACGCGGCGATCCGGACAGCGACGCCCAGTGAACTCCTCGCCGGCAACTCGACCCGAGGCATTCGCCCTCACCCGATCGAAGGGCTGCCTGAAGTTCACGACCTGGCCACCGGGTCATGGATCGATGAGCCGGGCTCGGCCAGCGGCGTGGTCCTGGGCACCTGGATCGGAGAAGACGAGGAGAATCGCGCGTGGGGGCTGCTGGCAGCCGCACGAGTCGCGTTGGAGCGGACGGGGAAGGGCCCGGACGAAGCGCGGGAGGCGTGGCGCGCGTTGCATGCGGCCGAGGGGAGTGACTGGTTCTGGTGGTTTGGGAGCGACCAGGACAGTGGTCAGGACGACGTCTGGGACGACCTGTTCCGAACCCATCTCCGGGCGGTGTACCAGGGAGCGGGGCTTGCGCACCCGGGGGAACTCGATGACTACATCGTCCCCCACCTGGCGGTGTTCAGCTTTACCGGTCCGGTGCCGAGGGTGCAGGAGCATGAGCGTCTCGCGGTCCGGACCAACTGCCCCGGGCGGCTCCACTGGCGGCTCGATGATGGTGAGGAGCAGGTCGTCCGGCTGTCGCCCTGCACCTCGCGGACCGGGCCGATGCGCTATCAGAACATCCTCGGGCCCTTCCCTGCAGGTGTGCATCGCCTCGGGGTCAGATTTCACTGTGAGCACGCGGGGTGCGAGGGAAGGGGGGCTTGTTGCCGTGAGGAGGAGGTCGCAATTGCCATTGGGCGTTCACCGACCGGCGGGGAAGGGTCGACCTGACGCCAGTTCCGGCGGCCGGCGACGCCGGAGGGCAGCTCCCCACCGGGGGGTCCGGGGCGCGGCGGTGCCCGCGGGTTTCTCACCCCACGCTAATCTTGCGTTCCAGGGACCTTCTGGTGCGGGGTGACATGGTTGGCGCAGCCGTCCTGCGCCGTGCACCGTCTCCGGAAGTCAGGGGATGAGCGGCGCTCCACCACGACCGGAGGGTACGATGTCTGACCTGCCTGACTTCGCCAGCCAGATTGAAGTGCGAGTTACGGCCCTGGAGCACCGCCGGCAAGCTGCGGCCCGATCCCATGAGGAGCTGATGCGGGAGCGGGAGAGTCGAGTCCGCCGGTTTCAATTCGTCGGAGAATCCCTCCATCGCCTCCTCATCCAGCCCCGGGTCGAGCTCCTCCGAAGCGCGTTCGACAACATCAGCATCGAACATGTGACCGAGGCCGCCGCGCTTCGGACGGTGTGCCGTTTCGCGCACACCGACCGGTTCCCGGCCTCCGCCCGGTTCTCGCTGGGCGTGGAGCACGATCCCGAGAGTGACATGGCGTCCGTGGTCTGGGACCTGGAGATCATTCCCATCCTCATGACCTTCGACAGCCATGACCGCCTCGAGCTCGCCCTGGAGCGTCCGGACGAAGCCTTCATCGCCGCGTGGGTGGAGGAAGCCGTGCTGGGCTTTCTGCAGACCTATCTGCAGATTCCGACCAATGCCAACTACCAGGTGTGGAACACCCATCGCGATCCGGTGTGCGGGATGGTCGTGACGGGTGGCGACGCCCCGTTCAAGCGGCATGTGGGCACGGGGACCTACTACTTCTGTTCCGCCCTCTGCTGTGACTCGTTCACGGCGAGTCCCTCGTTCTACCTGCCGGCGGCTGCGAGGAACGCCCCGTAGCCCCACGGTCGCTCCACGCGTCCCACCCGCGACGGTTCGGGCCCCGGCCGCGCGCTACTCGCGCCGGGAGGAGACGACCCGGGAATCCAGCAGAGCGCCGACGAGCTGTCGCACCAGTGGTTCGATCTCGCTCCCCGGGATGTCGGTCTGGCCACGCCACTCCTGGGAGAGCGCCGACCATACCAGCTGGCCGTCCGCGACTCGATACAGCGCTGTCTCGAGGTTTACCACCTGGTGGGCGACCGTGTAGCCGGGGCTGGTGGCATAGGAGTAGCCCGAGCCGTAGTAGCCATACCAGCCGGAGTAGCCGTACCACCCGCGGCGATACACAGGTGGCCCCCAGACATAGGAGAGTCCGGCGTACGAGGGAGTGGGCGGATAGTAGGTCGTTACCGTCTGCTGATCCACGATCCGCGTCACCAGGACCCCGTCGCACCCGGTTCGGTGCATCTCCGCGCTGGTGCGCGCGCTGTCCAGGCGCTCGTCACCGACCAGCCGATAGCTCGGTTCCGCCGTGATCCCTTGCGCCTGAAGGGCAACGACAAACCGGTCCTCGAAACTGCGGCGGATCGTCGGAGTGGTCCCGACCCCGATGACCATCAGCTTGCGAAGCGAGTTGGTCTCGAAACTCGGGTCGGTCCACACCCGGCCCGTCTGCGTGGCACCGACGCAAGCCGCAGCGAGCAGGGCGACGAGCGGCGTGACCAGGGCGAGCCGCAGCGGCATGTGCTCCATCGGTTGTGCCCTCCTAGTGGGGCCGGACTCGATCGGGCGTCCGGCGTGTCCGGCCGGTACTATCACTCGAATTGCATAGCCATCGGGGGCAGCCGGAGTCCGAGCTGGAGCAACCGGCCGTCACGGTTGATGCCGAGGCGGAGTTCCCCTCCCGGTTTGGTGCCGAGCATGGCCCGGGCGATCTGACCCATGGAGGTGAGCGGCTCGCCAGCGAGGGAGGTGAGAATGTCTCCTCCGAGAACGATGACCTGCTCGCCGAGGACCATAATGCGCGCTCCTGTTCGCAACCCGGCCCGCGCCGCTGGGCTCCGGGGGAGCACCTCTTGAACCAGGATGCCTGCCTCCACCGGCAGCCCGAGCAGTCTGGCGTTCTCTGGATTGATCTCGATCCCGGTGAATCCCAACGCCGGCGCGTACGGGTGCCCCATGGCCACGAGGTCCGTCAACACCTGCCGTACCAGGTGGATCGGGATGGCGAACCCGAGATTCTGGGCCCCGGCGGCTGTGGCCGCGTTGATGCCGATGACCTCTCCCCGGGAGTTCAGCAGGGGACCACCGCTATTTCCGGGATTGATCGCCGCATCGGTCTGGATCATCACATCTTCCATTTCCATCGGCAGGTCGCCGAGGTTGCGCCGGAGCGCGCTGACGACGCCAACGGTCAGGGTGTTATGGAGTCCGAGCGGATTCCCGATCGCCAGGACCTTCTGACCGACCAGGAGCCCCTCAGAGTCTCCCAGCGGGAGAGGGGTGAGCTCAGTCGGGGACGCGTCCACTTGCAGCAGCGCGATGTCCAGTTGAGGGGCCGTGCCGATCAGCCGCGCAGCGGCCCGGCGGCCATTGCCGAGCGTGACCTCGATGACATTGCGGTCGCGGACCACGTGGAACCCGGTGAGAATCCGGCCCACGGTGTCCAGCACAAACCCGCTGCCGGTGCCGGTCCCTCCGTCGCCCTCCATGGGCGGCTGCAAGGCCAGGCGTGCCCGAATGTGAACCACGCCAGGACCGGCGCGGCGGAAGGTTTCGATCGTGTTGCGCTCGTCCGGCAGGGATGGCTCATCCTGAGCCCGGACAGCGGTCACCGATCCCATTCCGAGAATCCCGAGAAACAGCAGAACGGTCAGGTGCCGGCCCGATTGGCCGTGGAGTCGCATGGCAACCTCGTGATCGGAGGGAGTCGGACCCGCCTTGTGCGCCCTCACGGGGGTAGCGGCCGCACCGGCTCGGCTTCAGACTGCTCGGCTTCGCCGCCGCCAGCCTTCGCCTTGGATCACCGCCCGGGTCGAGGAACCGCGCCACCCCCGTGAAGCGCGACCCAATGTGCCGGTTCCCACCCTACCAGACGATGAACCGGCGGTTAAGCCCAGCTGATGTTGCTGCGGGCGCGGGCCCCGTGTGCGCCGCGCTGTCTCAACGAACCTTAATCACGGATTCAGGCAGCACTCAGCGACGTGGCGGAATTCTCTACCTCCGAGGGCCGACGCGTGTGCCGGCTTCGGGAGTGTTCCCGGGCGGGGTGCGGCCCCTGACATCACTCTCCCTCGTCCCCCACATGGAGGGTCCGTGAATCCGGCACGGCGATCCTTTCTGAGACTTGCCACCGCAGTCAGCTCTGCCCTTTCGGCCGGCTTGGTCGGGTGGCCCACGCTCCGCGCGTTCCTCTCACCCGTGTTCAGCGAGCCAGCTGGCGAGCGCTGGATCAAGGCGGGGGAGGTAGCGCAGATGGAGACGGGCGTGCCCATCCGGGTGGATTTCACCGAGACAGTCCGCGACGCGTGGGTGGAGGGGCGGGCGACCCGGGGCATCTGGCTCTACTCCGAGGATGGCGAGGCATTCACGGTCTACAATGCCCGCTGTACCCACCTCGGATGCAGCTATGGATTTGACAAGGACCGGGGGGTCTTTCACTGCCCCTGTCACCATGGCCTGTTCGACTTGAGAACGGGCGCGGTCGTTGACGGCCCTCCACCCCGCGGGTTGGACACGCTCGAGACCAGGGTCGAAGACGGGTTTCTCCTGGTGGCGTACCGGGATTTTCGCGAGGGCGTCGCCGACAAGATCCCGGTTACCTAGGAGAGTCTCCACCATGGGCCTGTACCGTTGGCTGGACCGGCGCCTGGACCTCACATCGGTTCGGCAGGCGCTGCTCGACCGCGCGGTGCCTGAGCGGCTGACCTGGTGGCACACATTGGGAAGCGCAACCCTCACGGTCTTCGTGGTTCAGGTTATCACGGGCATTGTGCTGGCGACATTCTACTCACCCTCGCCCGACCATGCCTACGACAGCGTCCGCTATATCCAGGGGCAGGTGGCCAGCGGAGGGCTGCTGCGAGGCATCCACCACTGGGCCGCCAGCGCGATGGTCGTGCTGCTCATGGCGCACCTGCTCCGGGTCTTCGCCTTCGGAGCCTACAAGTATCCCCGCGAGGCGAACTGGCTGCTCGGGGTTGGCCTGTTCGTTCTGGTCCTGGCCTTCAGCTTCACGGGGTACCTGCTCCCCTGGGACCAGAAGGCGTACTGGGCCACGGTGGTCGGGACCAGCATCCGGCACCACCCCGGTCGTCGGCGGGGAGTTGCTGACCCTTCTGCGAGGCGGGGGTGACCTCGGCGCGGCAACGCTCAGCCGGTTCTATGCCTTTCACGTGCTCTGGCTTCCGCTCGGCCTCGTCGCGCTGGTCCTGCTTCACCTGGTGCTGGTGATCCGCCAAGGCATCGCGGCCCATCCCGGGGCCATGGAAGCCGGGGCACCGGCTCGCACCGATGACCCGGCGTACCCGGAGTACTACGAGCAGGCCTATCATCGCTCCAAGCAGGGCGACGTCCGCTTCTACCCGGACATCGTCGGCAAGGACGCGATCACCTCGGCCATCGTCATGATAATAGTCTTCGGGCTGGCACTGGCGGTGGGAGCGCCTCTCGAGGCGCCCGCGGATCCCACCGACAGCTCCTACATACCGACGCCCGAGTGGTACTTCCTGCCGCTGTATCAATTGCTCAAGATGGTGCCGGGCCGGATGGAGAGCCTGGTGGCGGTCGGAGTCCCGGGGGCCCTGCTGCTCGCGATGATCGCGTTGCCGTTCTTCGACCGCAGCAGCACCCGGAATCTGCTGCGGCGGCCCATCGCCATGGGCTCGCTCGCGGTCATCCTCGGCGGGGCTGGTCTTCTCCTTGGCGCGGCGCTGCGGGAACGTCAGCCCGCGATTGCCCTGGAAGTTGGCCGGCCATTGACCTCGATGGAGCGGGCCGGCCGGGCGCTGTACCGCTCGCAGAAGTGTGACGAGTGCCACGCGATTGCCGGGGAAGGAGGGGACAAGGGCCCGGAGCTGACGGCGATCGGGCTGCATCACTCGCCTGCCTGGCTGCACAGCATCCTGGAGGATGCCAAGCGCTTTCGTGGTGATACCACGGAAATGCCATCCTTCGGGCCGCCCAACCTAACCCACCAGCAGATCGAGGAACTGGCCCAGTACCTGACCTCGCTGCGTGGCAGTGTCGGACCCGGCATCCAGCCGGAGTATCACGACACCTTTCCGTGAGCCGGCCACGGTTCAAGGTGTCTTAACGTGCGGTTCGCTGGCCTCTCACGGTGCCATGGTCAGACTGTATCACCTCGTGCAATGGAGATCCCATGCGGGTGCGACTGCTCTTGGTCCTGACCGGCGTCCTGATGGTTGGCCATGCGACGGGTGTGGCCGCCATTCCGGCTTGGGCCCGCAAGTACAACATGAACTGCTCGGGCTGTCATTATCCCGCGCCCCCGAGACTTAACGCGAGCGGCCAGCAGTTCCGCTGGGCTGGCTATCGCATGCCCGACGAGATCGGCGAGAACATCGAGATGGATCGGGTCTCCAACTACCTGAGCACGCGGTTTCGGTTTCGGTATAGCTATGCCAGGCCGAGCGGTCAGGCAGCGTCGATCAGTGAGTTCGGGCTGCCCGACGCGACGGTCTTCTACGCCGGCAGCTTCGGCAAGAACTTCGGCGGACTGCTGGAGGTGGCCAAGGAAGAGGACGAAACCGAGTTCGGAGCGTCCGCGTTCGGCGTCTGGGGAACGGAGCGGTCCCATGGGGGCTTCCGCCTGGGGCAGACCCATCTGCTGCTCAACGCCGGAGTCGCTGGGTTTGATCGCGTGGTCGGCATTACCAACCCCACACCGGTGGCGGGAGCGATCACCCGTGCGATCCCCTTTACCTTTGCCGGCGACCAGGCTGGCATCGAGGCGTTCTACGTCATGGGCCGCAATAGAGTCTCAGCCCAAATGCTCAATGGCAGTGTGCCCGGAGAAGAGGGACTGGCGCGCGGCGGCAAGCGCAAGGACTTCGTCCTGACCAATCAGCTGCTGTGGGACAAGGACGGGGGCGGCTTCCAGGCCCTGGCGTACTACGGCACGGTGACCGGCTTGGATACGGCGCTCGCGA
Organism: Gemmatimonadota bacterium; assembly: GCA_033763675.1. Classification (GTDB taxonomy): domain Bacteria; phylum Gemmatimonadota; class Gemmatimonadetes; order Gemmatimonadales; family GWC2-71-9; genus JADJOM01. The sequence goes on from JANRJZ010000152.1 coordinate 7,194, forward strand.
CCCAAAATGCGCACTTCTGGCGGCTCGGCCTGTCGGCCAGCAAGGTGGTCAGTGGAGTCGAGCTGCTGGGAGGGCTGGTGTACGGCAAGGACATTGACCTCCCGGTCGGCGGGAGCCTGCCGCTGACGGCAAGCCAGGGGAAGGGGTACGGCTACTGGTTCTCGGGGCAACTCGTCGTGCCCCAGTCCTCGCTGACGTTCTACGGCCGATACGAGTACGTGGATCCCGATACCGAGGCGAGCGACGACGCCAACCGACGTTATGTCCTGGGGAGCCTGCTGCCGGTGAACTTGCCGGAGTACTTACGGCTCAACCTGGAATACTGGCGGGACGATCCCCAGCGCGGCGCCGGCGGGGTAGCCCAGAACAACCTGGCGGCAGAGGTCATGCTTGCCTTCTGAACGCCGCCGCGGGTCGGCCGCGAACACCGCGGCGGGTGGCCGAACCACAACAGGGAGCTCAGGTATGAGGCTGGTCACGGCAATTGTCCTAGGGGTGCTGGTGGTTGCCGGTCGCAGTCGGGCTGTGGCCCAGACGGAGGGCGAGACCGCATACCGGAAGGAATGCAAGTCCTGCCACGGGCTCAAAGGGGTGCCGCCCGCTCGCGCCAGGGGCCAATACAAGAAGATCAAGGCTGTGGGGGAGGACGGCTTCGTCACCAGCCTCACAGTGGACTCCATCATCACGATCCTGAGGAATGGGATCGACAAGGACATGAAGTCCTTCAAGAGCAAGCTGTCCGAGGATCAGATGCGCGCTGCCGCGGAGTACATCCTTACGCTGGCCAAGCAGGAGGGCGGGTGATCAAGTCAGGCGGCGAGCAATTGCTTCGATCGGCATGAGTCCCCGGCCGAAGCGGGCCATGGCCTCACGGTGCCGTTCCAGCTCCCCGTAGGGGAGGTATCGCACGTCGAGATCGGCGATCCGGCTGAAGGCGGGTCGCCGGAGTTGGGCCCGGACCTCTTCCTCCCGGTCATCCGGTGCCACGAGGAAGAGCCCCCGGGCCGTCGCGGCTTGGGGGCCGAGCGCGAGATCGAGCAACCGCACAATCCCGGAGTAGATGGACGTAGTGTGTTCCACCTCGAACGCCGCCGCCACCTGACCAAGCTCACGGTCCACCCACAGGACATCGATCAGGCGCACGGCGTCTGCCCCGGGGGCAGCGGCCACGTCCGCAGGCAGATCATCCAGACAGCCGTCGCACAGAGTTCCCTCTGCGTAGCTCCGGCTCCGGTCGTTCGCCGCAACCCATACCGCGAATCCCAGGGCCAGTCCCAGATCACGCAGCCAGCCCTGAATCTCGGTGTGCGTCCGATCGCCCTCTCGTGCCGCGTCGAGCGCCTTGGCCGATCGCCGGGCTTCTTCCCGCACCGTGGCGAGGTCTGCCTCCCAGGTGGCCCGGGCGGCTGCGTCATCTGCCAGTGGCGGAGCGGGATACCGCTCACTGCCGACATCGAACAAGAGTCCCGCAACCGCCCCCAGATCGTTGGAAAGAGCCCCCCGATGCTCGGCGTTGAGCGCGACGATGCCAGTCCGCATGGCGAGGTAGTCGTCCCACCTGCCCAGCCGTACCCTGGCACCGGTGAGGGCATTGTAGCCCTTGACGATCGCGGTGTTCGATGGCGGCACCAGGGTCGGATGCAGGAAGTACAGCAGGTTCGCGGCCGCCGGCCCGAGACCCTTGATCTTCCGGGCATCCAGGCCCCGAATCGCCTCCAACAGGTCGTCTTCGCCGGAGCAACAGCAGCAGGTGTCGAGGAAGCGACCGAACGCGACCTGGTTCTCACGGTTCTCGTAGATATCGGGAATCCGAAGCTTGGGCTTCCACAGGAACGCGTGGTCGGCTCCCTTGAAGATCTGACGCTGCTCTGCGATCGAGCCCACCACCGTCTCCAGCGAAGAGTCCCGATACTGGGCTCCGAAAGCCCCTTGCTCGATCTCCGTCACGACCTGCTGTATGCCACGGCGAATCGACCGGAAGTTCTTCAGCCGTTCATCCCACAAGAACCAGGTCCGGTAGGTCCCACCCGGGTCGTCTCTCCAGCGCGCGATGAGCTGGGTAATCACATCGACTGACATTGGTTACCTCGTGGGGAGCCGGGGCATGACCTCGAGAATACGGGCGGTTCAAGAGTCGAGCCGACAGGGGGAGCCCGCGTGGGCAGACCTTCGACGAAGCACAGTCTTGCGGTCAGGCGGTCTTGGTCCACCATGACGCTCTCAACATCTCTTCAGTCCCGGTTCACCCGGGATTCACCCGTGCGCTTCCAGGTTCGACCCATGCGGGCCGAGGATCGCCTCGGGGCCAAGGCGGCATCCTGCCGCATGCGGAGACGGCTCCACGGCTAGTCATCTGTTGCCGTCCTGCGGGCCGGGTCCACTCGCTGGTCGGGGGCTGGTGAGATTCGCTCCGCTGATACCCCGCCTTCTTGCCGCCCTCACTCCCATACGGGTGGTTTTCGGTGGCGAGCGAGCCCGAGGAGGTCGGTCGGTCCCTACCAGATCACCCGGGGCGATTCACTCCTGCATCCTGGCGCCGGGCTGGGCGACCCCCCGCCCGGTCGAGTAAGTTGAATCGAAGATCCCCAACCCTGCGAGAACCCCATGATGACCAAGCTGCTGCCCGTCAACGAGCATCCCATTGAGCGCGGGGCGCGCGTGCTGCTCGGGCTGGCGCTCCTCTCGCTCGTGTTCATCGGCCCGAAGACACCGTGGGGCTACCTGGGCATCATCCCGGTCGTGACCGGCCTCCTGGGCAGCTGCCCGGTGTACACCCTGTTCGGATTCAGCACCTGCCCGAGGCCGAAGTAAGGCCGCCGGGCCAGGTGGCGGCGGGCGCGGGTGAGGCTGGCGCGAGCCGGGATCACCGCCGCACCCGCGGCCCCGGCTCTACCGGTTGCACGTAGTCTTCCGGTTCCCGGGGGCGGAAGGTCAGGTCCACCGCGATGAACAGCGTCTTGGACCAGGGATAGAACCCCACCGGAAAGAGCAGCATGAGCAGCATCCCGCCCCACAGCATCGCGTCCCACGGTGGGGTGGGCCAGGTCAGGGCCAGTGTTCCCACGAAGGCTCCCGCGAACACCGCCTCGGTAACGAAGAGGTTGATCGTGTTCGAGCCGACCCAGTAGCCCCCCTGCGGCTCCCGATCAAAGTTGATGCCGCAGCTGGGGCAACTGGGGCACATCCGGACCCAGGTCACGAATACCGGCCCGCCCCCGCAGGAGGGGCAGCGGAGCCGGAGGGCGCGGAGGAAGAGCCCTGGGAGGCGGCGCATCGCGGCGGCCCGCTAGTTCCACGCGGCCGGGGTGCCCACCGACCGGCGGGGCTCACGCCGTCCGGCGAGCACCATGGCCGCCGCCTCGCCAGCGGGCCCCCCCTTCGACGCGATCCGGGCCAGGGTATCGTCCGGTTGCCGCCCCAGCTGGGCGGCGAGGAGGATGATCATGGCACTCCGGCTCTCCCGCTCCCGGTCCGCCACCGCCTGACGCCGGGCCTTGAGGCCGAGCAGGGTGACGCCGGCCATGAGCGCCAGGAAGATCAGAAAGAGGCTGCCCAGGGTCTCCCGCGGCAGGACGCCCTTGATGGCGGCGATGATCAGGCTGAGGACCACCAGCGCCAGCAGCAGCACCACCCAGGTGACGGACCGGAGGCGCCGCGCCTCCTCGCTCACGGGGGCGCGTCCCGGCCGTCCGGTCCCCGGTCGGAGCCAGCCCATGGCTAGCCCGTGTCCTCGCCGCCCAGCTCGTAGTGCTCGTCCACGATGGCGCTCAGCCGGTTGAGCGTCGCGCGGAGCTTGGGGATGGAGGGATCTCCACTCCGGGCCCAGACCACGATGTCCCAGGGCTGGTCAGCGAAGGCATCCGGAGGCATGGCTTCCTCGGCCGCGAGGAAGAGCAGATCCTCGATCGACGCCTCGGGGTCGGTCCAGATGCCGACCGCCTCGTCCTCCCGCTCGGCATGCACCGTCTCCGCCGCCGCCTCGTCGAACACCGGGGCGGCGCCCTCCGCGGCCCCACCACCGAGGACGATCGCCAGGCCGCCCTTCTCGATCACGGCCATGGCGAACTCCTGGGACAGCTCCTGGGATGCCTGGGCGCCCTCCTCCAGCCACAGGACCACCACCGATGGCCGGTCGGTGAACGCAGCCGGGGCGGGGGGCAGGTTGAAGGCGGGGACGGTGGACAGGAAGACCCGCTTGTCTTCGTGATCGGGGAAGCGGGTGAGCGGCATGGACGGGTACCGGGCGCCGGGCAGAAGAGGTTGAGGGAAGTGTAAGGTGGGAAAGAGGGAAGAGGGAAGAGGGAGCCGGCCTCGGGCGCAACCGAGGCCGGGAGTGGTTAGATCGGCAAGTCCTCGCGGACCAGGGCAAGGATCGCTCCCTGGGGCACGACCAGGTACTTCTTCTCCTCGAACGTGATCTCGACCGCCGCCTTGCGGAAGAAGATGGCGTGGTCGCCCACCCGGGCCTGCATCGGGCGCCAGCGGAGCTGCTGTCCGCCGACCTTCCAGGGCTCGTCATCCACCGAGGCGGAGAAGTCCGGGGCCGGGTCGCCGGGGCCCACCGCGATCACCAGGCCACTCTGGATCTGCTGCGCTTCGAGCGCGGTCGGCGGGAGGTAGAGCCCCACCCGGGTGCGCTCTTCCCCTTCTTCCGGGGTGATCAGCACCCGGTCGCCGACCAGGATGAGTTGCTTGCGGGGGAAGTCCATGGGCGGGCTCAGCTCGACCTGATTTCGAGAACGCGGAGGCTCCGCTTCCCGTGCGGCAGGTTGAGCTCGATCTCATCCCCGACCTTGCGTCCCTTGAGCGCGCGGCCCAGCGGCGAGGCGAGCGAGATGTGACCGGCCTCGATGTCCATCATCTCCGCCAGTACCACCATGAACGTTTCCTCGTCCTTGGTGACCAGGTCGAGC
>JANRJZ010000153.1:0-8491 GCA_033763675.1 Gemmatimonadota bacterium
CGCGCCCGGCCTCCAGGCACGCCCCTAGGCCTCCGGCCGGGGGACCACCTGCCGCTCGCGCACGAGGAAGCCCCGCGCGCCGTCGCGGCATACGACATGGTGTACGCCCGGGGGGAGACCGCCTGGATCCGGATGATGCGCCAGGAGGGGCTCCGCGCCGCCGACGGCCGGAGCATGCTGGTGGCCCAGGGCGCCGCCGCCTTCCGCCTCTGGTTTCCCGACGAGGACCCTCCCCTCGACATCATGCGGGCGGCGGTGGAACATGCCCTCCGCGAGCCTGCCTGAGGCCCTCCGCGCCGCGGAACGCTGGCTGCTGCCCGGCGCCTGCCTGGAGTGCGGCGGGGGCGTCGGGCCGGCGGATCCGCTGTTCTGTCCCGCCTGCCAGGGACGTTGGCGCGCGCTGCCGGAGCCGCAATGCGGCCGCTGTGGCCAGCCCGCCGCACTGCTCGCCTCGGGCTGTCGCATCTGCGCCGTGTGGCCCGAGGGCCTGGGCCGGGCCCGGAGCGCGGTCTGGCTCGATGACGCCGCCCGCAGCGCGGTGCACGCCCTCAAGTACGACGGCTGGCGACGGGTCGCACCGCTCCTCGCCCGGCGGATGGCGCCGCTGCTCCCGCGGCAGGGCGGGGGCACCCTGGTGCCGATTCCGCTTGCCGCCGCCCGCGAACGCCGGCGCGGCTACAACCAGGCCGGAGTGCTGGCCGGCGCGCTGGCCGCGATCGTGGGACTCCCGGTGGTGGCCGACTGGCTCCGCCGCGCCCGCGACACCCGCACCCAGACGGCGCTGACGCCGGAAGCCCGCCGGGCCAACATGGCCGGGGCCTTCCGCGCCGCCGGGCTGCCCCGGGGGGCACGGGTCGTGCTGGTGGACGACGTCTTCACGACCGGCGCTACCCTCGCCGAGGCGGCGGTCTCCCTGCTCGAGGCTGGAGCGGGCGCGGTGGAGGCGGTTACCTTTGCGCGAGCCCGGCCCCCGCTGGGATAGACGAGCGCCTCGTTCCTCATTGGAGATGTCATGCCGATCAAAGTCGCCATCAACGGATTCGGTCGCATCGGCCGCAACGTGCTCCGCGCCGCCAAGACGCTTGGGGTGAAGGAGTTCGACTTCGTCGCGGTGAACGACCTCACCGACACCAACACCCTCGCGCACCTCCTCAAGTACGACTCGGTGCACGGCCGCTTCCCCGGCACCGTGGAGGCGAAGAGCGACGCGATCGTGGTCAACGGCGACAGCATCAAGGTCTTCGCCCAGAAGGATCCGGCCGCCCTGCCCTGGAAGGACCTGGGCGTGGATATCGTGCTCGAGTCCACCGGCATCTTCACCGATCGGGAGAAGGCCGCCAAGCACCTGGAGGCGGGAGCCCGGAAGGTGGTGATTTCCGCGCCGGCCAAGAACGAGGACATCACGATCGTCTACGGGGTGAATCACACCAAGTACGATCCCGCCAAACACCACGTCATCTCCAATGCCAGCTGCACCACCAACTGCCTGGTGCCGGTGGTGAAGGTGGTGCTGGACAACTTCGGGTTCGTCAACGGCTTCATGACGACGGTCCACTCTTACACCAACGATCAGCAGATCCTGGACCTGCCGCACAAGGACCTGCGCCGGGCCCGGGCCGCCGCGCTCTCCATCATCCCCACGACCACCGGCGCCGCCAAGGCCACGAGTCTGGTGCTCCCGGAGGTCAAGGGGAAACTCGACGGCGTCTCGCTCCGGGTTCCCACCTGCGACGTCTCGGTGGTGGATCTCACCTGCACGGTGACGAAGAGCACCACCATCGAGGAGGTCAACGCCGCCTTCCGCACCGCGGCGGATGGCGCCCTCAAGGGGGTGCTGGCGGTCTCCGACGAGCCGCTGGTCTCGGTGGACTACATCGGGAACCTCAGTTCGAGCACCGTGGACCTGGCGCTCACCAACGTCCTGAACGGGACGCTGGTACACGTCTCCTCGTGGTACGACAACGAAATGGGCTACTCCGCCCGCTGCGTGGACCTGATGCGGTACATTGGCGGCCGGTTCTAGCCGCATGAAGCGCTCCCTCCGCTCCCTCGACGCGGCGGCCCTCGACGGCCGCCGCGCGCTGGTCCGCGTGGACTTCAACTGTCCCGTGAAGGACGGCGTTGTCACCGACAACACCCGGATTCGCGCCTCCCTACCCACGATTCGCTACCTCCGGGAAAAGGGCGCCCGGGTCATCCTGCTTTCCCACCTGGGCCGGCCGAAGGGGCCCGATCCCAGGCAGAGCCTCCAGCCCTGCGCCACCGAGCTCGAACGGCTGCTCGGGGCGCCGGTCGGGTTCATCTCCGACCCGCTCGGGCCGGGCGCCGCCGCCGAGAGCCGGCGGACGCCGCGGGGCGGGGTCGTGGTGGTGGAGAACACCCGGTTCCATCCGGGCGAGGAGAAGAACGACCCGGAGCTGGCACGGGCCTTCGCCACGCTCGGAGATCTCTATGTCAACGATGCGTTCGGTTCGGCCCACCGGGCCCACGCGAGCACCGAGGCGGTGGCCCGGTTGCTCAAGCCGGCGGTCTCCGGCTTCCTGATGGAGAAGGAGCTCGAATACCTCGGCGGCGCGCTGGAGGCTCCCAGGCGCCCCTTCGTGGCGGTCCTCGGCGGCGCCAAGGTCTCGGGCAAGATCGACCTGATCGAGAACCTGCTGCCGCGCACCGACGCGATCCTGGTGGGCGGCGCGATGGCCTGTACCTTCTTCCGCGCCATGGGGCTCGAGACCGGCACCTCCCTCGTGGAAGCGGACCGGGTGGAAATGGCCCGGGCGCTCATGGCCAAGGCCGGAGGCAAGCTCGTGCTCCCCAGCGGCGCGGTGATCGGGGAGAAGCTCGAGGCCGGGACCCCGACCCGGTCGGTGTCCCGGGACCGGATTCCCCCGGGGTGGGCCATGTTCGACGTGGATGCGGCCACGGAGCAGGACTTCGCCGCCCGGATCACGGCCGCGAAGACCGTGGTGTGGAATGGCCCGATGGGGGTCTTCGAGACGCCGCCCTTCGACCACGGGACGCTCGCGGTGGCCCGAGCCATGGCCGCCGCCACCGCCGCCGGCACCATCACCATCGTCGGCGGGGGCGACTCGGCGGCCGCGGTGGCGCAGGCGGGCCTCGAAGACCGGATGAGCCATGTCTCCACCGGCGGCGGCGCCTCCCTCGAATTCCTCGAGGGGAAGGTGCTCCCCGGCGTCGCGGCACTCGACGAAGCCTGAGCAATGCGGCCCCTCATCTACGCGGCCAACTGGAAAATGCATCTTCCCCCCGCGGAGGCTCGGGCCTTCGCGGAGCGGTTCGTGGCGCTCACCACCGCCGTCAGCGGTCGCTCGCTGTGGTTCTTCCCGTCTGCCGTCTCGCTCGAGGCCACGGCCACGGCCCTCCGTGGCCGGCCGGACATCCGGGTCGGGGCGCAGGACGTCCACTGGGAGCCCAAGGGGGCCTTTACCGGGGCGATCTCGGTGCCGCTCGCGGCCGGCGCCGGTGCCGCCGGCGCCCTGGTGGGACACTCGGAGCGGCGGCACGTCTTCGGGGAGACCGATGCGGAGACCGGCCGGAAGGTGCGGGCCCTGCTGGGTGCCGGCCTGACAGCCCTGCTGTGCGTCGGAGAGCAGCTGGAGCAGCGCGAGGCCGGTCAGACGGAGGCGGTCTGCCTCCGCCAGCTGCGGGCCGGCCTGGAGGGGGTCTCCGGCGCCGCCTGGGAGCGGGTGGTCATCGCCTACGAGCCGGTCTGGGCTATCGGGACCGGACGGAACGCCACCCCCGAAGACGCCGCGCAGGTGCACCGGGCCATCCGGGCCGAGCTGGCGCGGCTGGGTGCCCCCGGGCGGCGGCCAGTGCTCTACGGCGGGAGCGTCAACGGCGGCAATGCCGCCGCCCTGACGGCCCAGGCCGAGATCGACGGCGTGCTGGTCGGGGGTGCCAGCCTCGATGTCGAGGGGTGGGCCGGGATCGTCGGCCGGGGCTGAGCGGGTCCGCTTCCAAATCGGGGGTCCGCGGATTAGACTTGTCCGGCTTTCACCGGACCGGACATGTACTACTTCCTTCTGACGCTGCTCATCATCGACGGTCTCCTCCTCGCGGCGGTGGTCTTGCTGCAGGCTGGCCAGGGGGGCGGGCTCGCGTCCCTCGGCGGCGGCACGACCGACCTCGTGGTCGGCGGGCGCCAGGCGGCGACCCTGCTCACCAAGATGAGCTGGATCTGCGGCGGCATCTTCCTCACGCTGGCGCTGGTCATCTCGCTCGTGGCGCCCAGCTCGGGCCGCTCGAGCAGCGAAGTCCTGGAGCGGCTGCGGCAGAACCAGCCCCAGGCGGCCCCGGCCAACCTTCCCATCGAAGCCGCCCCGGCCCCGGCGGCCGATTCCGGCGCGGCAAAGGCCCCGGCGCCCGGCCAGTGACGCGGCGTACGGTGCGGGCTGAACGCGGGGGATCGGCATGACCGATCGCCCCGCGTTTGTCTTGCTCGAGGACGGCACCTGGTACCCCGGCACCAGCAGCCGGCCGCTCGAAGCAGCCTACGGCGAGGTGGTCTTCACCACCAACCTGAGCGGGTACCAGGAGGTCTTTACCGACCCGAGCTACCTGGGGCAGATCGTGGTGATGACCGCCCCCATGATCGGGAACTACGGGGTGAATGCCGAGGACATGGAGTCCGGCAGCCCGAAGATCGCCGGCGTGGTGGTCCGGGAGATGGCCCGCCGGATGTCCAACTGGCGCGCCACCCGCTCGCTGGATGAGTGGCTGGCCGAGTCGCGAGTGCCGGTGATCGAGAACATCGACACCCGGCGGCTCACCCGGCACATCCGGGAGCGGGGCGCCATGCGCGGAGTCATCGCCGAGGGCCGGGAGCCCACCCCGCAGCTCACGCTGAGCCTGATGGAATCCCCTTCCATGGAAGGGCTGGATCTCGCCTCCCGCGCCACGGTCACCGCGACGTGGACCGAGGGCAAGAGCGGGCCGCATGTGGTGGCCTACGACTACGGCATGAAGCGCAACATCGTGCGCATGCTGGTCCAGCACGGTTGCCGCGTGACGGTGGTTCCGGCCACGACTGCCGCGGCACAGGTCCGCGAGCTCCAGCCCGACGGGCTCTTCCTGTCCAACGGTCCCGGGGACCCCGCGGCGGTGGGATACGCCATCAAGAACATCCGTGAACTGGCGGATTCCGGCCTCCCGACATTCGGGATCTGTCTGGGGCATCAACTGCTGGGGCTCGCCTTCGGCGGGAAGACCGTCAAGCTCCCGTACGGGCACCGTGGGGGTAACCACCCCGTCAGGGATCTCAAGACGGGGCATGTACTTATCACCTCTCAGAATCACGGATTCGCGGTCGAGGGCGAGAATCGTGGGGTGCCAGGCGCCGCCGGCCTCGAGGTCACCCACATCAATCTCAACGACCAGACGGTGGAAGGCATTCGCCACAAAGAACTTCCGGTGTTTGCGGTGCAATACCACCCGGAAGCCTCCCCGGGACCGCACGACGCCTATCCGCACTTCCAGGAATTCGTCCGGCTGCTCAACCGCTGAACCCCCGAAAATGGGCCAAGCCCTTGACAGTCAACGGTTAAGGCCCTAGAGTCTCAAGCATTCCGGCGCCACTTCCAGGGTGCTCGGCATGAAGACCTCCGGGGGAAAGATGACCAAGGCCGATCTCGTCGAACGGGTGACGGAGTCCATCGCCCGGACCGCGGGGCCCATGATCTCGAAAAAGGACTGCGCCCGCGTCGTGGACGCCTTTCTCGACGCGGTCAAGGAAGCCCTTAAGAATCAGCACAACATCGAGGTGCGCGGCTTCGGGACCTTCAAGATCCGGCGCCGGAAGACCCGCATGGCCCGGAATCCCCGCACCGGCGATCCGGTGGAAGTGGCCGCCCGCCCGGTCCCGGTCTTCAAGCCCAGCAAGGAGTTGCGTGCGCTGGTCGCGGATGAACCGATGCCGGCCGACGTCGGGGACGATTCGGACGACATGGACTGAAGTCCGGCGCGCCGCGGGCCGAACGGTCGTGGCGGGTTCCCTTCGGGGCGGGTCGCTGACCCGCCCCGACGCGTCTAAACCCCACGCGTCGCTATCTTTGAGGCTATGCCTGTACGCGTGCTCCTCTTTGCAGCTTACCGCGATGCCGCCGGGCGCGAGGTCATCGACCTTCCGCTGCCCGCCCCGGCTACCGTGGCTGAAGTGCTGCGCCAGCTCAGGGTTGCGGTACCCGGGACCATCGCGCTGCCAGAGCGGCCGCTGGTCGCGGTGAACCAGGTGCATGCGCGGCTCGAGTCACCCGTCGCGGATGGGGATGAACTTGCTCTCCTGCCGCCCCTCGCCGGCGGCTGACGTGGGCCACCTGACCGATGCGCCGATCGCGCTCGGGCCGCTGCTGGAGGAGGCCGCCAGTCCTGATCGGGGGGGAGTGACTACCTTCCTCGGCTTGGTACGGAACCACCAGGATGGGCGCACCGTGGTCCGGCTGGAGTACTCGGCGTACCTCCCGATGGCGGAGGCCGAGACCGCCCGCATCGTCGCCGAGGCGGCGGAGCGCTGGCCGGCTCGCGTGGTGGTGCGGCACCGGGTGGGCGCGCTGGCGATCGGGGATGTCGCGGTGGCGGTGGTCGCGGCGGCGGCGCACCGCGCGCAGGCCTTCGAGGCCTGCCGCTACGTGATCGAGGAGCTCAAGCGCCGCGTCCCGGTGTGGAAGAAGGAGTTCTACGCCGACGGCACCATCGAATGGGTGGACCCGACGGCCAGGCCGGCACGGGTAGAGCGCACCTGATCATGGCGCTGCCCCCTGGTCCGTCGCCGGGCCGCCGAGCCGCCGAGCCGCCGAGCGACGTGCATGGCCGCCCGTTTCGCAGCCTGCGGATCTCGGTGACCGATCGCTGCAACATGCGGTGCCGGTACTGCATGCCCGAGGAAGAGTACGTCTGGCTGCCGCGCGCCTCGATCCTCACCTTCGAGGAGATCTCCCGGCTGGCGGCGATCTTTGCGGGCCTGGGCGTCACCAAGCTGCGGCTCACCGGCGGGGAGCCACTCCTCCGCCATGCCTTGCCCGAGCTGGTGCAGCGCCTGGCCGGGACGCCCGGCATCGACGAGCTGGCCCTGACCACGAACGGCATTCTGCTCGGGGAGGCGGCGGAGCGCCTGCGGGCGGCGGGCCTGACCCGGGTGACGATCAGCCTCGATACGCTGCGGCCGGAACGGATGGAGGCCTTCGCGCGGTCGAAGCGGCACGCGGACGTGATCGCGGGGCTGCGGGCGGCGCGGGCGGCGGGGTTCACCGGACTCAAGCTCAACACGGTGGTGATCCGGGGCTTCAATGACGATGAACTCGAGTCGCTGATTGAGTTCGGCCGCGCGGAGGGGTGCGAGGTCCGGTTCATCGAGTACATGGACGTGGGCGGCGCCAATGGGTGGCGCCCCGAGGCGGTGGTTTCCCGGCAGGAGATCCTGGAGCGCCTCGGGCGTCGCTACGGCCCCGTCGCGGAGCGCCCGGACGGCGCCGGCGGATCGGCGCCCGCGGACCGGTTCGCGCTGCCGGACGGCACGGTGTTCGGCATCATCGCCTCGACCACCGAGCCGTTCTGCCGCAGCTGCGACCGGGGCCGGCTCACCGCCGACGGCCACTTCCTGCTCTGCCTCTACGCGGAGCGGGGACTCGACCTGCTCACGCCGCTCCGGGCGGGGGCCAGTGACGCCGAGCTGACGGCCCTGCTTCGGGACGCCTGGACCACGCGCGAGGACCGTGGCGCGGAGGACCGGGCCCGGCTTGCCGATCGGGGCGCGCTGTACCAGCTGCAGACGCTGCGCGCCGATCCCCGCAAGGAAATGCATACCCGCGGCGGTTGAGCGGACGACCTGCCGACCGGATACCGGCCGGCCACGCGCCACCTTTCACCCGATCCCTCATGGCCCTGCACATTGCGCTGATCGAACCCAGGATTCCGCCCAATACCGGCAACATCGCCCGCCTCTGCGCCGCGACGGACACGCCGCTTCACCTCATCGAACCGCTCGGCTTCCGCCTGGACGAGAAAGACCTGAAGCGGGCGGGGCTCGACTACTGGGACCGGGTGGACCTGTGGCTGCATCCCAACTGGTTCCGCTTCCGGGACGCGATCAGCCGCGACCGCTGCCTCTATTTCTCGGCCAACGCCGAGCGGGATTATCGCGAAGCGCCGTTCCAGGTCAACAGTGTGCTGGTCTTCGGGAACGAGACCGACGGCCTGCCGGCGAAGATCCTCGAGAAGCACCCCGACCGCTGCTACCGGATCCCGATGCCCGGGGGCGTCCGCAGCCTCAACCTCGCGAACGCGGTGAGCGTGGTGCTGTACGAGGGGATGCGCCAGCTCGGCATCGGCGACGGCCCGCCGCCGGTCCTCCCGGAGCCGGCGCTGGACGAGCCGGACGAGTTCGAGGAGGACGACCTGCCCCAGCCGGCCAGCAACGAGAACGCGATGCTGCGCCCGGGCCGGCTCGTGGGCCGGGTCCCGGGTCGCGGGCCCAGGC
>JANRJZ010000154.1:0-9284 GCA_033763675.1 Gemmatimonadota bacterium
CAGGAGGCGCGGTGTGTGCTGCTGCACCAGACCGGAGATGCCGAGGTGCACCGGCGGCAGCTGGAGGTCACGTTTCCTCCCCGCCGTGTCCTGGAAGAGCTGTGGGAGGACCCCGGCCGGCGGGCCCGGCATCCCGCCGCGGTGGTCGCGGCCGCGGACCGGCTCCGCGCCGAGCTCGGTGCCGATGCCGCCGACGGTTGGGCACGGGTGGCCCGCCGCAAGGCCGCGGCCGGCGAGCGCCTCCAGACCATGGAGCGGTACGCCGGGACCCGGGGCTGCCGCCGGCGGTTGCTGCTGGGATATTTCGGTGAGGAAAGCGTCGCGTGCGCGGGCTGCGACCGTTGCACCGTCCGCGGGGGGTCACCCCGTCGTGGCGTGGGTTCGTGGTTCGGCGTATTCTAGGGAATGCACCCCATTCATCGGTCTCGACTGCTGCGCTCCCTGGTGTCGCTCCTGCTTCTCGGTGCCGCTCCGCTTGCGGCCCAGGCGCGGGCCCGGGCGCTTGGCATCGCCCCGGGCATCTTTCGCCCCGGGCCCCTGAACGCCATCACCGACGTCGCCGGGGTGCGGGTGGGACAGGTCACCATTGACCAGGGCGACTCGGTCCGCACCGGGATCACCGCCATCCTGCCCCATGGTGGCAACGCCTTCCTCGAACGGGTGCCGTCAGCGATGCATGTCGGGAACGGCTTCGGCAAGCTGCTGGGCGTCACCCAGGTCCGGGAGCTGGGGGAGCTCGAGAGCCCGATCCTGCTCACCTGCACCCTCTGCGTCTGGCGCGTCGCCGATGCCCTGGTGGCCTGGCTGCTGGAGCAGCCGGGCATGGAGGGGGTCGGCTCGATCAACCCGGTGGTGGGGGAGACCAACGACGGGGGCCTGAACGCCATCCGCCAGCGCCCCGTGCAACCCGCCGACGTGCGCCGGGCGCTGGAGTCGGCCAGTGAAGGCCCGGTCACCGAGGGGAGCGTGGGCGCCGGGCGCGGCACCGTGGCCTTCGGGTGGAAGGGGGGCATCGGCACCTCCTCGCGGGTGCTGCCCACGTCGCTCGGCGGCTGGAAGGTCGGGGTCCTGGTGCAGAGCAACTTCGGCGGGGTGCTGCAGGTCCTCGGCGCCCCGGTGGGGAAGGAACTCGGGCGCTACGCCTTTCGCGGCGCCGTGGAGGACCCGGCTGGCGATGGCTCGATCATGATTGTCGTTGCCACCGATGCCCCGGTCCTGGGGCACAACCTCGAGCGCCTCGCGGCCCGTGCCCTCCTGGGCCTGGCGCGCACCGGCTCCTCGGCCTCGAACGGGTCAGGTGACTACGTAATCGCCTTCTCGACCCACCTGGAGCTTCGGCGCCCGGCCCGCGAGCGGCGCCCCGCGGCGGCCGAGCTCTCCAACGATGAGATGTCTCCCCTCTTCCAGGCGGTGGTGGAAGCCACGGAGGAGGCGATCTACAACTCCCTCACCATGGCCACGACCGTGGACAGCCGCAGCGGGCGGGCCGAGGCGCTCCCGCTGGACCGGCTCCGGGTCATCCTGCGGAAATACGGGATCGGGCGCTGAGCGGCCCTAGCCGGCCAGCGCGATCCGGTACACCCGCCCCGACGCCATGACCACGTAGACCTCACCGTCGGCATCCTCGCCGAAGGAGACCACGTTGTCGTTGACAACCGGCGGGCTCAGCGGAGCGTAGACCGGCACTGCTGCGCCGTTCACCAGGCGCACTGGGCGGATGAAGCCGGTGCAGTAGTCGCCATAGAAGTAGGTCCCCCGCAGGTCGGGGTACTTCCGGCCGCGATAGACATACCCTCCGGTGACCGAGCAGGCCGGCCCGTGCGGATACTCGATGAGGGGTGCGGTCAGGCCGGCGGACTGGCAGCCGGTAGGCGGTGAGAAGCAGTGGCTGCCCTCGCGGATTGGCCAGCCGAAGTTGTTCCCGCCCTGGGCCGGCCCCGGGAGCCGGGAAACTTCTTCCCAGAGATCCTCACCCACGTCACCCACCCAGAAGTCACCGGTGCCCCGGTCAAAGCTCCAGCGCCACGGATTGCGGAACCCCACCTGCCAGATCTCCTCCCGCCAGCCGGCCCGGCCGACATAGGGATTGTCCGCCGGGATGGTGTAGGGCGTCGCGCCGTCCACCCCGATCCGGAGGATCTTTCCGAGGAGACTGGCGCTGTCCTGCGGGGTCGTGGGAAACGCGAGGATCGGTGCGCCATCGCCGAGTCCCAGGTAGAGCATCCCGTCCGGCCCGAAGGCGATGGTCCCGCCGTAGTAGACCGTGTTGGGTACCTGGGCCTGGGTCAGGATCGGCAGGCGGCTGGCCGGATCGGCGTGGTCAAAGGAGGGGTCGGCCTTGAATTCGTCGAGCTGGCTGTCGCCGTTCAGGTTGGCGTAATAGACGAAGAGCCGCCGGTTGCTCGCGTACTGCGGGTGGAAGGCGATGCTGTAGACCCCGTACTCGCCCGTGGCGGGAGAGGTGAGGGCCGTCAGGTTCAGAAAGGCCGAATCCTGCCGGACCCCATCCTTCCGGAGCAGGATTCGGCCGCCGCGCTCCACGATGAAGAGCCGCGAGCGATCCCGCGCCGGCGCCGCCACGTACAGCGAGAAATCGAATCCGCTGTCCACCGGCACCAGGGTCAACCCGCTTGGCCCGCCGCCGGGGCTGGTCGAATCGCCGCAGGCCGTGAGCGCCAGGATTCCCGCCGCCGCCGCTCGCCAGATGAGGTGTCGCATGGCCGTCTCGTACCCCGTAGAGGTTGAATAAACATAAGGGTCGAGCCATCCCCGCGGGCCGGATTATATTGCCGCGGTTCCTCCTCCGACCTTCATGCGAGCCTTGCCATGGATCTTTCGATCTACTTCTCCGAGCAGCAGTTCCAGGTCCGCGACATGGTCCGGGAATTCGGCCGCACCCATGTGGCCCCGGTGGCGCGGGAGCTGGACCGGACCTCCGAGTTCCCCTGGGAGAACATCCGCCGCATGGGCGAGCTCGGGCTGCTGGGGGTGCCGTGGCCGGAGGAGCTGGGCGGGGCGGGGATGGACCAGATGTCGTACTACGTCACCATCCACGAGCTGGCCAAGGTGGATGCCAGTCACGCGCTCACCATCTCCGCCCACACCAACCTCGGCACCAGCCCCATCATGGACTTCGGCACCGAGGCCCAGCGGCGGCGCTACGTCCCGCTGCTCGCTTCCGGCAAGGTGCTCGGTGGGTTCGGCCTGACGGAGCCGGGGGCCGGCAGTGACGCGGGAGGCACCGCCACCACCGCCGTGGACAAGGGTGATCACTACCTCCTCAACGGCTCCAAGGTCTTCATCACCCATGCCGGGGTCGGGGAAATCTTCGTCGCCACCGCGCGCACCGAGCCGGGCAAGGGTAACAAGGGGATCACCAGCTTCATCCTTACCAAGGAGACCTGCGACCTGGATCGCTGCCGCGCCGTGGGCGTCGGGCACGATGACGGCCTGCCCCGGGTGAAGGGGTTCCGGGCCGGCAAGAAGGAAGACAAGATGGGGTGGCGGGCGAGCGACACCCGCGAGCTGGTCTTCGAGGACGCCGTGGTGCCCAAGGAGAACCTGCTGGGAACCCCGGGGCACGGTTTCATCAACTTCCTCAAGACCCTGGACGCCGGCCGGATCGGCATCGCGGCGCTGTCGCTGGGTATCGCGGAGGGCGCCTATGAGGAGGCGCTCCGCTACGCCGGGGTCCGGAAGCAGTTCGGCAAGGCCATCGGCAGCTTCCAGGGCATCCATTTCCAGCTGGCCGACATGGCGCTCGAGATCGAGGCCGGCACGCACCTCCTGTACCACGCCGCCTGGCTCAAGCAGCACGGCAAGCCGTTCAAGAAGGAGGCGGCCATGGCCAAGCTCTTCTGCTCCGAGCTGGCCATGCGGGTGACCACCAAGGCGGTGCAGGTCTTCGGAGGGTACGGTTACACCACCGAGTACCCGGTGGAGCGGATGATGCGGGATGCCAAGGTCTGCGAGATCGGGGAAGGGACCAGCGAGATCCAGCGGATCGTCATCGCCCGGCAGATCCTGGGGGACGTCGTAGGCTGACGGTATCGACGGTATCGACGGTATCGACGGTAACGACGGTAACGACGGTAACGGCGGCGGGGGCTACTCATCCCCCGAGCCGCCGAGCCGCCCTACCGTTGCCCTAACCCACCGTCATTCCTATCTTTAGCCCATGCCATCCACCTGGCTGGGCCTTTCCGTACTGGCGCTCGTCGTCTCGCTCTCACGGAGCGGGCGACGGCACGGGGCCTGGCGGCAACTTGCGGAGCGGGGCCCGTTTGGGGCCGTTCGGCAGCAGTACCAGCTGGTTCACCGGCCCCTACGGGGGGCGGCGCCTGTCGGGCGCCGGCACCCCGCCACCGGTCGGTCAGAAGCGACTCCCCTTCATCTCATCCTACCCCGGCCGGCCGGCAGCTCGGCGGCGGGGCGGCGGCGCGGGCGGGCCCGGAGTCCGGGTGCCCGCGCCTTCCGAACATCATCTGGCGCCTGGCAGGCGCCGAGGGCGTGCAGCACCCGGCCCTCGGTCCCATGCCCGGCAGAGGCTCTCACGCGTGAAGCGCGAAATCCTGATCAACGGCAGCCAGCGGGAAACCCGCGTGGCCATTCTCGAGGACGACCGCCTCGTCGAACTACTGATCGACCGGCCGGACCATCGCCGGATCGTGGGCGATATCTACCTGGGCCGGGTGGAAGCGGTCCTGCCGGGGATCCAGGCCGCCTTCGTTGACATCGGGCTGGAAAAATCCGCCTTCCTCCACGCCTCGGACCTTCTCGAGCCCGAGGAGGACGAGGAGCCTGGTTCCGAAGAAGGGGACGAAGCCTTCGAGGCCGCCGAGGTGGAGCCGGAGGCCGAGGGTGGTGAGGAGGCGGAGCGCCGGGGCCGCCGCGGGCGCCGGAATGGAGAGAGTAACGGCGGTGCCGAGCCGCGCCAGCGCGAGGTCCGTTCCCGGCGGCAGCTCCCCGACATCTCCGACCTCCTGAAGAAGGGCCAGACCCTGCTGGTGCAGGTCACCAAGGAGCCCATTTCGACCAAGGGCTGCCGGGTGACCGCGCAGATCTCCCTCCCCGGCCGCTTCCTGGTCTACATGCCCTATGCCTCCAAGGTGGGCGTGAGCCGGAAGATCGAGAGCAAGGAACTCCGCGCCAAGCTGCGGGAAATGGTCTCCAATCTGCTCGCGCAGGACGCCGGCGGCATGATCGTCCGGACCGTGGCAGAGGGGGTGACCGAGGAGTCCTTCAAGCGGGAAGTCGAGAGCCTCCTCAACATCTGGCGCAAGATCAACAAGAAGAAAACCTTCGTCCGGGCCCCGGCGCTGGTGCAGCGGGAAACCTCGCTGACCCGCGGGATCATCCGCGACCTCTTCAGCGCCAAGGTGGACGCGCTGCACGTGGATTCCAAGGAGCTGTACAACGAGATCGAGGCCTACCTGAAGGGCGTGGACCCGGAGCTCATGGAGCGGGTCAACCTGTACGCCGAGACCGTGCCGCTCTTCGACAAGTTCGACATCGAGAACGAGATCCGCGACCTCTTCAAGGCCCGCTGCGACCTCCCCACCGGTGGCTACATCATCATCCAGCCGACCGAGGCGCTGGTGTCCATCGACGTGAACACCGGGCGGTACACCGGCAAGAAGGACCCCGAGAAGACCATCCTCAAGACCAACCTCGAGTCGGCCCGGGAGATCGCCCGGCAGATCCGCCTGCGGGACATCGGTGGCATCATCGTCTGCGATTTCATCGACATGGAGACCCGGGCCAACCGGGAGCGGGTCCTGCAGGAGCTCCGCACCCATCTGGGCCGGGACCGGGCCCGGACCAAGGCCTTCGCGGTGTCGGAGCTGGGGCTGATCGAGATGACCCGCCAGCGGGTACGCCCTTCGCTCTGGCACTCGATGACCTCCGAATGCCCCGACTGCAAGGGCACCGGGCGGGTCTTCACCCCGGAGGTGGTCGCGCGGCGGCTGGAACGGTCGCTCAAGCGGGCCGGCCGGGAGCGCCGGGAGCGCCAGATGGCCATCCGGCTGCACCCCGAGGTGGCGCTCTACCTGCTGGAGGAGGAGCCCAAGCTGATCCACACCCTGGGCAAGCTGACCGGCCTCGAGCTCGAGCTCCGGGACGACCCGATGATGCGGGTCGACGAGTTCCGGCTCATGAGCCGGCCGGCCGGCCGGGACGTGACCGACATCTACGCGGTGGCCTAGGCGGCGGCGGGGGGCCCTTGCCCAAACCCCAAGCCCGGGCTATACTTGCGGGCTCTTGTAACCGGTCTCCAGACGAGTCAGCCATGTACGCGATCTTCCGTACCGCCGGGAAGCAGTTCCGGGCCGAAAAGGGAATGACCCTCGAGCTTCCGCTGATGGATGCGGAGCCCGGGAGCAAGTTGACCTTTGATGAGGTCCTGCTCGCCTCCGACGGCACCACGATCACCGCGGGTGCCCCCTTGGTGAAGGGCGCCAAGGTCACCGCCGAGGTGGTCGGTCTCGCCAAGGGCCCCAAGCTCTACATCTTCAAGTTCAAGCGCCGGAAGAATTACCGCCGGAAGACCGGCCACCGGCAGAAGTACACTGCCGTGCGCATCACCGACGTCAAGGTAGGGTAGAGGATCCCATGGCTCACAAGAAGGGTGTCGGCTCCAGCCGCAATGGCCGCGACTCCAATCCGCAGTACCTCGGCGTCAAGCGCTACGGGGGCGAGCGGGTCGTCGCCGGCAACATCATCGTCACCCAGCGGGGAACCAAGTTCCACCCCGGGAAGAACGTCGGCCTCGGCAACGACCACACGATCTTTGCCCTGGTGGACGGGGTCGTGAAGTTCGAGCACAAGGACAAGAAGCGGATGAAGATCTCGGTCTATCCGGTCGCGGCGGCTTCCGCCAGCTGACCCCGGGGTTTCCAGACGCCGAGGGCCGGATCCTCACGGATCCGGCCCTTTTTTCATCCTGAAACATCCCCGACACCGACCCCGTTAGATTCGCACTACCGTCACTGTGAGGGCGAAATGGCCGGACTACTCCATCGACTCAATCAGGAACTCGAGACCTTCGGCAAGCGGGCCCAGCAGGCCCTTGATGAAGGGAAGCTGCAGCTTGAGCGGTTCCGCCTCCTGCGGGAGCGGGATGAGGCGGCCAAGCGGCTCGGTTTCCTGTTCCACCGCCGGGAGCGGGGCAGCATGGTGGATCCGCTCGAGCTCGACGCCTGGCTGCAGCGGATCGACGGCCACGACGCGTCCATCGCCCGGGTGGAACGGGAAATGGCGGCGGCCAAGGGCGAGGCCGTCACCGTGAGCGATACCCCGCCTCCGGCCGGCTCCCAGACCGGCGAAGCCGAGGTCATCCGGCCGCAGCCCTAGTACCGGGGCGGGAGGGTCCGGTAGCGATCACGCAGCTCAGTCATCCGGCTGGTGAGCGGGATCTCCTGTCCCCGGATCAGCACCCGTTCGGCACCGGTGCTGAACTCGAACGGGTCCCCGCTCCATAGCACCAGGTCGGCGCTCTTCCCCGGAGCCAGCGACCCCAACTCCTGGCCCAGCCCGAAGGCCTCGGCCGGCGCGATCGTCACTGCGGCGAGCGCATCCTCCCAGCGCATCCCGTTCCGCACCGCGTGCCCCGCCTCAAACCTGAGGTTCATCTGCCCCCCCGGGTCCTGTCCTGCGAGGATCACCGTCACCCCGGCCTCGCGGAGCAGTGCGGCGTTGTCTGATCGCGCCTGGAGACCATCGAATCTCGGGATATTGTCGCGGGAGTCGAGGACGACGGGTACGCGGGCAGACGCCAGCCTCTCCGCCACCCTCCAGGCCTCCGTTCCCCCGCGGATGATCAGGCGGAGCTTGAACTCCTGCGCCAGTTGTACGGCGTTCTCGATATCGCTCTGGCGCCGCGCCAGCACGTACACCGGGACGGCCCCGTCCAGCACCGGGTAGAGCGCCTCGAGTTCCCGTGCCGGCGCGGCCAGCGGCTGGATCCGGTTCTGGCTCCAGTCGGCCGGCCGCCGGCGGAGCTCGGCGGCGTCCTGCAGCACCGTCCGCAGCCGGGCCAGGGCGCCGGCGCGGCTGCCGCCGCCAGCAGACCGGCTGCCATCACTCAGGTCCACCACCATGCCCGCGGGGGAGCGGACCAGCATCTCGGTGCTGGACCGTCCGGCGAGCCGGAGCACGATCGCCTGACCGGCGATCAGGCCGCCACTCGGCATCACGACGGCCGTGGTGATGCCCCCCATTCGCGCCACCGGAAAGGCGATGCCGTTGGGGTCCACCCCGGCGAGCACGTTGAAGCTGGCGTTGATCTCGCCGTCCTGGGCGCGGTCGGTGGTGCCGCCGATCGCGGTGTACTCTTCGTCCGTTTCTGCGGTCAGGGAGCGGCCGACGCCGAGTCCCAGCGCGCTCTGGGCGTGGAAGAATCCAGGGGTGACCACCTTGCCGCGCCCGTCAATGCGCCGGGCATCCGCGGGGATCACCACCCCGGTGCCGACCGCGACGATCCGCCCGTCCCGCACCAGCACCGTGCCGCGCTCGATCTTCGGCCCGCTCCCCGTGTAGATGGTTGCTTCGGTGATGGCGATGGTCTGGCCGGACAGGCGGTCGGGCGGACAGAGGGTCAGGAACCCGACCACCACCCCGAGGCTCGCCCACATCCTGCGCGACTGCCCGACCGCCCGACCGCCCGTCCGTCCGTCCGCCCGCGTCATCGTCCCACCCCCGGCGCCGTCTGACCCAGATGGAAATCGGTGCGCGGCTGGCGCGAGGGATCATTGCGGTCGAACACCAGCCAGCCGTCGTTGTACACCTGCTCCGCGCGCGAATAGACGGAAAAGGGGTCGCCGGACCAGAGCACCACGTCGGCCGCCTTGCCCGGTTCCAGGGTTCCCGTCGTCTGGTCGATGCCCAGCGCCCAGGCGGGGTTGGCGGTGATCCAGCGGATGGCCTGCTCCCGGGTCACCGGGATGCCGGCGCGGTTGCCGGCGTACATCGCCTTGGCCGCCTCCTGATTGAGCCGCTGGATGCCCTCCGGGCTGTCCGAGTGGATGATGGTGCGCGCCCCGGCCGCCTGGAGGAGCGCGGCATTCTCCGGCACGCCGTCGAGCGACTCCATCTTGAAGCCCCACCAGTCGGCCCAGACCGAGGCGGCCGTCCCTTCCCGCGCCAGCAGGTCCGCCACCTTGTAGCCCTCCACCACGTGGTGGAACGACCGGATCGTGAACCCGAACTCCCGGGCCAGGTCGAGCATCTGGGCCATCTCGTCGCCCCGGTAGCAGTGATTGTGCACCAGGATCCGGCCCCGCAGG
>JANRJZ010000155.1:0-8786 GCA_033763675.1 Gemmatimonadota bacterium
GTAGCCCTTGCTGTCATCGCGAGGAGCGCGCAGCGCGACGAAGCGATCCGGTGGCTCCGCGCGCAGGCGGCCGGATTGCTTCGGCCCCTGCGGGGCCTCGCAATGACAAGCGCAGGCCCACGGCCCCTGCGGGGCCTCGCAATGACAGCCGGCCCTTCGCATCCAGGGCCATCGTCCGACCGTCTGACCGTCCGACCGTCCGACCGTCAATCCACCGGCCCGTCGCCCCGCCGATGATAGGCATACGCCACCCCGAGGGACGCCACCCCCAGCACGAACGCCGACCCCACCCGGTAGAGCGCATCCAGGGTGGAGAGGTCCACGAACACGACCTTGAGCAGCGCCAGCCCCGCCACCAGGAAGCCGGTGAGCCGGAGCGGCCGCAACTGACGCCGGAACCCCACCAGGAAGCAGACCGCCGCGAAGCAGATCCACCACACGCTCACCGCGAGCCCGCCGGCCAGTGACGCCGTGTCCGCATCCAGGTTGCTGAGCGCAAAGGCGCGCATCAGCTCGCCGGTCACGCCGAAGAGCAGCAGGACGCCGGCGGTGGCCCACGGTAGCGACGGTAGCGACGGTAGCGACGGTAACGACGGTAACGACGGTAGCGACGGTAGCGACGGTAGCGGGTCTCGGCGCAGGAGGCCCAGCGCGAAGGCGACGGCCGTCTCCACCGCCACGAACAGCGTCAGCGCCCACGGGCCGACGAAGGCCGCTTCCTTCTGCGGCCGGAGCGGGAGGTGGTAGTTCACCAGGAAGACCAGCGCCGCCACGTAGCTGCCGATGGCGTACCAGCGCCCGTCGTCCCGGCCCTGGGCATGGTCCAGCGCCGCCCAGAGGTGCGCCAGCGCCAGCAGCGCCCACACCTCCGCGAGGGTGTCCAACTGCGCCAGGGCGGCGATGCCGAGCCCGAGCGCCGCCACCGTGGCGAAGGGGCGCCGCGGCTGCAGCACCCCGAGCACCAGGTAGGGTGTGGCGATCAGCAGCGGAATCAGGCCTTCATGCCGGTCGAAGAGTTCCGGCGCCACCTGGTGCAGCGCGCCCCCGAGGAGCAACGGAGATAGATAGAAATAGAGCGTCTCGCCGAAGCGGCCCCGCGGCGGCCAGACGCCGTCCGCGGTGAGCGTCCGCCACCAGACCGGGACGGTGAGCAGGATGCCGCCGAGCAGGGTGGGCCAGTGAGCCGCGGCGCGATCGTCCGCGATGCCGAGCAGGACCCAGCCGCCGGAGAAGGCGAGCAACCGGGTCTCCCACCACCCCTCCCGCAGTCCGATGTAGAGCCCCGCCGCACCTCCCAGGATGGCGTAGAGGTAGAGCAGCACCGGATCGGCACGGTTGAAGGCGATGGGGCCGGCCACCCCGAAGAACGCGAGCGCCACCACCGCCATGGTGATCCGCCAGTGCCGCGCCTGCGCCACCCACCCGAGCGCCGCGCCCATCGCCGCCAGGTAGAGCAGCAGCAGGTTGACGCTGCCGGCCTCGGCGCCGACCACGATCGGCGCAAAGAAGGCGCCCAGCGCCGCCACCGTGGCCAGCGCCTCGATCCCGATGACCCACGCCACCCCCGCCAGCCCCACGGAGACCAGCGCCAGCGCGGCGATGGCCGGCGTGGGCGGCAGGAACTGGTACAGCCGCGTGGCGGCCCACACCGCAAGGTAGATGATCGCGGCACCGAGCCCGATGAGCGCCGCGCCGTAGGTCCGGGTGCCCTTCTGATGCAGCCGCCAGCCGAGCACCCCGACCCCGGCACCGGTGAGCGCGCCGCCGACGCAGCGGGTGAGCGGCGAGATCCACCCCCGCTCGAAGGAGAGCTTGAGCAGGTACCCCGCGGCCAGGATCACGAACACGACGCCCACCGCGAGCAACCCCCGCTGCCCCAGCCACTGCTCCGAGAACACCGGCGAGGCCGGCGCCGGATGCGGCGCGGGAGCGGGGCGTGGCGGGGGTGGCGGCGGCGGGGCGCGGTGGCCGGGAGGAGGCGGAGGGGGCGGAGGGGGCGGTGGTGCTGGCTGGGCGGGTGCGGCAAGCGGTGCGGCGTGGGGCGGGGTCGGTGGTGGGATCGGAGGAGGCGGCGCCGCCGCCGTCACGCCGCGCGCGGCCACCAGCTGCCGCACCAGCCCCTCGAGCACCTGCAGCCGCTGCTCCAGCCGGGTGATCCGATCGTCGTCGCTCATCGGGCCTCCTTGGCCGCCGCGATGGGATGCTCGCCCGTAGGCGGACCGGGGAGCTGCTCCACCTGGAACGCCAGCACGCTCACCAGCGCCATCATGACCGCCGCCACGATGAACGGCCACTGGTGGCCGATGCGCTGGAAGATGATCGTCCCGATGATGGGCGCTACCACCCGCGACACCCCGGCGTAGGTCTGCGCCACCCCCATCGTGGTCCCGATCTCCGCCTTGTCCGAGTACCGCGACATCAAACTGGTCGTGGCGGGAAAGAGCAGCGCCGTCCCCACCGGGATCAGCGGGATGAGCACCACCAGCTGCCACAGGTTGTGCGCCGCCGGGTAGGCCAGCATGCCGAGGATGAGCGCCGCCGCCCCGAAGCGCATGGCGCGGGTCTCCCCTACCCGCTCCACCACCGGCCCCAGGATGACCACCCGCATCAGGATATTGAGGATGCCGATGTAGGTAAAGAAGTACCCGATGGTGGCCTCGGTGACGCCATGCTCCGCCATGAGGTACAGCGCGATCAGGCTGGTGAAGGTGGAGAAGGCCAGCATCCCGATGCCGTAGATCCAGACGAACCGCGGCACCGAGCGGGTCGGGTGCCGGAGCACGATCCACGCCGCGTGCCACACCGGCTTCTTGCTGAGGTTCGCCAGCCGCTCGGCGGTGGGCCGGGACTCGGGGAGCCAGCGCCAGGCGAACCAGGCGTTCACGGTGCAGAGCAGCGCCGCGATGATCCCCGGCGCGCTCCGATCCAGGGTGGTGGCCAGCGCGCCGATCACCGGCCCCAGGGTAACGCCGACATTGGTGGACGCCGACAGCCAGCCGAGCGCCTTGGCCCGTTCGCGCGGCGCCACGGTGTCGGCGACGTAGGCCTGCGCCACGCCGGTGGTGCCGCCCCCCGCCCCCTGCACCAGCCGGGAGATGAACAGCATCCACACCGAGGTGGAATAGGCGAAGACCACGTAGGCGATGGCGGAGGCGAGCAGGCCGATGACCAGGACCGGGCGGCGGCCGTAGCGGTCCGAGAGGCGGCCCCAGAACGGGGCCGCGAGCAGCTGCGCAATCGAAAAGGCGGCGATGAGCCAGCCGATCCGCTCGGGGCTGGCCCCCAGGTCGCTGGCGTAGAAGGGGAGGATCGGCAGCACCAGCATCAGGCCGATCATGTCCACCAGGTTCACGCCGATGAGCACCGAGAGCTGCCGGAACTGGCTCGGCAGGGCGCGGTTGGGGTTCACCGGGTTACCGCCTTCCGTTCGCTCCCGAGCGCAAAGACCAGCCCGGAGAGGAGCATGAGAAAGACGCCATAGGCCGACGCGATGCCGACATCGCCCTGGCGCAGGCTGGAGAGGATTTCCAGCGAGAGGGGCCGGGTGTCGTACGTGTAGAGGATGATGGAAGTGACGAAGTCGCCGAGCGCGGTCACGAACGCGAGCGTGGCCCCCGCGGCGAGCGCCGGCCGGAGCAGCGGCAGCGTCACCCGCACCAGCCGCCGCCCCCGCCCCGCCCCGAGGGAGGCGGCCGCCTCATCCAGTGCCGGGTCCAGCCCGCGGAATCCGGCGAGCACGGCGCGGCTGGTGATGGGCAGGTTCCGGATGACGTAGGCCATTGGGAGGATCCACAACGTTCCCACCAGCACCACCCGCCCGAGCAGGGGCTGGTGCACGCTGAAGGCGGTCGCCAGCGCCACCGCGAAGACCGTCCCCGGCACCAGCCACGGCACGGCGAGGAGCCGCTCGATCAGCGCCGCCCCGGCCCGCGGCCGCCGCACCGTGAGCAGTCCCGCCGCCACCGCGAGCGCCAGCGCCACGACGGTGGCGAGCGTGGCCATCCAGAGGCTGTTGCCCAGCGGCCGGAGCCGGCCGGGATCGGTGGCCAGCGCGATGTAATTGGCCACGGTATACGCCGGCGGAAAGGTTTCGATGGTCCAGGTGCCCACCGGCACGAACGAGAGCAGCACCAGCGTGGCGTGGGGCAGGAGCAGCAGGATGGCGAGCCCCCAGCCGAGGGCCGTGGCCAGGACCCGGAGGCCACGATGGCGGATGGGCACCGCCGACGGCGCCACCCCCTTTCCCGAACCCGCGGTCTCCACCCCGCGGTCGCTGGCGAGCCAGAGGCCGGTGAGGGCCAGCAGGCTCAGCACCACGGTCTGCGCCATGGCCATGCCGTATTCGCCGTTGAGCCGGGTAAACACGATCTGCGTCGTCATGACCCGGAAGCCGCCGCCGAAGATGTACGGCGCGCTGAAGCTGGCCAGCGCGGTCATGAACGAGAGCAGCGCCGCCCCGCGGAGGCTCGGCAGCAGCAGCGGGAGGGTGACCCGCGTCAGCGTCCGCCAGCGGCCGGCGCCGAGGGAGTGGGCGGCCTCGATCGCGGCGGGATCGAGCCGGGCGAGCCCGGCGCGGGTGAAGAGAGAGAAGTAGACGTAGAGGGAGTAGGCGTGCACCAAGAGAATGGCCCACGCCCCCTCGAGCCGCCACGCCGGTTCGGCGAGCCCGAGCGCCGCCTGCACGATCCGGCCGACGAAGCCGGTCTCGCCGTACAGGAAGAGAAAGGCGATGACGCCGACCAGCGGTGGCAACACCACCGGGAGCGCCACCAGCGCCCCGAGCAGCCGGCGGCCGGGAAAATCAAAGCGCTCAAAGAGAAAGGCGAGCGGGATGCCGAGCACCCCGGCGAGCAGCACGCTCACCACCGAAGTCCAGAGGGTGGCCCAGAGCGCCTGCCATTCCCGCGGCTCCCGCACGAAGCGGGCGAACCACTCCAGCGTGAAGCCGCCGGGCCCCTGCACGCTTTCCAGCGCCACCAGCAGCAGCGGGTAGGCTACCAGCCAGCCCAGCAGCAGCGCCAGCAGCGTCGTGGCGAAACGGCCGCGGCTCCGGTTCACCGGCCCTCGCCGGGGAAGCAGGCGATGAGCTCGGCGTCCGATGGCGGCGCCGGGACCAGCGCCACCCGGTCGCCAGGCGCCGCCGCGGTGGGCGCGGCGCTCACCTCGACCTGGTCGCCGCCGGGGAGCCGCACCTGGAAGAAGGCATACGCCCCCGCGAAGCGGCGGTCGGTCACCTCCCCGGCAAGCCCCGCCGTGCCCGCGGGCGCAAAGCGCAGCGCCTCCGGCCGCACCAGCACCCGGAGCATGGTACCGACCGCGACGCCGGGGACGTGGCGCCGCATCGGGGCCGCCGGGAGGGTCCAGCGCGCGTCGCCGATCAGCACCTCCGCGGTCGCGTCGTCCAGGCGGGCCACCCTGCCCTGGAGCCAGCTCCCCCGGCCGATGAACCCGGCCACGAAGGCGGTGGCCGGCGCCTGGTACAGCGCCTCCGGGGTACCGAGCTGCTCCAACCTGCCGTCGCGGAGCACCGCGATCACGTCACCCAGGTCAAAGGCGTCTTCCTGCTCGTGGGTAACGATCACGGTGGTGATCCCCACCCGGCGGATCAGCGCCCGCAGTTCCCGGCGGGTCCGCTCCCGGAGCGCGGGGTCGAGGTTGGAGAGCGGCTCGTCGAGCAGCAGCACCCGCGGCTCGGGGGCGAGGGCCCGGGCCAGCGCCACCCGCTGCTGCTGCCCGCCGGAGAGCCCCGCCACCGGGCGGCGCTCGAAGCCGGCGAGGTCCACCAGGGCCAGCGCCTCGGTGACGCGGGGCGCGGCGGCGGCGCGGTGCACGCCGCGGGACTCGAGCCCGAAGGCGACGTTCTGCCCCACGTCCAGGTGCGGGAACAGCGCGTAGTGCTGGAACACCATCCCGAAGCGGCGGGCCTCGGGGCGGAGCGGCACTACATCCGCGCCATCCACCCGGATGGCGCCGGCGTCGGGGGTCTCGAACCCGCCGAGCAGCCGCAGGGTGGTGGTCTTTCCACTCCCGCTCGGCCCCAGCAGGGCCAGGGTGC
Source organism: Gemmatimonadota bacterium (assembly GCA_033763675.1). Classification (GTDB taxonomy): domain Bacteria; phylum Gemmatimonadota; class Gemmatimonadetes; order Gemmatimonadales; family GWC2-71-9; genus JADJOM01. The sequence goes on from JANRJZ010000155.1 coordinate 6,056, forward strand.
GGCCGGCCGCGAGCGACAGCGACAGCTCGAACACCCCGGCGTGGGCCGAGAAACGGCGGGTGAGGCCGGCAATCTCGAGGTAGTCGCTCATGGGCGCTTTCCGGTGTTGCGTACCTTCTGGTCCCAGTAGCCCATCCACTTCGATCCTTCCCGGGCCAGCAGCGCCCAGTCCATCGGCTCGACGATCATCCGCGCCTCCACATCCGCCACCCAGGCGGGGACCCGGTCCGGCGGGAGATCATGCCGGGCGGGGAGGCGCCAGACTCCCTCGGCGGCCAGGATCTGGCCGTCCACGCTGCCCACATACTCGATGAAGCGCTTCGCCGCCTCCGGATGCCGGGCGTCCCGAACCAGGGCAATGGCATCATCAATCACCACGGTGCCGCTCCGGGGGAAGGTGTAGCCGAAGGGCATCCCCTTGCTCCGCGCGATCAGGATATCCGGCAGGTCCCAGAGCGTCACCAGCCCCTCCTGCCGCGCCAGCTTGGCGTCGAGCAGCGCGGGAGAGAGGGCGTAGGTACGGGTCTGGCCGTCGAGGCGGCGGAGCCAGGCGATCCCCTCGGTCGTGTCGCCGGTGCGCTGCAGGCTGCGCTGGATGATGAGTCCCCAGATGGCCCGCATGGTGCCACTGGCCACGGGATCGCGGATCAGGACCTTGTCCCGCCACTTCGGCTCCAGCACCTCGTCCCAATCCTGCGGCGCCAGCGAGTCCGGCACCGCGGCGTTGTTGTAGGCGATGATCGCCGGGGTGCGGTAGGCGGGGTAGTAGAGGTCGTCGGGGCCGATGCCGCTCGAGTCCACCCGGTCGCCCCAGGAGGGACGATACGGCGCCAGCAGCGACTCCGCGATGCCGCGCTCGAAGAGCGTGGTCGGCCCGCCGAACCAGACGTCCGCCTGCGGGTTCACCCGCTCCAGCCGGAGCCGGTCCAGCACCTCCTGGCTGCCGAGGTCGAGCCAGCGGACGTCAATGTCGGGGTTGAGCCGCTCGAACTGGTTCTCCAGCAGGGTGAGGTGGTCGCGGCCGTGGGGGGAGTAGAGGGTGAGCGGGATGCGTCCGTCGGAGCAGGCCAGGAGGAGGAACGCCGCGGCGCATGCGAGGAGTTTCCCAGGGGCGCCCTGACATCTGCTGCGCCTCACGGCCTCTCGACCGGCGGCAGGGGCTGCTCCACCCGAGGCGCGGCGGCGGGCGGGGCGACGGCGCCGCGGGAACCGAGGGCCAGCAGGTTGGCAAAGAGCCGGAAGGCGCCCGGCACCCCCGCGGGCAGCTGCCGGAAGAAGCTGAGCCCGGTGTACACGTAGGTCCCCTTCCCCACCGGCGCCACCAGCAGGCCGCCCTTGAGCGGGGTCTCGCCGGGGTCGTGCAGCTCGAGGATCGGGGTCCAGGCCGGCGCCCAGGTGCGGGCAAAGTAGAGCCCCCGCTCCTGCACCCAGCCGTCCCAGTCGGCGGGGCCGATCCGGTTGGGGGTGCGGAGCACGACATGCATCGCCGCCAGCGGGGTAACCGGCGCCGTCTCGTCGGTGACCCGGTCGTGGCCGCCTAACAGGGCTGGCGTGGGCGCGCGGGCGGAATCCCGGCTGGTCGCGACGGTGCTGGCGCTGTTGGGGGTCCCGGGCGCCCGGCTGCCCACGGTGAGCGGATACGGCGCGTAGCCGCCCAGGAAGTAGCCGTACTGCTGGTACTGCACGATGACGGTGCCGCCCGCCTGCGCGTAACCCAGCAGCCGCGCCGTGTTGGGCATGAGGGTGGAATCGGTCTCGTAGGCCCGGGGCCCCACCACGATCGCGTCCCAGCGGGCCGGCGTAGCGCGGCCGAGGTCTGCGCCGGCGATCAGCTCCAGCGGGATGCCGACGGCCTCCAGCGCCTCCGGCACCCGGTCCGCGGCGCCGCGGATGTAGGCGATCCGCCTGAGCCGCGGCAGCACCAGCGAGGTCACATGTATTGTGGCGCTGGCCCGGCGGGCGTAGCTCCGGGGCCGGATGTGCGGGTGGTCCACCGTCCGCATGCCGACATCGTACATCCGGCGGGAGGCGTCCTGCGCCACGGCGCTCACCGGGTAGCTCCCCGGCCGGAGGGTGGCCGGTGCCCGCACATTGAAGGTGAAATCGAGCGTCTGGTCCTTCCGGGTAAGCCGGTACTTGAGCGTCGGCGCGTACCAGCCGTCAGGGAGTTCCAGGGCGAGGACGCCTTCCGTGGTGTCCCGCGCGCCATGCACCAGGGTGACGGTGAAGCGGTGCACCCCGCTCCCGACCGGCCAGACCTCATGCTCCGGCGAGATCCGCACGTCCACCCGGGGGACGATCGTCACCGGGCGGCGGAACTCGCCGGAGCCCTGGTCGTTGCCGCGGAAGGCGATCTCCCGGATGTCCCGCCCCACGTTCCGCCCCCCGGTGGCCTCGACCCACCACTCGGGATCGCCGAAGGCCTCACCCCAGGACCAGCGGTCGTCGGGATCCCAGGTGTAGAGGTCTCCCTGCCGCGGGTGGCGGAGGAAATAGGGGGTGGAATAGTCCACGTTCTCCGGCACCAGGGCCTCGAGCTTCGCGGTGGCGAGCTGCCCCGCGGGGAGCGGTTCGGCCTGGCGCGGCGCCGGCCGCAGCCGGCGCGCCGCCGAATCCACCTCCAGGCAGGAGCCCCGACGGGTGGAGAGGGAGAGCGGTTCGGGCTTGCCGCTGTCGGAGAGGGCGTACCAGCGGAGCCGGAGCGAGCCGAGGCAGACCGACCCGATCGTGG
>JANRJZ010000156.1:0-3191 GCA_033763675.1 Gemmatimonadota bacterium
CCCGGACTGGAGCAAGGCCGCGACGGCGCTCTCCGCGACGACCGCGGCGTGGAACAGCTACCGGGCCGGTGGCGTCCCGCCGGTCCTCGACACCCAGATGACGACCGCGCTGGCGGCATTGACGGCGGCGGTCAATGCCCAACGGCCGGCAACGGCCAGGTCCGCGGCAATCATGGTGGCGCGGGCCACGCACGACTTCCGGCTGCGGTACGTGACGCCGACCCTGATTGACCGGGCGCGGTTCGAGCTGTGGGCCCGGCAGGCCCAGGTAGATGCGGCCGCGGGCAGTACCGGGAGCCTCCGGGGCGACGCCGCCACCCTTGAATGGATCCGGGACCGGTTCCAGCATACCCTGGTTGCCACCGACCGGGACCAGCTCAACAGCCTGGTGGCGACCCTGCGCTCGGCGGCGGATGCGGGTGACCTGGTCGCTTCGGCCCAGGCCGCCACGGCGGTCCGGGCGTTCGTCGGGTCATTGCCGTAGCGCAGTCGACCCACCGAGCCCCCGCCCCGGCCCCCGGACTGGCGCTGCCCCGGCCAGCGCCGGAGGGCCGGGGCCGGGGCATCTGTGTTGCCGGTCACCGACCATCGGGCACTGAGGATCGCCGCCCCCCTCCTGCTTGCCCGGAATCTGCCCGACTCCCATCTTGGCTGAGGCGATCCGCGTCGCCCCTTCGCCCCCGGTGGTGCTGCGCATGACATCATGGTTTCACCTGCTTGGCATGCTTTCCCTCGCGGGCGACGCCCCCCAGGCGTCGCTCACCGGGACGGTGCGCGACCTCGAAACCGGAAGCCCCGTCCCCGGCGCTGTCGTCTCCCTGCCCCATCAGCAGCAGCGGGTGCTCACCGACAGCCTCGGTCGCTACCGGCTGACCGGGATCGCGGCAGGCCCGCGCGAGGTGTCGGCCCAGCGGATCGGCTACGGCACATGGACGGTCTCGGTGCTGGTGCCTGACAGCGGCAGCCTCACCGTGGACTTCGCGCTCCGCCCCCAGCCGGTCCCCCTCCTTGCCCTCGAGGCGCGCGGAACGGCCCCGGGCCGCGGGCCCGCCGGCCCGGCCGGCGCGGCCAGCCCCTTCCCGCAGCGCCGGGTCACCGCGGAGGACCTGGCGCTGCACCCGATGCTGCCCGAGCCGGACTACCTGGCCGCCCTGGCCGGTGGGGCGGTGCTGGTGGCCCCGGAGAATCCGGATGGCATCCAGATCGGGGGTGGCAGCGCCGACCAGGTCGGCATGCTGCTCGATGGCATCCCGCTGCTCAACGCCTATCACGCCGGGGGCACCTGGCAGGGCTGGAACCCGGACATTGCCGCGGGGGCGGAGCTGACGACCGCCCCACTCGAGGGTCCCCCGACGCTCGGCGGCGCGCTGGCGATCCGAAGCATCAGCCCCGGCGACCGGCCGGAGCTCCGCGGCACCCTGAGCGCCACCCAGACCCGGATGGCGCTCCGGGCGCCGTTTGGCGGGGCGGGCGCCGGTGTCGTCCTGAGCATCCGGCGGGGGTTTCCCGGGCTGCTGGATCATTCGTCCGAGGCGAGTCACTTCGGTGGCGGCAGCGGTGATGCCTTCGCCAAGGTGCAGCTGCCCGCGTTCGGCGGGATGCTCTCCGTCCTGGGCCATGACGGCGAAGACGACCTCACCGCCGCCGCGCAGCCGTCCGCCGCCGCCAGTCCGCGTCCCTCGGAGCGGCATCGGCTCGGCTGGGACAGCCGATCGGTCGGGCTGCGCTGGGCCGGGCCCCACCGGGACCGGCTGCTGACCGTCACCGCCTGGCATGCCGCCACCAGCGCAGCGGTCCGCTGGGGCGTTGACTCGCTCGCCGATCACCTCTCCTCGTCGCGGAACGATGCCGGCGTCTCCCTGGGCCTGCGCGGGCTGGGCGAGGAGACGGCCACCGGGATCGTCCTGGACCTGGCGCTCGGCAGCAGCCGCTACCGCGCCACCCGATCGGCGGGGAGCCCCGGGCTCGGGCGGGACGACCGGCAACCGCGGGCGCTGGTGCGGCTGGATCACCGGCGCCAGCTCGGGCCGGCGCTGCAGCTCCGCCTCGGCATGGCCGGCACGGTGGCCGCCGGCCGCGGGCTGGTCGATCCATCCGCTGAGCTCGCGTGGCGCATCCGTCCGCCGCTCACGCTCTCGGTCGGGTACGTGCGGCACCATCAGCTGGAGCAGTCGCTCCGGAACCCGGAGCTGGTCACGGGGACGCTGCTCCCGGTGAACCTGAGCGTGACGGGCGGCGGGGTGGAGCTGCCGATCGCCCGGTCCGATCTGGTGAGCGCCGCGGCGGAGTGGGAGCCGGCGCCGGCGTGGCGCCTCGGACTCCGGGGGTATGTCCGGGAGGCCCGGGGCCTGGCGCTGGTGGCCATGAGCGAGAGCGGGCCGTTCGCGACCGGTCCGGTTGTGTCGGGCACGAGTTCAACCGTGGGCGTGGCCCTCGAGGCCGAAACCCGCCGGCCGTGGGGCGTGGCCCAGGCCAGCTACGGCTACCAGTACACCCGGAACGCCGCGGGCGGCACCCGCTACCAGCCCGCGGCCGCGGTGCCGCACGCGCTGAGTGCCGGCCTCACGCTGCTGCCGGCCAGGCCAGTGGCGCTCCGCGTCAGTTTCATCGGACTGTTCGGGCGCCGGGCGACGCCGATCACCGGGCCGTTCGAGTGGGAGAGCTGCAACCTCCAGGACCACGGCTGCGAGTTCGCCGGCACCCCCGCGCTGACCGGGGCCCTCGGCGACGTCTCGCTTCCGGCCTACCTCCGGCTGGACCTGGGGTTCCGTTACGAGGTTCGCCCCGCGATGCTCGGGCGGCACGCCGCCGTCGCCCTGTTCGGCACGGTCAGCAACCTGCTCAGCCGGCGCAACTTCCTCACGGAGGCCGTGGACGCCGGCGGCACCGCCACGCCGGTCGAGATGCGGCCCCGCGCGCCGCTGGTGGTGGGGCTCGACTGGCGCTTCTGACACTTCCGTCACAACTCCCCCCGTTGCGGGTTCCTTGGGTGCGATGACCGTGCCCGAGCAGGATCCCTTTGACCGCCTCTTCGAGGCCCAGTTCCCGCGGCTGCAGCGCTACCTTGACCGGCTCTCCGGGGATGGCGAACTGGCCCGGGACCTGGCGCAGGAGAGCTTCCTGCGGTTGTACCGCCGGAGCGGACTCCCCGACCGGCCGGAGGCCTGGCTGATCACGGTGGCGACCAACCT
>JANRJZ010000157.1:0-9401 GCA_033763675.1 Gemmatimonadota bacterium
CGGACGGGGTGCCCCGGGCGCTGAGCGGGCGGGGGAGCGTGGAGCTGGCGGGCCAGCGGCGGCCCATCCTCGGGCGGGTGACGATGGACTTCGCCATGGTGGCGGCGGACGCCACCACCCGGCTCGGCGATGTGGCGACCATCTACGGGGGCCTGGTCACCGTGGACGACCAGGCGGACCGGGCAGGAACGATCGCCTACGAGCTGCTCACCGCGCTGGGGCCCCGGCTGCCCCGGCGCTACCTGGGGGAATCATGAACCCGCACTTCGCTTCCCTGGTGGTGGGACTGGCCCACCAGGCGGACCAGGCGCTGCAGGGGCAGCTCCCCGAGGGGACGCCCGGGGCGCCGGATGCGCGTGAGGTCGCCCGCACGCTCATCGACACCCTGGGCATGCTGGAGGAGAAGACCCGCGGCCAGCTCACGCCCGAGGAGTCCCGGCTGCTGACGGAGGCGCTGACGGCGCTCCGGTTCCGCTTCGCCACGGGAAGCCCGCCCCGGTGAGTCCGCGGCGCGCCGCCCTGATCGTGCTCGACGGCGTGGGGATCGGCCCGGCCCCCGACACCGAGCGCTACGGCGATGCCGGCAGCGACACGCTGGGAAATGTGGCCCGTGCGGTCGGGGGGCTCCGGCTCCCTCACCTGGAAAAGCTGGGCCTCGGATGCTGCGCCCCGCTGCACGGCGTGGCGCGGGTGGAGCGTCCCGAGGCTGCGTTTGGCGTGGCCCTGCCGGCCAGCGCGGGGAAGGACAGCACCTCGGGGCACTGGGAGCTCTGCGGGCTCACCCTGGTGACGCCGTTTCGCACCTACCCGGAGGGATTTCCGGCCGCGTTCGTGGCGGAGCTGGAGCGCCGGACCGGCCGCGGGGTGATGGGCAACCGGACGGCGTCCGGCACCCAGATCATCGAGGAGCTGGGCGAGGAGCATCGCCGGACCGGCGCCTGGATCCTCTATACCTCCGCCGACAGCGTCTGCCAGCTTGCAGCTCATGAGGGGGTCGTGCCGGTGGCGGAGCTGTACCGGGCCTGCGAGGTTGCGCGGGAGCTGCTGTCGGGGCCGGACCAGGTGTCGCGGGTCATCGCCCGCCCGTTCACCGGTGGGCCCGGATCGTGGCGCCGGACCGGCGGCCGCCGGGACTTCAGCGTGCCGCCGGTGGGGGAGACGCTGCTCGACCGGCTGGCGGCGGCCCACATCCCGCGGGTCGGGGTGGGGAAGGTGGATGACCTCTTCGCGGGCCGCGGCATCACCAGCGTCCACCCGGTCGGGAATCCGGAGGCCTACGCCACCATCGCCGGCGCCCTGGGCACGATGGCGCGCGGGTTCCTGTTCGCCAACGTGGTCGAATTCGACCAGAGCTGGGGCCACCGGAACGACGTCCCCGGGTTCCACGCCGGGCTGCTGGCGCTGGACGCCGCCCTGCCGCGGATGCTGGCCCCGGTGCGGGACGAGGACCTGATTATTATTACCGCCGACCACGGCAACGACCCGACCACCGCTTCCACCGATCATTCCCGGGAGCGGGTCCCGGTCCTGGCCCTCGGTCCCCGCGTCCGTCCCGTCCCGCTGGGCATCCGGCAGACGTACGCGGATGTGGGCCAGACGCTGGCGGAGTTCTTCGGCGTTCCCCCGCTTGCCAGCGGCCAGTCCTTCCTCCGGGAGATCTGGGATGGGTGATGCGCTGCTGGCGGCCGCCACCGCCGCCCGGGAGCGAGCCTATTGCCCCTACTCCGGGTTTGCGGTCGGCGCGGCGCTTGAAGGTGACGATGGGCGGGTGTTCACCGGCTGCAACGTGGAGAACGCCTCGTATGGGCTGGGCATCTGCGCCGAGCGGGCGGCGGTGGCCGCCGCGGTGGCCGCCGGCGTCCGCCGCTTCCGGCGGCTGGTGGTCGTGGCCGGCGCCGATCCCCCGGTCAGCCCCTGCGGCGCCTGCCGCCAGGTGCTGGCCGAGTTCGGCGCGGAGCTGGTGGTGCAGGGGGTGGGACCCGGTGGGACCCGGCAGTGGACCATTCGCGAGCTGCTGCCGGATTCGTTCTCGCTGACACGTGGTGCCTGACAGGAACGCATGCGACGACCCGATTCGATCCTCCGGACCCTGACCCTCGCGCTGGTGGGCGCGGCGGGCCTCGTGGCCTGCCAGGAGAAGCTGGCTTCCCCGGCCGAGTGCCCGGACCTCTGTCCCGGCAACTACGACGTGCGGGATACCGTGCTCACGCCGGCCCTCGGTGCCGACAGCAGCTTCGAGGGCTACATCGCCGCGGGCCAGGGCAACTCGCTCCGGGTGTCGTGGCAGTTTCCGGTGAGCGAGGACCGCGCGGTGTACCGGTTCGTCGCCCGGCCCGACTCGTTTGCGATCGGCGATTCGATCTATCCCTACACCATTGATTCGGTGGCGCTGGGCGTGACGCTGGTGGCGCGGGACAGCACGGTGAAGGGGCTCAAGATCTTCCTCTACCGGATGCCGGCCACGGTGGACTCCACCGTGAGCTTCACCGACCTCGACACCGCCTTCACCGCCGCCAACCTGGTGGACAGCGTCGTCGTCCCCGACTCCATCCTGACCGATGACTTCCAGCGGATGCTGACCGGCGCCAACCTCGCCCGGGTCGCGATCCCGCCTGGGGACAGCGGCGTCCTGGCGCTCGGGGTGCAGATCCGGGCCAACAGCGGCACCGGGGTGCGCATCGGCGGCAGCGCCGGCGGACTCGCCGCGCCCACCTTCGTGACCTACATCCAGGTGGACCAGACCGACACGGTGGTGGCGCGGACCTTCACCCGGGCGGCCAACTTCTCCCGCTGGGTCTCGCAGAATCCGCCGGTCTTCGATCCCGACCTGCTCACGGTGGGCGGCGCCCCGAGCGCGCGCACCATCCTGCGATTCCCGTGGCCGGACCTGCTCAAGGACTCCGCCCAGCTCGTCCGGGCCACGCTGGAGCTCATCCCCACAGCCCCGATTCCCGGGCTCAACGGCGACACCGCCTTCGTGCAGGCGCGGCCGCTGCTGGCGGATCTGGGCAGCAAGAGCCCGGCCTCGAGCGACGGCCTGTTCTTCTCCGCCACCCCGGTGACCGCCGGCCAGACCGACACCGTGCGGCTCGAGGTGCGTCGCGCCCTGGTGCTCTGGCAGGGGGATGACCCGCTGCCGCCCGCCTTCCTCCTTCAGCTGGTGCCGGAGGGCTCGAGCTTCACCCGCGCGACCTTCGGCTCCAGCCGCACCCCCGGCTTCGTGCCCCGCCTCCGCGTGACCTACGCGCGGAAGTTCCCCTTCGAGGCCCCCTGATGCCGCGTCTCGTGCGCCCGCTCGCCCTGGTGGCGGCCGTGGCCCTGCTGCTGCTGGACCTCGTCCCCGTCGTGGCCCAGTCTTCCATGTTCGGCGTACGCGGGCTGGGCCTTCCCGGCCGGCCGCTCACCCCGCGCAGCCGCGGCACCGGCGGGAGCTTCGGCCTGTTCGATGGCGAGAGCAACCTCAATCCTGCGGCCATGGCCAACCTCCGCTCGGTGTCGGCGGGCTTCGTCGGGGCGCCCACCTGGCGGAAATGGAAATCCCCTGCGGGGGATGCCTCGCTCCGGGAGACCCGCTTCCCGCTCCTCTTCGTGGGCGGCCCGGTGCCCGGGTCGCGGCTCGGGCTCGGGGTGTCGATCGGCAGCTACGCCGACCGCGATTTCCGGCTTGCGACCTCGGATACGATCATCCTCGCCGGCCAGCCTGAAGCGGTGTTCGATACCCTCAGCTCGCTCGGCGGGCTGAGCGAGATCCGGTTCGCCGCGGGACTCCACCTCGGGGACAAGACGACCATCGGGGCGGGGGTGTACTGGATCACCGGGTCCAGCCGGATGGAGGCGCGGCGGGCGTTCGAGGATACCTCGTTCATCTCCTTCCGGCAGACGGCGGAGCTGTCCTACGAGGGGGCCGGGCTCTCCGTCGGGCTGACCCACCAGCTGAGCTCCGCGGTGCAGCTCGGGCTCCTGCTCCGGAGCGACGGCAAGGCCGCGGTGGAGCTCGACAGCGCCAAGGCCTACGACATTGATCTGCCGTACACCGTCTCCGCCGGGGCCCAGGTGCGGGCCTCGCCCCGGCTCACCGTGGCGGCCACGGGGCTGTTCCGGACCTGGTCCTCCGCCAACAGCGATCTCCAGGCCCAGGGCGGGATCGGGGCGGAGAACACCCTCGAGGTGAGCGTCGGCGGGGAGTTTGCCCGCAGCGCGCGGCGGCCGACGGCCTTCCCCATCCGGGCCGGACTGCGCTACGCCCAGCTCCCGTTCCCGATCCGGTCCGGGGACCAGCCCCGGGAATGGAGCATCTCCGCGGGCACCGGCACCCGCTTCGCCCAGGACCGCGCGGGGGTGGACGTGGCGCTGGAGCACAGCTGGCGGAGCGACGGCGGCCCGTTCAAGGAGCGGGCGCTGAGCCTCATCCTGGGGCTGTCCATCCGGCCGTACGGGCCGGGGGGGCGGCAGTAGCCCCCCGCCCGGTCCTACCCGTATTATTCCGGCGTGAAACGCCTCTACATCGAGACCTACGGCTGCCAGATGAACGTCGCGGACACCGAGCTGATGCTCGGCGTGCTGGGGCGGGAAGGGTACGTCCAGACCGATGAGCCGGCCGAGGCGGACGTGCTGCTGGTGAACACCTGCGCGGTTCGGGACAACGCCGAACAGCGGGTGATTGGGCGGCTGGGAGAGCTGCAGCAGTACAAGCGGTCGGGCGGGGTGCTGGGGGTGGTCGGCTGCATGGCGCAGCGGCTGGGGCCGCAGCTGCTGGAGCGGGTACCGAAGGTGGATATCGTGGCGGGCCCCGATGGCTACCGGAACCTGGCCAGCCTGATCGGGCAGGCGGCCGGGGGGACGCGGGGGAGCGACACCGAGTTCCGGTCGTGGGAGCATTACGAGGACGTGCCGCCGGTGCGGGAAAACGGGGCCACCGCCTTCGTCACCGTCCAGCGCGGCTGCGATTACAAGTGCACCTTCTGCATCGTTCCGTTTACCCGGGGACCGGAGCGGAGCCGTAAGCTCGAGGATGTGGTGCGCGAGGTCCGCACGCTCGCGGAGCAGGGCACCACGGAGGTGACGCTCCTTGGGCAGACGGTCAACAGCTACCACGACGGCAGCCACGACTTCGCCGACCTGCTCGCCGCGGTGGGCGGGGTGGACGGCATCCGCCGGGTCCGGTTCACCAGTCCCTACCCCACCGACTTCACCGAGCGGGTCATCGCCGCCATGGCGGAGGTGCCGGCGGTCTGCGAACATGTGCACCTGCCGGCGCAGAGCGGCTCCAATGCGGTCCTGCGGCGGATGCTCCGGCGCTACACCCGGGAAGAGTACCTGGCCGTGGTGGGCCGGCTTCGGGCCGCGATGCCCGGAATCACCTTCTCCACCGATCTCATCGTGGGCTTCCCCGGCGAGACCGAGGCCCAGTTCCAGGAGACGCTTTCGCTGGTGGAGGCGGCCGGCTTCGACGACGCCTATACCTTCAAGTACTCGGTGCGGGACGGCACCCCCGCCGTGCGGCTCAAGGATCATGTCCCCGACGCCGAGGCGGGGGGAGCGGTTGGAGCGGCTCATCGAGCTGGTCCGCAATCAGGCGCGCCGGAGACACCTGGCCCGCGTGGGTCAGACCCTCGAGGTGCTGGTGGAGCGGCCCGCGCGCCGCGGCGACCTCATGCTGGGGCGCTCCCGCACCAACCTCATGGTCCTGCTCGAGCTGCCGGCTTCGGCCATCGGCGAATACCACCAGGTGCAGCTTACCGGTACGACCGGGTCCACCTTCACGGGGCAGCTGGTCCGGCCCCAGCTCGCGGTGCTCGCATGAACAAGCCGGCCATCCGAAACGCGATCGAAGACCACGTGGTCGAGGCCTACGACCAGCTGGTGGTCCACTTCAAGGACTTCTGCGGCTGCGACACCTGCCGGCTGGATGTGCTGGTCTTTGCCCTGAACCGGCTGCCGCCCCGCTACGTGATCGGGCGGGAGGGGGCGGTGGTGACGGACCTGAACCTGGACAAGGACCAGAGCCGCGCCGCCATCGAGGTGACCGTGATGGAAGGGATCCGCAAGGTGAACCTGGCGCCGCGCTGCGGCCGGAAGTCGGGCGGGGTGCGCCAGCCCTAGGCCAGGCCAGAGCGTGCGGATGATGCCCGCGCTGCAGCTGCTGTTCTGCTACGGGGCCGGTCTCGCGACCGGCCTCCTGCGTTTTCTGGATCCGATCCACGTTGCGACTGTCCTCGCTGGTGCCTCGCTCCTCCTCCTCCGGTACCGACCCGCCGCGGCGCTCTGGCCCCTCGTCACCCTCACCGGCCTGGCAAGCGGCCTCCTCGCCGCCCACCGTGACCGATCCACCTGCGCCGCCCGCCTCGCGCCGGGCCCAGTCGAACTCCGGGTCCGCCTCACCGAGCCCACCTTTCCCGATCTCCCACTCGCCGCCCTCCGCCCCCTCGCACTCGGCTGCACCGGCGAGGTGGACGCCCGCTGGCCCTCCACCACCCTCTCCGCCGGCACCGATGGGGTGGCGCGGGGACGCTGGATTCCCCGTGAGGGAGAGATCGGCAAGGCGCGCGGGATGATGCTGGTCCAGCAGTTCGAGCAGGAGCAGTTCACCCCGACCGGGCCGGAGCGGCTCCGGAACTGGATCGGCAGGGAGACGCGCGCGCTCTTCGGCAGCCGAGCGGGAACGGTGGATGCGCTGCTGCTCAACCGGCGGGGCGGGATGGAGCCGGAACTCCGGGACCGCTACGCCCGCGCGGGGCTGGTGCACATTCTCTCCATCTCCGGCTTCCACGTCGGGGTCATCGTCGCCTGGGCGGTGATGCTGGCCGGCCTCCTCACCCCGCGCCGCCACCTCGCGGCGGGGCTGGGAGTCGGGGTGGCGCTGGCCTACGTCTGCCTCATCGGCTGGCCGCCCCCGGCGGCGCGGGCGGCCCTGCTCGCCGTCCTGGTGGCACAGGCCCGGTGGCGGCAGCGGGAGCTCCTGCCCCTGCCGCTGCTGGCGGTGACCGGCCAGGTGGTGCTGCTGCTGGACCCGTGGGCCGCGCTCGACGCCGGGGCCTGGCTCTCGGTGGCCGCCCTCGGCGGCGCGCTGGTGGTCACCCGCTGGAGCGACCGCCGCCTCGGCAAGGGGTGGGGCTGGCGAATGCTCGCCGCCTCGCTCGGCGCCACCTTGGCCACCGCGCCGATCACCGCCGCGCTCTTCGGCACCGTCTCGCTCGCGGGGCTGGTGCTCAACTTCGTGGCGGTGCCGCTCGCGGCGGTGGTGGTCCCGGGGCTGATCCTGGCGCTGGCGGCGACGGCCCTGCTCCCGGCCGCGGCGCCCCCGCTCGCCGCCGGTTCCGGTGCGCTGCTCGGCCTGCTGGATCAGGTGGCCTGGTGGGGCGGGGTCTGGAGCGGCGCCGTGGTCTACCAGCCCGTTGCCCCCGCCTCCGCGCTGCCATGGCTGGGGCTGCTGGCAGTGGGGTGGTGGTGCATCTCCGATGGCGCCCGGGGCGGAATAGCCCTCCGGCGGGGGCTGCTCGCGGTTACCCTCGCCATCTGGGGGCTGGCCGGGGTGGAGCAGGCCGGCTCCATCCGTGCCGAGGGGGCCGGGCTCACGTTACATTTTCTGGACGTGGGCCAGGGGGATGCCGCCGTCCTCCGCACCCCGGGGGGGCGCTGGGTCCTGATTGACGCCGGCCCCCGCACCGAACGGAGCGATGCCGGCCGGCGGGTGGTGGCGCCCTTCCTGGCCCGGGCCCGGGCGCCGGGGATCGCGGTCGCGGTGATCTCGCATGCCCACGCCGATCACCTGGGCGGACTGCCCGCGGTGCTGGAGCGATTCCCCGTGGGGCAGGTGCTGGAGCCGGCGGAGCTGCATGCCGACGCCCTCTACCTCGAGGTGCTGGACCGGGTGGCGGCGAGCGGTGTTCCCTGGCAGGGGGCGCGCGACGGCATCGGGTTCGAGCTGGACAGCGTCCGGTTCACCCTGCTGCACCCCGATACCGCCTGGCGGGAGTGGCAGCTCGACCTCAACGAGGACTCCGCCGTCCTGCTGGTGGAGTACGGCGGCTTCCGGGCCATCTTTCCGGGGGACGCCGGGCTGGTGGCCGAGGCGAGGCTGGCGGGACGGGTGGGGCCGGTGTCGGTGCTCAAGGTGGGGCATCACGGCTCCCGTTCCGCCACCGGCGAGCGCTGGCTCGAGGAGCTGCAGCCGGCGGTGGCCCTGATCAGCAGCGGCGCGGGCAACCGCTACGGTCATCCCCACCAGGAAGTCGTCGCACGGCTGGGGCGCCACGGGGTGGGGGTGTGGCGCACCGATCAGCAGGGCAGCATCACCATCACCACCGACGGCCGGCGGATGACCGTCGCCGGCCGATCAGAGAACGTCACCCTTCCGGTAGGGAGTCTCAGTGCTGCCGAATCCGCGCGTGATCACCATCGAGCGCTTCATCCTGGACCAGGAGGAGAAGTACCCGGAGGCGACCGGTGAGCTCTCCAACCTCCTGTACGACATCGCGCTGGCCGCCAAGATCATCGCCGCCGCCATCCGCCGCGCCGGGCTGGTCAACATCCTGGGCAGCGCCGGCGCCACCAACGTGCAGGGCGAGGAACAGCAGAAGCTCGACATCTTCGCCAACGAGACCATGACCAACGCCCTCAACCACACCGGCCGGGTGTGCGTGATGGCCTCGGAGGAAGACGAGCAGATTATCCCCGTCCCCTCGCAGTATCCCTCCGGCAAGTACGCCGTGCTCTACGACCCTTTGGACGGCTCCTCCAACATCGACGTCAACGGCGCGGTGGGGACCATCTTCAGCATCTACCGCCGGGTCAGCCTGGAGGGGCGCGGGAGCGAGGCGGACGTGTTGCAGCCCGGCTGCCGCCAGGTGGCGGCGGGCTACGTGATCTACGGCTCCAGCACCATGCTCATCTACAGCACCGGCCAGGGGGTAGCCGGCTTCACCCTGGACCCGAGCATCGGGGAGTTCCTGCTGTCGCACCCGAAGATCGTCACCCCGCGGGTGGGGAAGTACTACAGCGTGAACGAGTCCAACTTCGCCCGCTGGACCAAGGGGACGCAGTGGGCGGTGCGCGGCTTCCACGGCGACCGGCCGGAGGAGATTCCGGGCAAGAACAGCCGCTACATCGGCTCGCTGGTGGCGGACTTTCACCGCAACCTGCTGGCGGGCGGCATCTTCATGTACCCGGCCGACAGCAAGAACACCCGCGGTAAGCTGCGACTCCTGTACGAGGCCTCGCCCATGGCCTTCATCGCCGAGCAGGCCGGTGGCTCCGCCACCGACGGGGTGCATCGCATCCTCGACATCGTGCCCGACAACCTGCACCAGCGCACCCCGCTGGTCATCGGCTCCCGGGAGGATGTGGGCTACGTGGCGGACACGCTGCGCCGGATGGGCGAAGGGTGAGCGGCCGCGCCTGGG
>JANRJZ010000158.1:0-35835 GCA_033763675.1 Gemmatimonadota bacterium
GTGGAAAAGGACAAGCTCGGCGGCGTGTGCGTCAATATCGGCTGCATCCCGACCAAGGCGCTGCTGCATCGCGCGCGGATGGCGGGGGTCATCGCCCACGAGGCGAAGGACCTGGGCATCGAGGTGGGCCCGGTCAAGACCGACTACGGCGTCGCGATGAAGCGCTCCCGAAAGGTCTCGGAGCAGAACTCGCGCGGCGTCGAGTTCCTGATGAAGAAGCACAAGATCACGGTCCTCAAGGGCGAGGGGACCCTGCTTCCCGGGAAGCAGGTCAAGGTGGGTGGCGAGACCCACGAGGCGAAGAAGGCCATTGTGATCGCCACCGGGTCCCGGGTGAAGGGCATCCCGCAGATCGGGCTCGAGATCAACAAGACCACGGTGATCAGTTCCGACGAGGCGCTGTTCCTGGAGAAGCACCCCGCCAGCCTGGCGGTGATCGGTGCCGGCGCGGTCGGCTGCGAGTTCGCCGACATCTTCAACGCCTTCGGCTCCAAGGTGACCCTGATCGAGGCGCTGCCCCGCATCCTGCCGCTGGAGGACGCGGAGGCCTCCGACACCCTGGCCAAGAGCTACAAGAAGCGCGGCATTGACGTGTTCGCCGGCGCCAAGGTGGTCAAGGCCGAGGTGGGCAAGGACAAGGTGGTCCTGACCCTCGAGGTGGGCGGCAAGCCGCAGACGGTGGAGGCGGAGAAGGTGCTCATGGCCGCCGGCCGCGCGGTCAACACCGAGAACATGGGCTTCAAGGAAGCGGGCGTGCAGCTCAGCGACCGCGGCTGGGTCAAGGTGAACCTCGACACCCTCGAGACCACTGCACCGGGGATCTACTGCATCGGCGACGTCGCGGGCCCCCCGATGCTGGCGCACAAGGGGAGTCGCGAAGGCGTCACGGTGGCCGAGCGGATCGCGGGGCACAAGCCGCACGCCATCCGCTACGACAACATCCCGTCGGTGACCTACTGCCATCCCGAAGTGGCGAGCATCGGGCTCACCGAAGAGCAGTGCAAGGAGAAGAAGCTCGACTACCAGGTGGGCCGCTTCCCCTTCAGCGCCAACGGCCGGGCCCGGGCGTCCAACGAGACCGAGGGCTTCGTCAAGATCATCCGGGACAAGAAGTACGGCGAAATCCTCGGCGCGCACATCGTGGGCGGCCACGCCTCCGAGATGATCCACGAGCTGGCGGTGGCACGGGAGAACGAATACACCGTGGAAGAAGTGGATCTCGCGGTGCACGCCCATCCGACCCTGTCCGAGGCAATCGCCGAGGCGGCGCTCGACTCCATGGGCCGGGTGATTCACACATAGGCGGTTGGGCGGTCCGGGAGCATAGGGCAACCCTTGAGCAGGATGCATGGAGCAACTTTCGTCCACCGGTGAACCGGTCCACCCCGACCATCTCGGCCTTGCGCTCCGCGCGATGGCAGCGGGGACGCTCGCCGGGGTGGCCGTGGTGTCCGCCGTGATGTGGCTGGTCCGGCTGCTGCAGGCCCGGGGCGCGGCCCCGCTCACGCCCACGCCCGCCGACCCGATCGCCGACCTGGTGCTCTTCGGATGGCTCGGGGGAGCGATCGCCGGGGCGGGCGCTGCCTGGATCCTCATGCGCCCGATCGCCTCCGCCTACCGGCGCGGCGGGTTGAGCATGGTCGCGGGCTTCGCGACGCTGCTGGTCTCCTTCATCACCGCCCCGGTGGACAGCCTCCTTGGCCGCTGGGGGCTCCTCGGCCTGACGGCGTTCAGCGCGGGGCTCTTCCTGCTCCTGGCCCGCCGGGCGCGGACGGCATGAGCGTTCCGCCCCCGCTTGGTGTGGTCGAGCTCGGCCGCGTCCCCTATCACGAGGCCCACGCGCTGCAACGGCGCCTGGCCGACCGGCTCATTTCCCATGAGCTGCAGCACGATCTCCTCCTCCTGCTCGAACACGAACGCACCGTTACCCTCGGTCGGGGCACCCGGGAGAGCAGCCTCCCCCTCCCCGCCGAAGAGCTGACGCGGCGCGGGGTCAGGGTGACGGAGGTGGAGCGTGGGGGCGATGTCACCTGGCATGGGCCGGGACAGCTGGTCGGCTACCCGATCCTGGACCTGACCCGGCACCGGCAGGACCTGCACTGGTACCTCCGGACCCTGGAGGAGGCGCTGATCGACGCGCTGGGGCGGCTGGGCATCCCCGCAAAACGGAATCCGGGCTTCACCGGGGTGTGGACCGGCGGCCGGAAGATCGCGAGCCTCGGCATCCATGTCCGGCAGTGGGTGACCACCCACGGCTTTGCCCTGAATGTCTCCAACGACCTGGCCGATTTTGGCCTGATCGTCCCCTGCGGAATCAGCGGCGTGACCATGACCTCGGTGGCCCGGGAGCTGGGCGGCGAGTCCGGGAGCGGCCTGCCGGCCCGGGTGACGGCCGCGGTGGTTGCCTCCTTCGGGGAGGTGTTCGGCCGGACGCCGGTGTCCCTGACGCTGGGCGAGCTTCTCGCCGAGGGAACCGCCCCGCGGGCTGGGGCGTAGAAGGGAGACCATGACCCAGCGCCACGACGTCCGGACCACGGACAAGGACCGCCTGCCCCCGGGGCAGATCATCACCCAGAAATGGCCGGTGCTGCACTACGGCACCGTGCCCCGCGTGGACACCCGGACCTGGCGGTTCGCGGTGACCGGGGCGGTGGAACACCCGTTCGAGCTGACCTGGGATGAGCTGCTCGCCCTGCCGCGCCAGGAGACTCTCTGCGACATCCACTGCGTGACCCGGTGGAGCCGCTATGACAACCTCTTCGAAGGGGTGCCGCTGGGACCGATATTCGACCGGGCCCGCCCCCGCCCCGAGGCGAGCCACGTGCTGGTGCATGCGGAACACGGGTTCACCACCAATCTGCCCATCGGTGACCTCCGCCGTCCGGAAAACCTGCTCGCCCTGCGGCACAATGGACGAGAGCTCGATCCGGAGCATGGAGGGCCGGTCCGGCTGGTGATTCCGCATCTGTACTTCTGGAAGAGCGCCAAGTGGATCCGTGGGTTCGAGTTCCTGGACGAGGATTATCCCGGCTTCTGGGAGCAGAACGGCTATCATATGCGCGGGGAACCATGGGCCGAGGAACGCTACGGGCGCCCGGATCCGGCGCGAATGCGACGAGGCCCACGGAAATAGGCGGGGTGGTGCAGGATGAAGCTGGCGGACCCGGGCGGCTGGCGTATAGGGTCCGGGACACCGGTTGTCAACCGGTCCCGGCGGCCCGCCCGGCCGCCATTGCGTTTCCCGGTAGGGCGCAACATTCTCTTAATCATGTCGTCACCGACGGAGCGCCGTCCCCCGGAGGCGCAGGCGGACCAGCTGGTCCGGGACATCCTGAAGGCCGCACAGGGCTGGGCGCGGGAGGCACCCCCCGCGCTCATGCCGGCAGTGCGGGCCGTCTGCGTCCGGCTGGGGGAGATGGTCGCGGACCAGCGGAATTTCTTCGCCCCCCTTCCCGGGCCCCAGGAAGCGGAGCGGGCCCAGGTGCTCGAGCTCGTGGCCAAGCGCCTGGCGTCCGCCGCGACCACTGAAGGACTGGAACAGCAGTTGAGTGCGCTGACCGAGCTGGAACTCAAGTCCACCAGTTCCTGGGCGCTGGTGCCCTCGGCCCAGGGGGAATGGGTCACCACCGCGGTCCAGTACCTCGAGGGGTGTGCCAGGGAGGTTCCGGCGGACCAGCGCCCCGATCCCTACTGGGCCGACGACGTTGTGGCCGGCGTGATCGCGTCGGTGCGGGCGGTGATGGGTATCGACGAACTGCATGCGCGGACCGAGGCACAGTACCCGGGCGGACGCCGGAGCACCGGAGAGCAGCCGGTCCAGGAAGAGGACGAGTAGCGCTACGCCGAGGTGGCGGCGAAGCGCTCCATGAAGCGGCCGAAGACGTTGATGCCGTCCCACAGCTGCTGCAGGTTGAGTTTCTCATTGGGGGAGTGCAGCCCGTCATCGGGCAACCCGATGCCGGTCAGCAGAACCGGCGCCCCCATGGCCCCGAGCCGCGGCACGATCGGGATGGATCCGCCGGCCCGCACCCGCACCGCCCGCTTGCCCACCACCTCCTCGAATGCCGCGTCCAGCACCGTGAACGCCGGGTGGTTCACATCGACCTGGACCGGGTCGCCCCCATGGAGAATTGTGACCTCGGCGCTGGCGTGCTTCGGCGCGGCGGCCTTGACCGCGCGCTCCAGCCACTTCGCCACCTGGGCAAAGGGAAGGCCCGGCACCAGCCGCAGACTGACCTTGGCGGTGGCGGCGGCCGGGATCACGGTCTTGGCCCCCTCCCCCACGAAGCCACCCCGGATGCCGTGGATCTCGAAGGTCGGCAGCGCCCAGGTCCGCTCGAAGACCGAGTACTTCTTGAGCCCGGTGAGCGCCGTCGCCGTGACCTCCTCCTTCAGGTATTCCTTCTTCTTGAACGGCAGCCGCCCCCAATCCCGCAGTTCCGCCTTGGTGGGAGGGATCACCGACTTGTAGATCTTCGGGATATTGATCTTCCCGCTCTCATCCTTGAGGTCCGCCAGCAGCCGGACCAGCGTCTCCAGCGCATTCGGCGCCACGCCGCCGTAGGTCCCCGAGTGGAGGTCCCGCTGCAGGGTGCGGACCGTGACCTCGGCGTAACACATCCCGCGGAGGGCGGTGTACACCGCGGGGAGGCCGGGCGCGTAGTAGGACATGTCACACACCAGGGCCGCATCCGCCTTGACCAGTTCCGGCTCGGACTTGATGAGCTCATCCAGGACGTGCCCGCCGCACTCCTCCTCCCCCTCGAACAGGAAGTGCACATTCAGCGGCGGGCGGCCCGCGGCGTCCCGGATTGCCTCGTAGGCGCGGAGGAGGCAGAAGACCTGGCCCTTGTCGTCCGCGGTGCCCCGGGCAAAGAGGTTGCCGTCGCGGACGGTGGCCTCGAAGGGCGGCGTGTGCCAGTCGCTCACCGGGTCCACCGGCTGGACGTCGTAGTGCCCGTAGATGAGGAGCGTCGGCGCGCCCGCGACCGGCGGGGACTCGGCCCAGACCACCGGATGGCCGCGACCCTCCTTGAGCTCCACCACCGGGCAACCCAGCCGACGCAGGTCCTGCACCAGCCACATCGCGGCGCGACGACAATCGGCGGCGTGGTCGGGAAGGGCGCTGATGCTGGGAATCGAAAGGAACTCGCTGAGTTCCTTGAGCAGGCGGGGCTGTTCGCGCGTCGAGAAGCTGGCGTCCATGGCGGCAATCCGGTGCAGGACAGGGGTGAGCATCGAGGAATAGATGATACTTCGCCCCTTGGGGGTCGGCTAGTCGCGAGGACTGCCACGCAACGGCCGTGCGTGCTGTCGAAGCCTGGCGCGGCGCCCTAGCGCAACGCCGCTGGTGGGGTACATTCGCGCGCATGTACTCCACCGATCAGTTCCGGGTCTTTCCCGCCGCGCCTGCGGAGCGGGTGCTGTCGCGGCCCAGGCGGCTGGTCACGGAGGGACGGAGCGCCGAGGCCGAGGAGGCGTATCGCACGGTGCTGGCCACGGAGCCGGATCTCAAGCCGGCCTGGCTGGAGTACTTCTCGATCCTCCGGGCGGCGGGCCGCCACCAGGATGCGCTGGCGCTGGCCGAGCGCGCCGCCGGGCAGTTCGGCGAGGATGCCCTCCCGCTGGCGCTTCGGGGGGCGGCGCTGGTGGAGCTGGGGCGCTTTCGCGATGGCCTCGAGGCGCTCGACGCCGCGGCCTGCCTCAACCCGGACCTGGGCCTCATCTGGCACGAGGCGGGCTATGCCGCCTGGCGCCTGGGGGAGCTGTCCCGGGCGCTCATGGCGCTGGATCGGGCCTTCGCGCTGGAACCGCACAGCGGCACGCTGCACCTCCGGGGCAAGGTCCTGCGGCAGGCGGGGCGCTACCTGGCGGCCGAGGTGGCGTTCGAGGGTGCCGCGGAGGCGGCCGAATTCCCGGTTCAGCGGGAGGCCGCGGCGCACGAGGTTCGGGTGACCCGGCGGTTCGCCACCTTTCCCGGCAGCCGGCCGGACACGCTGGCGCCGGCACGGCGCTGGTTCGCGGAGCATGGTGCGATCCCCCTGACCGGCAGTGCGGGCGCCCCGGCGGCCCCGGAGGCGATTGTCCGTGGGCTCGGGCCGCTGGCACAGGAGCTCGGCTGGCGGTTCACGGTAGTGGTGGCGCTGGACGCCTGGGACGCCTGGTACGACCTGGCCCGCGCGCTCGCGGTGCCGGTTGCTGCGGAGCTCGGGGCCACGGGCGCCGACGCCATTCCGCTGGTCGTGGCCCGCCATCCGTCGCAACTGCCACACTGGGAGTCGGTGCTGGCAGGGGTGGCGGAGGTCCGCGCCGGCGCCGTGTTCGCCCTCAGGCAGAGCCCCGCGGTGGGGCTGGCGGACCTGATCGGCTTCGTGGGTGAGGCGCCGACGGGGGCGCTTGACCCCGGCTTCGCCCTCGAGGCCGCGCGCCATCCCGAAAGCCGCCTGAGCGGCCGGCGGCTGCGGTAGCCAGGTCACGATTGCTCCGCTCCTTCCGCCATCCCATCCCCCGCCAGAATTCCCGGAACCGCCCCACCCCTCCCGCTATCCACTCGAGCCGCCAGCTGGCGCCCTGGCTTCAGGGCCCGCAGGTCACCGTCAGGTCCACAGTCAGGGTCCCGCCGCTTACCAGGCCGGCATAGGGCACCGCCCCGGGATCCACGCAGCCGCTGGGAAGTCCTCCAAGCGCAATGGTCCCCGTCCCGTCCGACACCGCGACGTTCGCCGCCAGCCACGCACCGGCCAGGTCGGTGGTGACGGGTAGTGCTGCTCCCTGCCCGGCCGGGGTAATGGTGACGATCACTCCGGACAGTGCCGTGCCGGCGCCGTCTCGCACCGAACCACGCAGGGTCCCGAGCAATGGCGGCGGGGTGCAGGTAAGCACCAGCGGGAAGGTCGTGATCTGTCCGGCCTGCACCGTCACGGCATACCCCGGCTGGGCGCCGCAACTGGGCGGCAGCCCGCTCAGGGTAAGGGTCACGGCACCAACTGGCAGGCCCGCGAGCACGAATCCGCCAGCCGCGTCGGTGCTCGCGCTCGCACCGCCGGGGGCGGCGGTGACGGTCACCCCCGCGATCGGCCCGAGCCCGGGGCTGGTCACACTCCCCTGTACAGAGCCGACGGGCGCAGGGGAAAGATCGGCGAGGTCCGCCGCCACGATCAGCCGGGCGGTGAACTGGCCCACGGTCGGATCAATGTCGAAACCGATACGGCGGACCGTCGTGGTTCCGCCCGGGGCGATGGCGGGAAACTCCTCCCAGGTCAGGCAGTCGTCGCCGCCGGGACAGGTGGCATCATTGAAGAAGTTCCACGGCGAGCCATCCCACTCCGGGCTCGGCGCCACCAGGCCGAGGCTGGGCAATACCACGATGACATCGTTGCCGGGACCGCCGGTGGACACCCCGCCGCTGGTCGTGGCGATGGCGACGTCATAGGGCACGAGCAGGGGCCCGGTGGTGCCGGGAGGGGGAGCCGGGAACACCGTGGGCCCGATCAGGTCCACGTTGTCCAGCCGGTTGGTGATGGCCAGATCGAAGCTCACCCGAACCTTGCCCGGCTGGAAGGCGCCGACCGGCGAGGCAGTGAAGTTGGACGTGGTGAGCAGGACGGCATCCCCGCCGATCAGGGACAAGTCCGGGCCGCGGCCGACACGGGAGAGGCCGGTGGTGACGATCTCGGGTGAGGTGATCCGGATCCTCCCGACGATGACGTCCACATCGGCCAGGAATGCCGCCCGGGCGAATCCCGGCGCCGGAAGCTCCGGCGGGCCGGTCGGACCAACAGTCCGGAGCTCGGCGGTGCAGCCGGCCAGCGCGGCGAGAAGGACAGCGATGCGCCTCATGGCGCGGTTCCGCTCCATCCCCGGCTCCACCCGGCATACCAGGGCACATTCGTGCGGCTGGCGTTGGCGGGCTCGGCCGCGCCGAGGTAAGTGACGGTCACATCGAAGAAGAAGTTGGATGGCGGCGCCACCGCCCCCGACGTCGCCGGACTTCCGACGAGCGGACGGGTATCCGGCGTGAGCGTATTGGCCGGCGCGACCAACGCCGGATCCACTTCCCGGTTGAGGAGGACCGGGGTCGTGGCGTAGCCGTTCTCGTCGAAGCAGTCGGCATCCGCCGAGTAGTCCGGGCTGTTGCCGAAGGCGATATTGTGATCGAAGAACGCGAAGCCGGCGCCAAACTGCGCGCAGCTCTCGGCACCCTCGATGTCCAGGCCATCGGCGGCCATCCCCAGGATGATCGCGTTCCGGAGGATCCCCCCAGAGCCATCCTGCAGCACGAAGCCACGCCCTGCTCCGCTCCCACTCCCCACCAGCGTCACGTTGTAGAGCTCAGGCTCGGACCGGGGACCGGCGTTGGGCAGGCCCACGAGATTCGAGCCAAGGATCGCGTCGCCGCCGTTCACCGGCACCTGGACCTGCAGGAACTGGGCGCTACCGCCAAAGGCGTTCCCGCCCCAGCCGTGGTCCCAGTGCAGGCCGGCGCCCAGGTTCCCGGTGAGCAGGACATGCCGCAGGTTGACGTTGCCACCGGAGAGGTAGAGCCCGTCACCGAGCGAGCCGTGCACCTGTACCTGGTCCAGCACGGTGCCGCTTCCGGTGCCCAGCAGCGAGAGGCCGGCGGTCGGGCCACTGCCGTAGCTCATCCCGGCATGCTCGATCCGGACGTACTGGAGCACCCCGGTCGTGTCTTCCACCAGGCACCCGCCGTACAGCTCGGTGCTGCCGGGGCTGAACTTCTCGGGGCAGAACCCCGTGGTGCCCGGATCGCGGTGATTGAGAATGGCGAGGCCATTCAGGACCACCCCGCCCCAGCAGCCGGCGCTCTTCACCGGTCCCTTGCAGGTGAGCACGATCGGCTCGATCCGAGTGCCGCGCATGTCCACGTTGCCGGCGCGGGCCACGATGAGGGTGCCGCGGGTGGCGCCGTCCCCCTCGATGAGGGTGCCGGGTTGCACGGTGAGCGTGGCGCCGGGCCCGACGATGACGTTGCCCTGCAGCTCATACACGGTGTCGCGAAACAGGGTGCGGCTGCTGGCCAGCAGCCCGCTCAGCACGGCGCTGCCTGGCCGGGGCCCCCGCCCGGGCACTGGCTGCCCGGGAATGACGCGGTCGTTGCCCACGGCTTCGTTGGCGATCTCGACGGCATCCAGCACGGTGATGTCGAAGCTGCCGTCGGCGTTCCGGCCGGGGGGAATGGGGTCGGACGCCTCGCCGAGGCCGGGGAGGTTGGCCGGGGCGACGTCTCCCGCGATCACGTAGTCCCGGTTGACCTCGGTGAGCAGCGCCCGGTTCCCCACCGCCAGGTTGGCCACTGCGGAGGCATCGAGCACGTCAATCGCCGCATTGAGGGTGACATCACCGAAGATGGTTCCCTGCCCGGCCAGGTTGGCCCGGCGCTGCTCGACCAGGCCGAAATAGTCCCACCAGTCCTCGAGGGTCCGTGGACGGACATCCCGGGCCACCGGCACGGGTGCCTCAGCGAGCGGCAGGCCGGCCGCCCGGTAGAGGGGAACCCCCTCCGGCGTCACGGCCTCCTCGAGCTCGTAGCCCAAGCCCGACATCCAGCCGGGCTGGAGCACCTCGAAGCGCAGGTCGCCGGTCCCGGCCGCGAGCCCCGCCAGGCGCAGGCTCGCCAGCCGTAACCGCCCATCGGACGCGGCGGCGTGGTTCACGAGCACGAAGGCGTCGCCGGCCAGCGGCTGGCCCAGGTAGCGGAGTGCACGCGAGTCGAATCGCAGCACGCCCTGCACCCCCGCGAGCGGTCCGCCATCGGTGCGGCGCACGAGCGGGAGGACCGCCACCGTGTCCCCCGGTCCGGCCTCCCGGCGGCTCACCGCAACGCCGACCTCGAGCGGCTGGGCCACCGGCTCCACATCGAGGGGATCGGATTCCGGCGCGCAGCCAAGCAGGGCCGCTGCGGCCAGCATGACGATGCCGCGCCGGCCGACAGCCTCACTGGAAGAGATCATGGTCCTCGACCCTCGTGAAGTTGCCGGCGGTGTCGAACAGGTAGAGAATCACCGAGTAGTAGTCGTAGTACTGCGGCCGGCCATTCCCCAGCGGCACCGTCGGCACCAGCACATCCTCAAAGCCCACGGGATTGAACACGCCCACGTCGGGCTTCCCGTCCGCGGTGAAGAGGATGCCATCCCGGAGCGTGGCCGCCGCGAAGAAGCCGAGGTAGTCGGGATCCACCACCTGCAGCGTGGTCGTGAGGGCCACCGTGGTCGAGAACCGCGCGTTGAAGGCGATGGGGAGCGGTCCCGGCCCCGCCTCGTTGCCGATCGGCTCCTCCACGATGGGCGTCGTATTGCCGTACTCGTCCTGCACCCGGAGGCTGGTGCAGCGGCCGACCATCGCGGAATCGGGGAGGCCGAGTTCGATGGCGCCGAAGATGGTCGCGGTGGTCGGACCCGATGGCGGCCCCGTGAGGAGCCCCCGCCGCTGGCGGCCCCCCCCGGGCAGCACGCTCTTCCCCTGGCAGTCGGTGATGTCCCAGTAATAGCGTTCGAGGTCGCCGTCGGGATCGGTGACCCGCATCAGGAAGCCGCTCGCACCGTCGTGATAGGAGGTGGCAACCTGGAGGAAGGAGGGCCGCTGCCGGGGATCGGAGCAGACCACCCGGAAGTCGGCGCGGCCGCCGCCCGTGCCGGTCACGGCGAAGACGCGGCGGGAGCCGCCGTCACTGGTCACGGTGCAGTTGTCGCTCACGTGGGCCAGCTCCACCTGGTAGTCGCCGACGGGGAGCTGGTCCAGACGGGTCGTGTCGTTGGCCTCGATGATGCCGCTGCGGATGGCGGCGCCCCCCTGGCGCAGCGTCCAGATGTAGGCCGCATCGGGCTGCAGGCCGTCGGTCCCGGTTGTGATCGTGATGAGCGACTCGCAGCTGATAAGGAAGCGCCAGAGGGTGGTGTTGCTCCCCTCCGGCACCAGCAGGTAGATGTCGGTCCCTTCCTGGACCAGGCACTGGGACGGCAGGCCGCTCAACTGGATCCGGTACGTGGCGGGCTTCACCGGGACGATGACGGTATCCCCCGGGGCCACGCGCCGGGTCTCGTCAATGTTCAGGGTGCCGGAGATCTCGGTGATGCGATAGGTGTAGGTGGTGCCGATGTCCGTGCCGGGGGCGGCGTTGATGATCGGCACCAGGGCGATGTACGGCGGCTGCGCCGGCGAGGTGGCCTCGTCGCAGCCCCCCAGCGCCAGCAGCAGGGTGCCGAGCAGCGCCCAGGGCACCAGCCGGGTGGCGAACCGCCCCAGCCAGCGTCGGCGCTGGGTGGGCACCGGCGGGGCGGATCCATCGGCGGCCGGCTTCGGGGGCAGCCAGACCGGACGCGACACTTCCATGCAACCTCCTGCTGCGAGAGCGGGCGACCGGCCCAGACCACGGACCGGCCGCCCTTGACGCGACTAGTGCGAAAGCTTCACTGCTCCAGCGACCGCATTACGGCGTGGTCGCGGTGGTCCAGACGCGGGTCCAGCCGGCGTACCACGGGATGCCCCCCGAGGCCAGCGGCGGCACGGCGCCACGGTAGTTGGCCGTGACATCGAAGAACCCGTTGCTGGGCGGCACGGTGCTGCTGCCCTGTGAGACGGCAGCGGCGCTGATGGGGCGCCAGTCCGGCGTGATCACATTGTACGGCGCGATGAGGGGCAGGACCGGCGCGGTCAGGTTGCCGAAGGCCGGCTCATTGTAGAACTCGTCCTCCATGCTCGTGCCCGCGGCATACGGGAAGCAGACCGCCTCATTGTCCGCGTTGTCAATCCGCGGGAAGTTGAACGCCACCACCGACTGCCACTTCACCTCGGTATCGAGATTGACGCCGGTCGGGCAGGTCGCATCGTCATCCAGGTCCATCAGCGTCGGGAACCCGATCATGACGAAGTTGAAGAAATCGGGCCGGGCGCCGCGCCGCAGGTGGATGGCATCATTGACATTGTTGCCGGCCGCCCCGCTGGTGCTGGTGGGGGACTCGGCGCCGACCATGGTCACGTTATAGACCTGGGCGTTGACCCGCGGCAGGTCGTTGTACGTCGCCGCGCTCTCGGTGTTGTCGATCTCGAACCCCTTGTCCGCATCCAGCGAGTCCTGCTGGATGATCAGGAACTGGGCGTTGCCGCTCCAGCCGTTGGCAAAGTCAAAGCCATCGTCCGAGTTCGCGGTCATGACCAGGTGGGAGACGTTGAGGTCGCCACCGAAGATCTCGAAGCCGTCATCCAGGCCGGCGTGCACGTGGATGTAGTCGAGGATGGTCCCGCTGCCCACGCCACCCACCGTCAGGTTGTTGAGCTCGCGGTTCGCGGCGAACGAGAACCCGCCGTACTCGATGATGGCGTAGCGCACGATGCCGCTGTTGTCCCCGGTGGCGCAGCCGCCGAGGCGGGTCTCCGCCACCGTGCCGGCGCTGCCTTCCATGACCACTTCGAAGCAGCCGCCGGTCGCCGCCCGGCCCGGGATCACCGGGCTGGTGGCGGTGGCGCTCTGGCTGCTGTTCATCGGGCCGTTGCCCGCGATCAGCAGGCCGCCCCAGCAGCCCTTGAACTTGGGCGTCTGGTCGCAGCTGAAGGTGATCGGCTGCAGCTGGGTGCCGTCGGCAAAGATCTGCCCATCCCGCTCGATGATCAGGGCGGAGATGTTGGCCACGCCGGGCACGTAGATGCCTTCGATCCGGGTACCGGGCTGGATGGTGAGCACCCCGCCCCCGTTGACCCGGACCACCCCGCTCAGCTTGTACAGGGTGTCGCGGCTGAGCAGCCGGGCGGTCGTGATGTTGCCGCTGAGAGTGACCGTGGCGGTCGGCGCCGGCTCCCGGCCGGGGATCAGGTCGCACACCACCGGGCGCAGGTTCCCCACCGCCTCGTTGGCCACGGCCTGGGCGTCCAGCACGTCAATGACGCGCGTCCCACCCGCGCCCACGCCGGGGATCGGCGAGGAGTTCGGCGAGACGTTGCCCGCCACCACCGGGTCACGGGTGGGAAAGTCCACCGCGAGCACCGAGTTGTTGCCCACCGCGATGTTGCCGATGTAGCTGGCGTCGAGCACGTTGACCGAGGTGCAGCTGCTCGGGCTCTCGGCGCTCAGGTTGGCGTTGCCGTACCGCAGGTTGGCCAGGTACTGCCCCGCGAAGTGCGCGGTCATGGACGACTCCGCCTGCCACACGTCGGGGTACAGTGCCCGGTTCCAGTCCGCCATCGCCATCAGGCGGACGGCGGCCGGCAGCACCAGGTCCGCCGCCTCGGCCGTCGCCGCCCGGCTGTACCGCGCGATTTCCTTGGCTCCGGCCACGTCGGTCGCCATCTCGAGGTCGAACTTCAGGGCCTCGGTGTAGTCCCCGTCCTTCACCGCGAACACCAGGGTGCCGGAACGGTTGCCGATGCCCGTGCCCCCTTCATAGCTGATGAGCCGGAGCTCGCCCTGCCCGGCCTTGCTCTGATTGACAATGGTGACCTTGCCGCCCTCGACCGCCTGCCCCACGAACGCCAGCCGGGAGGCATCATACTTCAGGGTGCCCTGCAACCCGCCCAGCGGCTCGCGCCCTTCGGCGCGGACCGCCACGGCGATCTGCTGGCGGGGGGGGGCGCGGGCCGTGGACACCTCGACGCCGCCCGCGTGGTGGGCGCCCGCCGGATTCCCGCCCAGGGGATTCGGCTCATCCCCGGAACAGGCCGACATGACGGCGGCCACGCCCGCGATCGCAAGGATCGGACGGAGGTGGCGCCGAGTGGAAGCCATCTGCATGTGTGTCGCTCCTATGGGTGTCGTGGCGGAAGGCGGACCCCCGGAGGGAGCCCGCCAACCGCCCGGTGACATCAGGGGACTTCGTTGTACTGGATGTTGGGCAGCAGATCTGTGCCGTTGTCGCTCGCAGCCACGGTCAGCGTGGTGGCGGTCGTCAGGGCGCCGGAGCCGGCGTCCGTGAAGGTGCAGGTCAGCACGCCCTGCACGCCCGTCTTGATGCCGGTGGTCGTGAAGTTCAGGAAGCCGATGGTGCCGGCGGTGCTGGTGTTGAAGGTGCCGTTGGTCAGGCCCGAGCCAGACACGTTGCCGCAGCTGGGGGCGCTGAGCCGGGCGCTGTTGTAGGTAAACGAGCCCTGGATCGCCGAGATGTCATCGGCGCCCGGGATCGCCGGGTCGTCGCGGGTCGACATGTCGATCGCGAAGGCGATCGTCACCGTCGCGCCGTTGTCCACGGCGGTGCCGGTGTACTGGTACAGCGAAGGCGGCGCCACGCAGGGGACGGTGAAGTTGACCGTCACGCTGCCGCCGTTGGTGAGACCGCTGTAGCTGCCGGCGCCGGGGTTGGTGCAGCCGGCGGGCAGGTTGGCCAGCGTCACGGCCCCGGTGCCCACCGCCACCGGGACGTTGGCGATGCTGTACGCCCCCGCCGCCGTGGGGTTGACGGCCGGAGTGGCCGAGCCGCCGGTCGGGGTGGCGCTGATCTGGATCGCGGTGATGGCGCCGGCGGCCGGGGTGAAGCCGCTGAACGTCAGCGCGCCGGCGACGGTGCCCGTCGGGACCGGGCAGGTCACGGTGAAGTTGATGGTCGCGGTGCCACCGTTGGTGACGGTGGTGGCCTGCGCACCGGGATTGGTGCAACCGGCCGGCAGGCCGCTCGTGATCGCGACCGACGCGGGGCCGGTCGGCACGCTGCCGATGGAGTACGCGCCCGCGCCGGCGGTGGTGCCCGGGAGGCTGGTGATGCCGGACGTCGCGGTCACGGTGACGCCGTTCAGGGCGCCCAACTGCGGGCTGGAGACGGTGCCGGCCACGGTGCCGGTCGGCGCCGGGCCGCTGTTCTGCAGATCGGCGGCCACGATCAGGCGGGCGGTGAACTGCCCGACGGTCGGGTCGAGGTCAAAGCCGACGTTGCTGGCGCCGGTGGTGGAACCGGGGAAGATCGGGCCCGCGAACTCCTCCCAGCGGAAGCAGTCGGAACCGTTGTTGGTCCCGCCGCCACCGTTGTTCGGGGTGGAGCAGGAGGCGTCGTTGAAGAAGTTGTGCGGAGCGCCGTTCCAGTCCGTGCTCGGCGCCACCAGGCCGTAGCTCGGCAGGGTCACGATCACGTCGTTGCCCTGGCCGCCGGTGGCGGTGCCGCCGGAGGTCACCGCAACCGCGATGTCAAAGGGGAAGAGGATGGGGCCGGTGGTGCCGGCGGGAGGCGCCGGGAACACGGTCGGGCCCACCAGCTGCACGCCGGAGAGCTTGTTGGTGATGTTGATATCGAAGGTGACGCGGACCTTGCCCGGCTGAAATGCCCCCACCGCGGACGCCACGAAGTTCGACGTGGTCAGCTGCACCACGTCGCCGCCGACCATGGAAAGGTCGATCCCGCGGAGACTGGCGTCGATCGAGTCGCCCCGGACGGCGCCGAGGCCGTTCTGGGTGCCGGTCAGCTGCGGCGCCCGGATCTTCACCTCGCCGGTCCGGACATTGACGTCAGCCAGGAATGCGGCACGGGTGATCTGCGGATTCGGCGGCGGATTGCCCGGAAGCACGGGCCCCGCGCCACTGGTGTCGGACGAACACGCCCCCGCGACGACGGCGGTCGCAACCAGCACGCTCGCCGACAACGCACGCCGGGCCTGCCCACCGAAACGGCGGACCAACTGCATGGAACCTCCAGAGAAACAGATGGTGGAAGGGCGGTCGGCCGGCGACGGCCACCGAACGACCGGGCTGTTGAGCCGCAGCAAACCTCGGCCGACATGACCAAGACCACGCCGCCATCGCGTATCGGTTCGTGGCCCGCCTCGTAACGGCGCGCGGCCCGAATGTCTGTGGAGAAACCGCCGGATCGTGATGTGGGGAAGTGACAGGACGCGTAGGCGGGTCCCCCGGCCTTCCGCCCGACGGACCCGCGCCTCACCTGCGGCTGGCGCGCGACGGTCTCAGGGCAGCGTGAGGCTTCCCTGCACCAGTTGCAGCACGGAGAGATAGTTGAACGACCCGAGTTGCGGCGTGCTCAGCACCGAGCTGAGGTAGAAGGTCGGGGTGGTGCTGCTGCCGGGGCCGCCCTTGGGACGGAAGTTCACCGTGGCGAGCGCCACCACCCCGGAATTCGGGGAGATGCCCACCCCGCTGAAACTCAGCTTGCATTTGCAGCCGCCCACCGCATCCGTCGGGTTGAAGCTCCCGCCACCACTGGCATAGGCGAGCGAGTGGAACTCGAGGACCGCGGGATCCCACACCAGCGAATCCACCAGGTAACTCCCCACCGCCTCCGGTCCGGAGGTCTGCGGCAGGTCCTGACTGAGGTTCAGCGTGATGACCAGGGGCCAGGTCTGCAGGCCGGGGTTGAAGGCCCCAAAGGCCGAGGTCCAGGTGAGCGCCGCCGGCGCGGCGGTGACCGTGACGCTGGCCTGATCGGTGCCGGTGGCGCCCTGGTTGTCGGTCACGGTCAGCGTGGCGGTGTAGCTGCCGGCCGCGGCATAGCTCTTGGTCGGGTTGGCCTGGGTGCTGGTGCTGCCGTCACCAAAGCTCCAGCTGTAGCTGGTGATGGTGCCGTCGGGATCGCTGGAGCCTGCCGAACTGAAGCTGATGGCGGCTCCCGCGCTGCCGCTGTACGGCCCGCCTGCCTGCGCCGTCGGCGCCTGGTTGCCGCCGCCACCACCCGTGGTCACCGTGACGCTGGCCTGATCGGTGCCGGTCGCTCCCTGATTGTCAGTGACTGTCAGCGTCGCCGTATAGCTGCCGGCCGCGGCGTAGCTCTTGGTCGGGTTGGCCTGGGTGCTGGTGCTGCCGTCACCAAAGCTCCAGCTGTAGCTGGTGATGGTGCCGTCGGGGTCGCTGGAGCCTGCCGAACTGAAGCTGATGGCGGCTCCCGCGCTGCCGCTGTACGGCCCGCCTGCCTGCGCCGTCGGCGCCTGGTTGCCGCCGCCACCCCCACCGGTCCCGACGGTGAAGGTGTCCTCGACGACCCGGAACTGGCCCTCGAGCGTGGCGCTCCCATCGTAGTTGCCGATGGTCTGGATCTGGGTCCGCGTCGGGGCGGTCTGCCCGTTGCTCCCCGTCACGCTGAAGGTGAAGCGGGCCACCGGCACCACCCCGGTGGGCGGCGTGGACGAGGTCGAGAAGTTGAGCCAGGAGATCGTGCCCGGCACCGACGCGTTCACCGTGAGGTTGCTCATCTGGGCCGGGGCCGGTGAGGTGCTGCTCAGGTAGGTGAGCACCCCGCTGTTGTACAGCAGCGTGGCCTGCACGGCGCCCACATCCTGGCCGGGTACCTGCGACAGGTCGAGGCTCACATCCAGCGTGACGGTGCCGCCGCTCGCTCCCTGCGCCGGGGTCCAGACGTTCCGAAGGACGAAGGGGGCGGTCGGATTCCCCCCGCCCTTGTCCGGACAGGTCACCGCGAAGGTCAGGGTGTCGAGCGAGAGCGGCTGGACCTGCACGTTCCGGCTGGCCGGGCCCGCCAGGGTGCAGGGGGCCTCGACGTCCGCCAGGGATACCTGGTAGTCCCCCGGGCGCAGGGCGAGGAAGGTCGCCGCGCCCCCCACCCCGCCGATGCCCGCGCCACCGACGACCGGCACCGTATCCCCGGTGATGATCCCGGCATAATCCAGCCGGTAGCCGTCCGCGTCCACACTGTCGCCCTGCACCGCGACCACCGCCACGATGCTGCCGCGGGTCGGATCCAGGCAGGAGGCGCTGAAGCTGGCCGGCACCACGGTGGTGAGTCCGGTGTCCGACACCGTCACCGTCCGGGTGACGCCGTTCGCAATGGTACAGGTGGGGGCGACGTCCTGCAGGGTCACCGTGTAGGTGCCCGCCGGGAGCGGGGAAAGGGTACGGCTGTCCTCGACCCCGACCGAGAGCATCGTGTCCCGCGGCCCTGACACTTCCAGGATATAGCCATTGGGATCCGCCTGGCCCGCGGTGGTTCCCGAAAGGTTGGTCACCACCCGGATACCCGGGAGGGGTGGCGTCAGCGCGCCGACCACGACCGAGGGCGACGAGCGATCCCCCACCCGATCCACCGTGATGATCCGGTAGCCGTAGAAAGTCTCCGGGGCGAGGTCGGTGTCGAAGTAGCTCCGGGTATCGGCGTTGACCTCGACCAGGGTCGTGAACTTCCCCTTGAGGTTCGCGCGGCGCTCGATCCGGAACAGCTGCAGCTCCGCTCCCGCCGGTGGTGTCCAGTCCAGCCGCACGGTACTGAGGTTGATCGGGGTGGCGGTCACGCTGTCGGGCGGCTGCAGCCCGGGGGTGAGCAGGGAATCGCCGGCGGCACAGGCCCAGAGGAGCAGCGCGCCTGCCACGATCCCCGCGGGGACCCGGCGCAGGCTAGAAGACATCGTAGGTCACCCCGAACGACCAGCTGGTTCCCAGCCGGATGCGGCGCGTCTCCACCCGGTCGTTGGACCCCTCCAGCACCCAGCGCACCCGCTGGTTCGTGAGGTTGGTGCCGGCGAGCGACATCCGGAGCGGGCCGAAGCCCTGCTGCAGCTTGAGGTCGAGGCTGTAGCGCCCCTTCTCCAGCACGTTGGCGGGGCGGGCCTCCGGGCGGGACGGCTGGGCCCCGCCATACCGCGCGATCCGGGTATCGAAGTAGTTGTAGAACAGGGTAATCGAGGTACGACTCGACTCGTTGCTGTAGCCCAGGGAGCCGTTGAGCACCAGCGGGGACTGCCCCTGCAGCGCCAGGCCCTGCGATCCGCCGAAGCGCACCGGGTCCAGCTCCACCTCGGAGTCGAGGATGGTGGCATTCACGCCGACCGAGAGGTCGCCGAGGAACCCGGGGAGGAAGTCGAGGGCCCGGCGCGCCTCCAGCTCCACACCGAAGTTCCGGGCCGACTCGCCGTTGGCGGTGAACTGGGTGCAGACGTTCGCGTTCTCCTGGATGACCTCGACCAGCGGGTTGGTGAACTTCTTGTAGAAGCCGCTGACCGCGAAGATCTCGCCGGGACGGGGATAGAACTCCCAGCGGGCGTCCCCATTCAGGATGTTCGACTGCTTGAGGGCGCTGTCCCCCACCAGATCACACTCGGTCCCCACCGGGACGTACCGGTCGAAGACCAGTTCCCGCGGGTCGGGCCGGGTCACGGAACGGAATCCCGCGAATCGCAGATTCATCCGGTCGGAGAGTGACCAGGTCAGGTTGCCGGACCAGAGGTAGTCCCAGGGACGCCGGTAGAGCGGCACCGAGTCCACGTTGCGCCCCGCCTTGAACACCGTCAGTCGCCAGTGCTCCACCCGGAGGCCGCCCACCAGCCTGACTGACGGAAGGAGGGGCAAGTCCGCCATGCCATAGAACGCGCTGAGGTCGTCATCCGACTCGTACGTCGGACCCGGGTTGTCCCCGGAGATGGTGATGGCCGAGCCGACGTTCTCCGGCGCAAAGAGCCGGTTCGGCGGCTGGGAGAGGATGGCCGGGTCCGCGGACGGCGTGGTGTTCACGTTGAACAGGGTGGAGGTGTAGGTCCGCGGCTTGTCCCGCAGCAGCCCGCCGAACTTGAGGGCCGCATCGGCCTGGTGCCGCAGGTTGAGCGGGATGTTCAGGTCCACCTGGCCGGTCCGGATCCGGTCCCTGAGCTCCCGGAAATTGAAGTAGTTGAGCTGGGTGAGCGTGGGCGTCCCGGAGTTCTTGACGTAGTTGGCGTTCCGGCTGTCGGGTTCGTCGCGGCTGGCCCAGGCGAGAGTGCCCTTCCAGTCCAGGCGCGACCCGAACAGGAAGCCCAGCACATGTTCGCCGGAGAGTTGGGACTGGAACAGCTCCCGCTCCACGTACTGCACGCCGTAGTTGTCGAAGATGGTGTTGTTTTCCGTGTTGTAGCCGGAACCGCGGATCAGCAGCTCCTCGGCGCTCCGGGTGTACAGGTTCTTGAGCCCGATCTTGCTGCCGCCGCCCACCCGGAAGGAGAGGTTGGCGATGCCGCCCCACTCCACCTCGGCGGTGCTCTCGTCCACCACCCGGCCGTTGCCCCCGCTGCCGTCGGTGTTGGGGACGTACGCCAGCAGCTTGTCCGGGGTGTAGCCGCGCTTGCTGGAATAGGTGAGCGCGAAGACGAAGCCGAGCGGAACCGACTCCCCGACCTGGCCGCCGAGATTCAGGTTGAGGCCCACGTTCGGCAGCGCTTCCGCGGGCCGGCCGGTCCACACCTGCCGGAACGACTCCTGGGCCCGCTCGCTCAGCGCGCCGCTCCGGTTCACCAGCCGGCTGGGGGCCCGCCGGTCCACGCCGAAGCCCAGCAGGTCGGTGCCCTGCCGAGAAAGCTGGGGAATGGTCTTGAAGGTGGTCTGACTGTTGAAGCCCTGCGACACGCCGACCTGGAACACCCAGTTCTCCGGAAACTCCTTGGTCCGGATCTCCACCGAGCCGCCGGCGAAGTCGCCCGGCTTGTCCGGCGTGGCCGTCTTGGTCGTGATGATGGATTCCAGCAGGCTGGCGGGAAAGATGTCGAGCGGCGCCACCTTCTTGAGCGGCTCCGGGCTCGGGAGGTCGGCGCCGTTGAGGGTCGTGTTGCTGTAGCGCTCGTTGAGCCCGCGCACCACCACGAACTTCTTGTCGAAGGTAGTGACCCCCGTCATCCGCCGGATCACGTCGCCGCCGTCCGAGTCCGGGCTCCGGCTGATGGCCTCGGCGCTGATGCCATCGCTCACCCCCGGCGCCGCCTGCTGTGCCGCCAGGAGGCCGGCATCGGTCTTCGGTGCGGCGGGAATGACCGCCTCGACGGCGAGCTCCTCCAGCTCCACGGCCTTCACCGTCATCACGAAATCCACCGTCACCGCCTGCCCGGCCACCACCCGGACACTGTCTCGCCGCATCGGGGTGTAGCCGATGTAGGCCGCCTGGACCGCACGGAACCCCGCCGCGATCTGGGGGGTGCGGTACCGGCCGTCGAGGTCCGTCTCCACCACCCCCGGGATCCCGATCACGGAGACCCGGGCCCCCTGCAGCGGTCGCCCGGTATCCTTGTCCACCACCCGCCCGGTCACGCGCCCGGTGCCTTCCGCCGGAGCGGCGGGCGTCGGCTGCTGGGCCGCGAGCGGCGCGGCCGTGAGCAGCAGGGCCAGGAGGAGGAGCGGGCGGGCAGCGGGCATGGCATGGACTCGGCAGTGGAATGGCGGTGCCCCGCACGGACCGATGGGGCCAGCCGCGGATCGGGCGCGGTAGTATCGCCGCAACATCTCGCGGCACCAGCCCGTTGCGGTCACGGCGTGGTCACGACCCGATCACGGCGGCCGGCCCAAGTGCCGCGGGCGCCGCGCCGGCGGGCCAGGCGCCGTCCAGGAAGGAGCGCATGGCGGCTCGCACCGCCTCGGGGTCTTGCACCCAGGGAAAAAGGGGCGAGTCGCCAGCGACCAACACCCGGGCGTCCCGCAGTCTGGCGGCCCACGCCCGGGCCCCGGCGATCAGCGCCGGGTCCCCGGCGCCCACCACCACCAGCGTCGGCGCGCCGACCAGCGCGAGTGAGTCACTCCAATCCCAGGTACCCAGCGATGCGGCAAGCCGTCGCTGCCTCCCCTCACGGGCCAGCAGCCGCTCGGCAGCCTCGGCGCAGACCGCGGGTGCAAGGGCACGGAGGACGGCGGGGTCGGTTTCTTCGACCGGCGAGAAGGCCATTCCCCAGTAGCGGCGGCAGTAGCCCACGGGGTCTGTGGTGTCGGCGCCCGCCTCGCGGGCCCGCAGGTGCGCCGCCAGCGCCGGGGCATCGCTCGGCCGGCGGATGAGCTCCGAGTAGAACCCGCCGCTGTGGGGAAAGGGCGCGAGCAGGACGGCGCGGGTCAGATGCCCGGGAAACAACAGGGCGTGCTTCAGCAGGATGGCGGCGCCCCAGTGGTGCGCCACCACGGTGAGCCGCTCCAGGCCGAAGTGCCGGCGCAGCGCCTCCAGATCGGTGACATCACTGGCCAGGGTGAGGGCGTCCGGGGTCAGCGACTCCGACGAGCGCCCGCGCCCGCGCTGGTCGTAGAACAGCAGCGCATGCCCGGCACCGAGGGGGCGCAGCGCCGTTTCGAGGTACCGGCTGTCGAGCATGGGACCGCCGTGCAGCACCAGCACCGTATCGGGGCCCGTCCCCACCATGCGGTAGAACAGGGAATCACCCCCCGAGACCGCAACGAAACCCTCCGCGACGGGAAGGGCCGGCGCGGCGGGCGCGCAGGCGGTGAGCACCAGGGTGAGGAACCGCAGGATGGCGCGCAGCGAGCCGCGGCCGGCGGCGGAACGGATCGGCATGCACGTAGGCTACGACGGCGCGTCACATCCGCATCACGCGGATCCCGCCCGGCAGGTAACACCCGTCAGAAGCGAAGCCGGATTCCGAGCGAGCCCCTCGGCTCCAGCGCCCACCACTCGACACCGGCCCGGAGGTCGATCCCAGATCCAAGGGGCAGGAAGACGGTCCGGGCTCGCTGCGCCGGCCGCAGCAGCGGGGTGAGGTCAGGGAAGGCAAGGGAGCCGGGGAGGGTCCTGGTGGGGGTCACTGCCGGACCAAGCATGGCCCGGAGCCGTAGCGCCGCGACCCCACGCCGGAGTGTATGCGGGTCCATCCGGCTTTGCGCGCCCAGGTCACTGGCGGCGGCGGCGCAATGCATGAGGAGCAGGAGCAGGAGGGTCCGGCGCATGCCTGCGAGGATGCGCCGCGCCGGTCACATGAGGATGACGCGCCGGTCAGGACCAGGTGACGGCGGAAGCCGCCTCGGTCGGCTCAGGTATGGGCCAGGGCGGGAACCGCGGCGTCCATCGCCCGGGCGGAGGGCCAGCGGTCCGCCGGCTGCTTGGCCAGTGCCCGGAGGACGACCTTCACCAGTTCCACGGGAGCGTCAGGGCGGAACTGGAGCAGGTCCGGGATCGGGGCGGTCTGGTGCTTGGTGAGGACCAGGTCCTCGAAGGGGTCGTCGAACGGCGGCCGGCCGGCAAGGCACTCGAACAGCACGCAGCCCAGGGCGTAGAGGTCGGCACGGGCGTCCACGCTATCCGTCCCCGAGATCTGCTCCGGGCTCATGTAGGTGGAGGTCCCCACCGCGAACCCCGAGCGGGTCAGGCGGTCAGAGCCGGCGTCGGCCACGGCCTTGGCGATGCCGAAATCCACCAGCACCGCGCCCTCGGGGGCCAGGACGACATTCTCCGGCTTCACGTCCCGGTGCACGATGCCGAGCGCGTGGGCCGCGTCCAGGGCGGCGCAGAGGTCGTGGGCAATGTGCACCACGTCCGACAGCGACAGCTTCCGCGCCCGCTCCAGGTGCTGCCGCAGGGTGGGGCCGGCGTGGTATTCCATGACGTACCAGAGCAGCCAGTCACCTTCACCGTAATCGAGGAGGCGGGCCACCCGCGGGTGGGAGAGCCGGGAGATGAGCGCGATCTCGCGCAGGAACCGGTCGGCGGTGACGCTGGCGGCGAGCTGGGGGTGCAGCACCTTGAGGGCGACCGGCTCCCCAGTGGGGGTATGGGCCAGGAAGACTCGCGCGGCTCCCCCCCGGCCGACCTCCCGCTCGACCTGGTATTTCGGGCCCAGCGCCTGACGAATCATGGGCAGTAGATCGCGGGCCATGCCGGCTCCTGCCTGAATCTTTCGTGGGGTAGGCTAAGTATGACCCCCGGCAGGAGGCCCGCAAGGGGCACTTCCAACCCCGGCAGCCCCCCGGCGGTCCAACCCGCGAACCCCCAGTCGAGGAATCCCACATGCGCCTGACCCCCTTTGCGCTCCTGCTGGCGCTGCCCCTGGCCGGCCAGGAGTCCCAGAACTACTCCCTCGCGGGCGAGGTCGTCGCCCTCTACAACATCGCCGGGGGCGTGACGGTCCAGGGCGGCGGGCGGGGGCCGGTCACCGTCGCCGTCTCCCGCACCGGCCCGGACGCCGGGCGGCTCACCGTGGAGACCGGCACCGTCCGCGACCGGATGACCCTCCGGGTCCTCTACCCCGATGACCGGATCATCTACCCCGCCATGGGCCGGGGGTCCAACTCCAACTTCTACATCAACGACGACGGCACCTGGGGCGGTGAGGACGGCCGCTGGAACCGGCAGGGTGGCCGGCGCCGGGTCACCATCCGCGGCGATGGCGACGGTCTCGAGGCGGCGGCGAATCTCCGGGTCACCATTCCCGAAGGCCGCCGGGTGTTCATCTACCTGGGATTCGGGCGCATCGAGGCCAGCACCGTGAACGGCGAGCTGCGCCTCGACACCATGGGGGGGGACGTCACCGCGCGCGGCACGGAAGGGGTGCTCCACATCGACACCGGTTCGGGGGACATCTCAGTGACGGATGTCGCCGGCCGCATTTCCCTCGATACCGGCTCTGGCGACGTCACGGTCACCGGGGTCACGGAGGGGGAGCTCGACGTGGACACCGGCAGCGGCTCGGTCACTGGCAGCCGGATCACCACCCGCCGCATCAAGGTCGACACCGGGTCAGGGGACATCGAGATCCAGTCCGCCTCGGCGCCCCTGGTGAGCCTCGATACCGGGAGCGGGTCCATCCGGCTGGACCTCACCGGGCCGATTGATCGCCTGGAGGCGGAAACCGGGTCGGGCAATGTCTCGGTGCGGCTGCCGGAATCGGTGAACGCCACCGTCACGCTGGAGACCGGCAGCGGGGACATCGACCTCTCGGTTCCGCTGCAGCTGGTGCGCAAGTCGGAGGGGGAGATCCAGGGCCGCCTGGGCGACGGCCGCGGAATCATCAGCATCGAGACCGGCTCGGGCGATATCGCGCTTATTCGCTGACCTGGCGGCACTGCACCGTGGCCTCGATCCGGACGCCGCGGTCGGTGGTGCCGGTCAGGCGGAGCACCGCTCCCGCCCCGCGCCGGTCCACCGTCGCGCTGGGCGGGACGCTCCCTGGCTCGAAGGTGGCGCCGTCCGCCACGTAACTCCGTCCCCCTGGCAGGTTGCCGAGGTTGACGGTGATCCGGAAGTCGCGGGTCGTGCCGCTGTCGGTGTTGACCAGCACCTGCACCGCGGTGACGCCGAGGGAGTCCTCCGGGCGCGCGTACAGGTTGGCCCAGCTCGGCGCATCGCCGCGCTGGTGGACACAACTCGGCTCGGTCGAGTACATGTCGTACACCCCGCCGTCCGGGCCCCCTACCAGCACCAGGTGAATGACGGTCGCGGCTCCCGCCGCCGCCACCTCGGGGTCCACGGGCTCCTGGATGTCGAGGTCCGGCACCGGGAGCTCCGCTGCCCCGGCCCCGGACGGGTCGGTCGCCGGCGCCGCCGCCCGTC
The DNA here is from genome assembly GCA_033763675.1 of Gemmatimonadota bacterium. Classification (GTDB taxonomy): domain Bacteria; phylum Gemmatimonadota; class Gemmatimonadetes; order Gemmatimonadales; family GWC2-71-9; genus JADJOM01. The sequence continues at coordinate 25,170 of JANRJZ010000158.1, forward strand.
GGCGCAATGACTCCACCCGCGTGGTCCACGCGGCGACCTGCTCCGGCGTCCGGATGCCGTTCCTCGCCAGCAGCCAGGCGGTGACCGGCCGGGCCAGGGTAAACGGGAGCACCAGGTAGAAGAGCGCGAGGAGCCCGAGATACACAGGAGCCCGGTTGTACCCCCGCACCTCGTACTCCGGCCGGTCGAGCGCCGCGAACACGGCCTGCACCACGGACCCGATCCACCCGAACGCCGCTGCCCCGCCCCACAGCATCACCCGTCCAAACCCCTGGGAGGGATCGGGCATCGCGAGCACCCCGATCACCCCCGAGATCGCGGCGAGGGCGCTGCCATAGCAGGCACCGCACGCCAGCAGCATCAGCCCCGGCTGTCCGTTGTATAGCTGGCCCAGCCCCGGGTTCAGCAGCGACAGCAGCCCGGCGATCGCGGGATTGCGGGCCCGGATCTCCCCCGCGCTCATGGGCCGGCCTCGGGCGCCGGGGCCGGGGCGAGCGCCGCCTCGAGCCGGGCGTAGGCGCTGTCGGCCTCGACGCCCCGGGTCAATGAGTCGAGCGCCGCCACCGCCACCGCGATATCCGCCCCGTGCCGCTGGTACCACGCTTCGAACAGGTGGAGGCGGGTCCGGTAGATGCGGGCCGCGATGAGACGGGCGTTGTTCACCGGCCGGTCCGCCATCGGCCCGATCGTATAGGTGCGGAGCTGACTCCCGACCGGGCCCTCAAGCTGTTCCCGCGCCCAGCGGCCCAGCGCGGCACGCCCGCTGTCCACTGCGACCGAGTCGGTGACCCGCTGATACAGGGTGTCGAGCCGGGCGGCGAGTTCGGTGTAGTAGCCGCTCAGCACCACCTCATCCAGCCACCGGTTGGCCGCCTGCTCCGCCGCCGCCACCGAGCCGCGGCGGCGGAAGAATGCCTCCGCCGCACGATACCCCGCGAGCTGGGCGAAGCTCTCATTGAACGGGGTGGCGCTCTTCACGTAGAGGGTGTTGTGCGCGATCTCGTGCAGCACGGTGGCCGCCAGCTCCACGGAATCGGCGCTCATCGCGGTCGAGTAGAGCGGATCGTTGAACCACCCCAGGGTGGAGAAGGCGCCTGCCGGCCGGAGGTAGATGTCGTAGCCCCGCTGCTCCAGCCGTCCGGCCTCGCGCCGCGCCATCGCGGGATCGAAGAAACCTTTATAGGGGATGCGGCCCACGATCGGGTACTTCCAGAGGTGGGCGCAGAGGCAGTTGCGCGGACTGGCGGACAGCACCAACAGCAGGGTGTCGCGGCCCACGTCCGCGTAGGTGGTGTAGGTCTGCTTCGCATCGTAGCCGATCTCGGCGGCGAAGTCCCTCGCGTCGAGCACCAGTTGGAGCTGGGCCCGCCGGGCCGGCGTGGTCGCCGGGTCCCGGAGGATCTTCGAGATCGGCTCCCGCGCCTCGAGGATCTTCGTCTGTTCGATCCCGGCGCGGGTCAGGTACCGCACGTCCTCGCTGGCGACGTACGCGGTCCCGAAGCCGGCCATCAGCACGCCCGCGACGATCAGGAGGATCATGCAGCCCTTCCGGCGCATCAGAGGGTAAAACGCAGGCCCAGGCGGTGGATCTCCCGCCCCAGCCGGGTCCGCCGCTGCCAGGCGTAATCAATGTTGAAGCGGCTGAGCACCACCCCGGCGCCCAGGGACAGTTCCTTCTGCCCCGCCCCCTCGGGCGCGGCCCCGTACCCGAGCCGCCCGACGATCCCCACCCCGCTCAGCACCGCCCCCGCCTCCACACCGAGCAGCGTGCGCCGGGCTGCGCGGTCCTGCCAGATCACCTCGACGGTGCCGAGCAGGCGGGCCGTGAGCTGGGGATCCGTGAAATTGAAGGCCGCCGCCGCGTGCTTGCTGACCGGGAGGAGGAGCGGCCCGCCGGTCACCCGCCACGATTCCAGGCTCCGAACCGCGAAGGCCAGGGTCATCAGGTCGAAGACGTGGATCCCGAGCCCCATGTCCATGGCAGCGCTCCGCCGCACCACCCCCGCCGAATCCTCCAGCGAGACGTAGCGGAGGGTGCTCCCCAGCGCGACAAGCCCGAAGCGGTACACCGCCGAGGCGGTCCATTGCAGGTTGTCCGCCACCGCGGCGCTGTCACTGAACCGGAGGTAGTGCACCCCGCCCCCCAGGTCGAACTGGAGGATGCGGAAGGCGCCGGCGGCAAACCCCTCGAGCGACCCATCGGGATAGCGCTGGACCGCCCCCTCGATGGCGATGTTCCGGATGGTGGCAAGACCCGCCGGGTTGAGGAACGTGGCGCTGGCATCCCCGTTGAGCGCCACGCTGGCGCCTCCCAGCCCGGCGGAGCGCACCGAGATGGGCAGGGTCAGGATGAGCGGGGCGAGCGGCGGCTGGCTCTGGGCGCGGAGGCCCCCCGGCAGCAGCAGGCAGAGGCCGAGGAGGACGGCGCCGCCCGCGCGCCTCACCTGATCCTCAGCACCGCGTATCGTGGCAGGACCGTCGCCTGGTTCTTGACCGAGAGCCCGAGCGCCACCGCCGGCGCGTCCGCCGCCTGCACAATCCGGGCATAACTGCCCGACCCCCCCCGCAGGGTCCCGGAGGCCCGGTAGCCCGGCCCGGCGGTCGAATCGGGGAACAGCGGGTAGGGGCCGGGGATGACCTGGTTGAAGGCCGATGCCAGGTCCCAGGTCCGGTACCGGATCCGGCCGCTCGGCTCGAGGAAGGCGGGCAGCACCTCCGTGTAGTTGGCCAGGTGCCATTGCCCCAGCAGCGTGCCCAGCGTGACGCCCGCCTGGAACTGCTGTGCGGCGGCCGCGACGTTGGCCCCGCCGGTGAGCGCGAGCCCCCCGGCGTCCGCCCCCAGCATCGCCCGCGTCAGATCGGTGCCGAGTACCGAGTCGGCCGGCGACCGGTCGGCGAGCCAGCGCAGGAAGAGCCAGTTGGCGCCTCGCTCCGCGAAGGTGCCGGAGGAGCTGCCCGGCTCCACCAGGTAGTGCGTCTCCGGCGCCGCGAGGTAATCGTAGGCGTTGAGCAGGTTGCCGCTGGCGAACTGGTTGAGGCAGTTGCCCCCGGTGCAGGAGCCCGGGGTGACCTGCCGCCCCCCAAGCTCCTCCGCGAAGTGCGACAGCCCCTCGTTGAGCCAGGTTTCCTCCGCCTCGCCACCGCCCAGCAGCACATGCCGGTGGTAGCTGATCATGTGCTGGAATTCGTGGATGAAGGTCGGCGCGATCAGGTCCAGCACCTGGCTCTTGCTGGCGCAGACCGGCTTGGTGGGATCGGGCACGAAGCCGTAGAAGACTTCGCCCTCGTTGGAATTGGGCTCGCCGATCAGCAGGTCCAGCCCGAAGAAATACCCCACGATGACGGCGCCGGTCTGCTGGCAGTCGGGCGAGAGCGCGTTGACCGCGTCGGTGAGCAGCACCGCCACCACCCCATTGCCATCCACGTCCGACTCGCGGCCGAACGCGGTGGTATCAATGGGATAGAGCTCCGAGTCGAACAGCGCCCCCACCGCGGCGATCTCGCTCCCGGTGAACCCGCCGGCCGGCACGGTGTCATCGAGGTAGATGGCGCTCTTGCTCCCCACGTAGCTCGCCGTGGCCCGCACCGTGACGAAGCCGGCACAGTCGGTGTCCGCGCAGACCCGGAAGTCCCGCTGCGACCCGACCGTGGGGGGCACCGCGACCCGTGCCGGGGCCAGCCGCGCGAGCGCCGCCGCGGGGCTCCGCGCCAGTTGCCGCTCCCGCTCCCGCAGCCGGAGGTGGAAGGCTGCCGGCCCCGCCGGGGTCCGGAACGCGGACAGCCGTGGAGACGGCGCGGATTCGGCGCGCAGGGCGGCGAAGTCATCCCCGACGCCCCGGAGGGAAAACCCGCCCCGGACCCCGGAAGGCGCCTCCTGCCCATTGGCGGAGTAGGCCACCACGAGGTGCTCCGCTCCGCCGGCACCGGCTGCAGGCAGCCGGAGGCAGCCATTGGTCGCGGCCGGGTCGAGGATGGCGTGCCCGCCGACCGGCAGGGTAGTGACCGTGACACCATCGCAGTCCACGGCGGCCGGGCCGGGGTCGGTGCTCCCGCCGCAGGCCCCCAGCGTCACGGCGAGGAGGCCCGGAATCCAGCGGTCACGAAGGCGCGAAGCGGCAGGATGCAGTAGGGTCATCTGGTTTGGTGGAGAGAGGGCAAGATAAAGCGCCACAAGGGCTTTTGACAATCATATCGGGCGCCGATAGCTTGTGGCCGTGACGCGTGACCACTGGCTCGAGCGGGTTCAGTTTAACCCGGAGGGACTGGTCCCGGTGGTCGCCCAGGACCGGCAGAGCGGGAACCTGCTCATGCTCGGCTGGGCCAACCGGGAAGCCTTGAGCCGCACCCTCGAATCCGGCCAGGCCCACTACTACAGCCGGAGCCGACAGACCCTCTGGCGCAAGGGCGAGAGCTCGGGCAACACGCAGCAGGTGGTGGAGATCCGGCTCGACTGCGACGCCGACACCGTGCTCTACCGCGTGGACCAGCAGGGGCCCGCCTGCCACACCGGGAGCCCCACCTGTTTCTCCACCGTGGTCCGCCCCGATGGCAGCACCGCCCAGGGCGCCGACCCCGGCGGCCACCTCCTTACCCGCCTCGCGACCCGGATCGCGGCCCGCGCGGTGGAGCGGCCCCAGGGATCCTATACCGTTACCCTGCTGGATCACGGTGTGGCAAAGGTCTCGCAAAAGGTTGGTGAGGAGGCGGTGGAGGTGGTGGTGGCCGCCAACGCGCAGGACGCCACCCGCCTGGCGTCGGAATCGGCGGACCTCCTCTATCATCTGCTGGTCCTGCTGCAGGTCCGGGGCGTGGCCCTGGCCGACGTCCTGCGGGCGCTGGAAGCAAGGGAGAAATAAGCTGCCTGACGGCTCGGCACCCCGGCGCCTCCCCCGAGCCGCCGAGCCGCCGAGCCGCCGAGTCGCCGAGCCGCCATGTCTTTCGTCCATCTCCACACCCACTCCGAGTATTCCCTCCTCGACGGCGCCAACCGCATCCCGGAGTTGGTGAAGCACGTCCAGTCCCTGGGGATGGACAGCCTGGCCGTCACCGACCATGGGAACATGCACTGCGCCTGGTCGTTCTACGAGGAGGCAAAGGCGAAGGGGCTCCGGCCCATCCTCGGATTCGAGGCCTACCTCGCGTTCGGGCCCCGCACCACGACCCAGAAGCCCGCCTGGGCCCCGGCGCAGTACAGTCACCTGGTGCTGCTCGCGAAGAACCGGGCCGGCTACCGGAACCTGGTCAAGCTCAGCTCCATCGGGTACCTCGAGGGTTTCTACCGCCGCCCGCGCATCGACAAGGAGGTCCTTGCGGCGCACAGTGAGGGCATCGTCGGGCTGGCGGCCTGCCTCTCCGGCGAGATCGCGCTCTACCTGCGGCAGGGGAACTACGAGGAGGCGAAGAAGTCGGCCGAGTGGTTCGCCACCACGTTCGGCAAGGACAACTTCTGGCTCGAGGTCCAGCTCCACGGCATCCCCGAGGAGGGCATCGTCAACGAGGGGATGTTCCGCCTGGGACAGGAGCTGGGACTCGGGGTGGTGGCCACCAACGATGCCCACTACCTCCGGCGGGAAGACGCCGAGGCCCATGACGTGCTGCTCGCCATCGGCACCGGGGCCGAACTGGACGACCCCAAGCGGTTCCGGTTCACGGGGGAGGAGTCGTACGTCAAGTCGGAAGCGGAGATGCGCGCCCTCTTCCGGGAGCATCCGGAGGTGCTGGCGAACACGCAGCTCGTGGCCAACGCCTGCGAGTTCAGCTTCGAGAAGAAATACTACCTCCCCGCCTTCCCCCGCCCCGACGACGTCACCGAGGAATCGCTGCTCGAGGCGCTGGCCCGGAAGGGTGCCGCGGCGCGCTACGGGACCCCGCTTCCGGAGCCGGTGCAGACCCGGCTGGACTACGAGCTCGGGGTGATCAACAAGGCCGGCTACGCCGGCTACTTCCTGATCGTGCAGGACTTCATCCAGGCCGCCCGCGACCGCGGCATCCCGGTGGGGCCGGGCCGCGGCTCCGCCGCCGGCTCCCTGGTCGCCTACGCCCTCGGCATCACCAATGTGGACCCGCTCCGGTTCGACCTGCTGTTCGAGCGCTTCCTCAATCCCGAGCGCGTCTCCATGCCTGACATCGACGTGGACTTCTGCTTCGAGCGCCGCGGCGAGGTGATCGAGTACGTCCGGCAGCGCTACGGCCGGACCAGCGTGGGGCAGATCATCACCTTCGGGACCCTCAAGGCGCGCGCGGCGGTCAAGGACGTCGCCCGCCTGCTCCGCATCCCCCCGGGGGACGCGGACAAGATGACCAAGCTGATCCCCTCGGGGCCGGCCTTCGCGCTCGGTGTCGAGGAGGCGATGGACAAGGTGAAGGAGTTCCGCGAGCTGGTGGAGACCAGCCCGCAGTACGAGCGCTGCGTCACCCTCGCCAGCCGGATCGAGGGCATCAGCCGCCACGCCTCGGTGCACGCGGCGGGGGTGGTGATCGCGCCGGGGCCGCTCTCTGATTACGTCCCGGTCTGCACCGCCCCCACCAAGGGCGCCGGCGCCGCGGGTGAGGGCGAGGACTCCCTCATCACCCAGTTCGAGATGGGGCCGCTGGAAAAGGTCGGCATGCTCAAGATGGACAAGCTCGGCCTCAAGACCCTCACCGTGATCTTCGACGCGGTGGGCATGGTGCGGGAGCGGCACGGCATCACCCTGGACATGGATGCCCTCGACCTCGAGGACCCCGCCGTCTACAAGCTGCTCCGCCAGGGCCGGACCGCCGGGATCTTCCAGTTCGAGTCGGCGCTCGCCACCGAGACGCTGCGCAACATGAAGTGCGACCGGTTCGACGACCTGGTCGCCTCCAACGCCCTGCTCCGCCCCGGCCCGCTGGACACCGGGATGCACCTGGTGTTCATCCGGCGGAAGCTGGGCCAGGAGGCGGTGAGCTACCCGCACCCCGACCTCAAGGAGATCCTGGAGCCGACCTACGGCGTCATCACCTACCAGGAACAGGTGATGCGGATCGCCAACGTGCTCGCCGGATTCAGCCTCGCCGAGGCCGACGTCCTCCGGAAGGCGGTGGGCAAGAAGGACGCGGAGCTGATCCGGAAGGAACTGGGGACGTTCATCGCGCGGGCTGTCGCGCTGGGCCACCCGAAGAAGCTGGCCGAGGACCTCGCCACCCAGATCGAGACCTTCGGCCGCTACGGCTTCAACAAGTCGCACTCGGTGGCCTATTCGGTGCTGAGCTACCAGACGGCCTGGCTCAAGACCTACTACCCGGCCGAGTTCATGGCCGCGCTGCTGTCCTCGGAAATCGGCAGCACCGACAAGGTGGTGCAGTACATCAATGAAGCCCGCGAGCTGGGCATCGAGGTGCTCCCGCCGGACGTGAACGAATCGGGGTTCAAGTTCACCGTCACCGGCGACCGCCGGATTCGCTTCGGCCTGGGGGCGGTGCGGAACGTCGGCCGGGGCGCCATCGAGTCCATGATCGCCGCCCGCCGGGCACAGCCCTTCACCACCCTGCAGGACTTCGCCCGGCGGGTGGACCTCCGGCTCTGCAACAAGCGGGTGCTGGAGTCGCTGATCGCCGCGGGCGCCATGGACGGCCTCGGGGGCCACCGGGCCCAGCTCACGCATGCGCTGGACGAAGTGCTCCGCGAAGCGCAGCTTCTGCAGCAGGAACAGGAGGCCGGCCAGTCCTCCCTGTTCGGGGACGGCCCCGAGTCCACCCCCCGTCCGGCCCCGACCGGCCTGGCGGAGATCCCCGCGTGGAGCGAGCAGGAACGGCTGGCGAAGGAAAAGGAAGTCATCGGCTTCTTCATCTCGGGCCACCCGCTGGAACGGTTCCGGGCGGAGGCCGAGGTGTTCGGCTCCCGCACCACCGCCACGCTGCAGGAGTGGAGCGAGCACCAGGTGACGCTCGCGGCGGTGATCACCCAGGTGAAGCGCCAGATCTCCAAGAAGACCGGGAAGGAATACGCCCGGCTGATCCTCGAGGATTTCCACGGTACCGCCGAGGCCATCGTCTTCCCCGACGCCTGGGCCAAGCTCAATGCGGTGATCCGCGAGGATCTCGCGGTGCTGCTCACCGGCGGCTACAGTGCCCGGGACCGGGGGGAGGAGCGGGCGCCCTTCGTGATCGAATCGGCCCGGCCGCTCGAGGACCTCAAGGCCTCGGGCGCCCTGGGGCTGGCGCTGCGCTGGAAGCTCCCCGAGGCCCCGCCCCCGGAAACGGTGGCGCAGGCGGTGGCGCTCTGCAGCCGGCACCCGGGTCCCACGCCGCTCTATATTGAATGGAGCGACGGCAACGGGGAGCGGCTGCGGGCCCGCTCCCGGCGGGTCCGCGTCGCCGCGGATGAGGAGCTGGTCTCCGGCCTCCGCCGGCTGCTGGGCCCGGAAGCGGTCGCGTTCGTCAAGGCGGGCTGAGGAGAATCCATGGCATCCAACTACGCGCTCGACTTCGAGAAGCCGCTCCAGGAACTGGAGCGGCAGATCGAGGACCTCCAGAAGCTGGGGGAGGAGCGGCAGATCGACGTCTCGGAGGAGGCCCGCCTGCTGCAGGTGCGGCTCAACACCCTCCGGAGCGAGATCTACCACAACCTCTCGCCGATCCAGCGGGTGCAGGTCGCCCGGCATCCCCGGCGGCCCTACACCCTGGACTACCTGAGCACGATCTTCACCGACTTCATCGAGCTGCACGGCGACCGCCTCTACCGGGACGATCCCGCCATCGTCGGCGGCTGGGCCCGGCTCGCCGGGACCTCGGTGATGGTGGTGGGGCACCAGAAGGGGCGGGACACCAAGGAGAACCTCAAGCGCAACTTCGGCATGGCGCACCCGGAGGGGTACCGGAAGGCCCTCCGGCTCATGAAGCTGGCGGCCAAGTTCAGCGCCCCGGTCATCACCCTGATCGACACCCCCGGCGCCTACCCCGGCCTCGGCGCCGAGGAGCGGGGCCAGTCGGAGGCGCTGGCGCGGAACATCCTCGAGATGGCGGCCCTGCCCACGCCGATCGTCGCCGCGGTGATCGGCGAGGGCGGTTCGGGCGGCGCCCTGGCACTCGGCACCGCCGACCGGATCCTCATGTTCGAGAACTCGGTCTATTCCGTGATCTCCCCGGAAGGCTGCGCCGCCATCCTGTGGAAGGACGCCAGCCAGCGGGAGCGTGCGGCGGACGCCCTCAAGCTCACCGCCAGCGACCTGCTCAAGTCCAAGCTGGTGGACGAGATCATCCCCGAGCCGATCGGCGGCGCGCACCTCGATCCGGACGCGACCGGCGAGGCGTTGCGCGAGGCGCTGATCCGGCACGTGAACGAGCTGCGCAAGGTCCGCCCGGAGAAGCTGGTGCGCCGCCGCGCCGACAAGTTCGCGGCCATGGGCGCGTACTCCGAGGCCTGATGCCGCAGACCGTCGAAGTTCGTTTCAAGGGCACGCGCCGTGATTTCTTCCACTGGCCGGATGGGCAGGACCCGCTACGCCTCAACGAGGCGGTCATCGTCCAGGCCGAGCGGGGGCAGGACTTCGGCCGGGTACAGAGCGCCGGTGCGGTAGCAGAGAAGAAGTGCGGTGGCGGCTGCACCTCCTGCGAGCGGGGCAGCGCCGAGAAGACCCCGCTCGTCGCCGCCGATGAGCCCCCCGACTCCAACCCGGTGGCCGAGTCGCCGAGCCGCCCAGCCGCCGAGCCGTCTGACCCCGAGCCGCCACCTCCCGAGCCGTCCGCCAGCCGCCGCCCCATCCTCCGGCGCGCCAGCCCGGAGGAGATCCGCGCCGCCAACGAGCTGCGCCGGCAGGAGGAGGAAGCCCGGCGCCAGGTGGCCGAAAAGGTCCGGCACCACAAGCTGGACATGAAGGTCAGCGACACCGAGTGGCAGTGGGACCGGGCCAAGCTCACGATCTTCTTCACCGCGGAGAAGCGGGTGGACTTCCGGGCCCTGGTGCGGGATCTCGCCGGGATGTTCCGGGCCCGGATCGAACTGCGCCAGATCGGCGTCCGGGATGAGGCGGCCCGCCTCGGCGGTGTCGGACGCTGCGGCCGTGAGTACTGCTGCTCCACCTGGCTGGGCGAGCTGACCCCGGTGAGCCTCGCGCTGGCCAAGGACCAGCATCTCTCGCTCAACCCGACCCAGATCTCCGGTGGCTGCGGCCGGCTCCTCTGCTGCCTCAAGTACGAGCACGAGTTCTACGTGGCCGCCCGGAAGCGCTTCCCGCGGGAGGGCAAGGCGATTGCCACCGCGCGCGGACGGGAAAAGGTGATTGCGGTGGACATCTTCCGCGAACGGGTCTTCCTGCGGCACGACGAACAGGGCTCCCGCATCATCCCCCTGGTGCAGCTGCGGGAGGAGATGGAGCATGCCCCGCCGCTCGAGACCCTCGCGAGTTCCGCCCCGACCTCCGGTCCACCGACCCGGCGGGCCGCGGAGCCACCGGGCCGCCGCCCCGCCATGCCCCCGAGCCGTCCCGCCGGCCCACCGCCGAGCCGCCGAGCCGCCCCGCCGCCGAGCCGTCCCGCCGCCGAGCCGCCGAGCCCTCCGGCCACCGATCCGCCGGCCACGGCCGGAGCCGGGGACGCTGCCCGCAAGTCACGCCGCCGTCGCCGGGGCCGCCGGGGTGGCCGGGGCGGTGCCCAGGGCGGTGGCCCGCCGGCTCCACCCTCCACCCCCGAGGGGTGAGTGGCCAGG
>JANRJZ010000159.1:0-1821 GCA_033763675.1 Gemmatimonadota bacterium
GGCGGCACTGGCGTTCGAGGACCGCTACCGGGCCATGCCGGGCGACTACGCGTATGCCACCCAGACCATTGCGGGAGTCGGATTCAACGGCAACGGTAATGGTCGAATCGAGCCCAATGGCGCGCCGCTCGGGCCCGCGGGCACCCAGTTCGAGACCCTGCTCGCGTGGAACCACATGAGCCGCGCCGGTTTCCTCGGCGAGTCGTACAACTTCGATCCCGCTGCGCCGTCCACCGGTCTGCCGCCCAACGTCTGGGGGGGATTCGCCGACATCGGCTACGACACGCGATACGGGGATCCAGCCTCGCCGCCCATGGCGCGTCACACCCTGAAGACGGGCAACTACGTGCCCGCAGCCGTCCTCGTGGAAGTGGATCGCAAGCTCGACGACGGCAACGGCCTGGGCGGGGGGTTCCAGTTCTCCGACATGGCCTGGGGCGGGGATGTGCCGGCGGGGCCGGGCGGGGCCAACGGCTGCGTGCTGGCCGGCGGGCAGTGGGCGCTGGCGGGGTCGCCTGTGAACTGCGGCGGGGCCTGGTTGCTGTAGCGTGGTCGCGCCGCGAGAATCCTGGCGCCCCGAACACGAATCGAACGTGCGACCTACCCCTTAGGAGGGGGTTGCTCTATCCACTGAGCTACCGGGGCGACGGGCCCGAATTGTAGCCGCACCCCGTGGGTTTGGCCCGTCTCGCCGCCGCCACAGCCCACCACACACCCTTTCCTTCGCTTTTCCGCCCCCGGATGACCCGAGAGGTCGCCGGGAGCGCCCCCCGCTATACTGCTCCCTCTCTGGCACAAAGGGTGCATCGCACACCCCACTCCACGCCCGCCCCGCCCATGCGCGACTTCGTCACCCGCTTCCGGCCGTTCTTCCTCTACGCGGGGTTCTTCAGCCTGTTCATCAACCTGCTGCTGCTGGTGCCGGCCCTGTACATGCTGCAGGTGTTCGACCGGGTGATCCCCAGCCGCAGTGACGAGACCCTGGTGGTCCTCACCGTGGGCGCACTGGCGGCCCTGCTGGTGATGATGGTGCTGGACCTGCTGCGAGCCCGTCTTCTGGCCTCCGCGGGCGTGGCCCTGGACCGCAGGCTCGGCCCCCGCGTGCTCTCCGGCCTGCTCTCCACGGCCCGCAAGCCGGGCAGTTCCGAGTACGTCCACGGCCTGAAGGACGTGAACACCCTGCGTGCCTTCCTGACGGGTACGGGCATCTTCGCGCTCTTCGACGCCCCCTGGCTGCCGGTCTACCTGATCGTCATCGCCCTGTTCCACCCACTGCTCGGTGCGGTGGCCCTGGTGGGCGCGCTGCTGCTGCTCGGGCTGGCTTACCTGAACGAGAAGCTCACCCGCAAGGGCCTGGAAGACCTGCAGGCCGAAGGACGCAAGGCCGGTCGCTTCATCGACCAGACGGTGCGCAACGCCGAGGTGGTCAATGCCCTGGGCATGGTGGGCGGGGTCACGCGCAAGTGGGAGGCGCTCAACCGCGGCGTGCTCGGCCATCAGGTGCGCGCCAGCCAGCTCGGCGGCGCCATCAGCGGGCTCACCAAGTTCATGCGCCAGTTCGTCCAGGTGGCCATGCTGGGCGCCGGCGCGTATCTCGTGATCGACCTGCACGTGACCGCCGGCGTGATGATGGCGGCCACCATCCTCCTGGGCCGCGCGCTCGCCCCCGTGGAGACTGCCATCGCGGGCTGGAAGAGCCTGGTGGATGCGCGCAGCGCCTACCACCGGCTCACGCAGCTGCTCGCCGAGAACCCGCTCGAGGCCCCCGCCACCGAGCTGCCCGCGCCGCGTGGCGACCTGGCGGTGGAGAAGGTGGTGTTC
>JANRJZ010000160.1:0-10617 GCA_033763675.1 Gemmatimonadota bacterium
GCCTCCACCTGTTCGCGCGCCTCGAGCAGGAAGGCACGGGCCTGCTCCCGGGCGGCGCGCTCCGCCTCCTTCTCCCGCTTGCGGAGCGCGGTGTCGCGGATCTGCTGCGCTTCCGCCTGCGCCGCGAGCGCCGCGGCGTGCGCCTCCGCGGTCTCGAGCCGGAGCCGCAACTCCCGCTCCCGCTCGGCAAGGTCACGCTCCCGCCCCTCCACCTGCGCCAGCAGCGCATCGAGGCTCCGCTCCGCGTCCGGCACCTGGGACTCGGCCTCCGCGAGCACATCCTCCCGGACGCCCAGCCGCCGCGCGATGGCCAGCCCGTAGGAACGCCCGGGGACCCCCTTCACCAGGAGGTAGGTGGGCCGTAGCGTGGCGGCATCGAACTGGAGCGAGGCATTGACCACGCCGGGCGTGGAGGTGGCCAGCCGCTTGAGGGCGCCCAGGTGGGTCGTGGCGATGGTCAGGGCATTCCGCCGGGTGAGCGCCACCAGCGCGGCAGCGGCGAGGGCGGCGCCCTCGGCGGGATCGGTGCCGCTGCCGATCTCATCGAGCAGCACCAGCGAACCATCGTCGGCGTGGTCGAGGATCTCCCGCAGCAGGGTCACGTGGGCACTGAAGGTGGAGAGGCTCGCGGCGATGGACTGGCGGTCGCCGATGTCGGAGAAGATCCGGCGGCAGACCGGGAGCAGGCTCCCCGGACCGACCGGCGGGATGACGCCGCTCTGGGCCAGCGCCACGGCGAGACCGGTGGCCTTGAGCAACACCGATTTCCCGCCGGTGTTGGGGCCGGATAACAGGATGGTTCGTTCGCCGGCCACGAGGGAGAGGTCGAAGGGGACGACAGTGGTCGGTGGCTCGGCGGCTCGGCTTGCCGGCTCGGCGGTGCGGCGACTCGGCGACTCGGCGGCGGCCGCCAGGAGCAGCGGGTGGCGCCCGTTCATGATCCGCAGCTCGCAGGGCGCCGACAGCATTTCCGGCAGGAACCCCTCTACCGCCACCGCCCACTTCGCCCGGGCCACGAGATCATCCACGGCCACGCACATCTGGTGCAGCGCGCGGAGCTCGGCGACATGCGGCCGGAGCAGCTCGCTCAGGTCCCGCAGGACCTTGAGCTCTTCCCGGGTGGCCCGGGCTTCCGCCTCCCGCATCGCGTTGCCCAAGCCGATCGCGGCGGCGGGCTCGAGGTAGAGCGTGGCACCGCTCGCCGATTCGCCGTGGATGATGCCGTCGGGACGGCTGCGGAGGTCCCGCGGCACGGGAATGACGTAGCGGCCGTCCCGCAGCGTCACCCCCCCCTCCCCACCGACCGCACGTAGCAGCTGTTCCAGCTTCTGGACCAGCCGTTCGCGCCCGGTGCGGATGTCGCTTCGCGCGGCGGCCAGGGCCGGGCTGGCGCTGTCCCGGACGGCTCCGTCGTCATCGAGGGACTGTTCCAGGCGCTTCTCCAGCGGCTTGACCGGGAGCGGCACCTCCAGGGGGGCGACCTGCGGCGCATCGGCGGCTACCCGGCGCAGCTCACCGACCACCAGGCGGGCGGCGGTAAGGGTGCGGCGCAGCGCCAGCAGCTCCTGGCCGTCCAGCACGCTGCCGGTGATGCGGAGCCGGCTCAGGATCGTCGCGGCCTCGGGCACCGCCTCCGCGACCACCCCTTTGCCCCCGCGCGCGAGGCGCGCCAGCTGCTCCACCCGGAGCAATTCTTCACGCACCGCCTCGGTGTCGCTCAGCGGGCGGCGGGCGCGAATGCTGGCCGCTCCCAGGGGGCCGGCGGCGCGGGCCGCGACCAGTTCGAGGACCGCGGGGAACTCGAGGTCGGCGAGGGGCGCGGCCCAGGGATCGGGGTGCCCGGCGCCGGCTGGGGGCGCCGAGTCCCCCAAAAAGGCGGACGGGGTGCCAGCGTCCGAGGACACTAGCACCCCGTCAGGGGATTTCGTCTCGATCAGTTCGGTCATCCGGCCCGGCATTCACCGCGGGGCGCGGCACCGATCGTCGCCACGGTCATGCAGGCTCAGACCCGGGGAGTACGCGGATAGGAGCGGCGGCTCTTGCGCTGGGCGGCATTCTGCTTCCGCTTGCGCTTCTCGCTCGGCTTCTCGTAGTGGCGGTGCTTGCGCAGGTCGGAAAGGATCCCGGCCTTCTCGCACTTCTTCTTGAACCGCTTCAGCGCCCGCTCGAAGCTCTCGTCATCGTGGATGATGACCTCGGACATTACTGGACTCACCCCTCTCCGGTCGCCATTGAAGGCGTATGGTATTGAGAAGGACGAACTTAGGGGGTGGGGTGGGGAAAGACAAGGGCGGGAGGGATACAGGCGATTGGGCGATTGGGCGATTGGGCGATTAGGCGATTGGATACCGCCCGACCGCCCGACCGCCCGACCGCCCTACCGCCCTACTCCAGCGTAAACCACTGCACCTCGACCCGGCGGTTCTGGTCGGGATCGGGGCCACCCGGTTCATCCCAGCCCCGGCCGACGATCTCGATCCGCTTGGCGCTGATGCCGTGCTTCTGCACCATGAGCTTCTGGATCTCGGCGGCGCGATCGCGGGACAGCTCGACCGCCTTGAGCGCCATCTGGCGCACGAAGGCTTCCCCGCCGCGCTTGCGAAATTCCTCGACCATCGAGTTGTCCACGTGCCCGCGAAGCAGGATGGTGGAGCCGGGGCTCACGGTGAGCAGCTGCTTGATCGCCTCGAGGTTGCGCAGGTTCTCCGAGTTGCTCTGGTCCAGCGTGGCGGAATTGGGCTGGAACAGGAAGCGAATGTCCTTGGAGAGCAGCGGATCGGTCTCGACGCTGCCGCCCGGGCCGCTCGAGATCGGCGCGATCGCGATCTGCTCGTTGCGGAACGACCCGCTGCGGTCGAGCGCCTGCAGCGCCGTGAGGTCGGCGAAGCGGGAGGGATCCGCCGGGTCCTTGATGAGCTGGCTGCCGTAGGCGTAGACGGCGGACTGGTAGATCCCGCCGAAGCTCCCGGCGGCATCGATGGACCCGGAGAAGAACGCGAGGTTCTCCGGCAGGTTCGAGAGGTGCACCTTCTGCAGTTCGGCGCGGGCCTGGTCGGCGGACCACTTGAACGCCTGGCCGATCACGGGAAGCTGCGCCTCGGTGTTCTCCCGCACCAGCCGGTTCCCCTCCAGCACCCCCCGCACGAGGGCCTCGACGATCTTCGGGTGAGCCTGCGCGAATCCCTCGTTCACCACCAGCACGTCCGCGATGATCAGCAGGTTCTTGTTGCTGGTCAGGAGCCGCGCCTGCCCGCCGCTCTGGGCCAGCACCTCGGAGGTCTTGGGTTCCCAGGTGACGGCGCCGGCGAGGCGGTTGTCGCCGCCCTTCAGGTCGGTCAGGAAGAGGTCGCCGGCGGCGAACCCGTCGTCGGTGTACACCAGGTTCACCTGGTCCGGACTGGGCGGCGACTCGAGGCTGCCGAGCATGTTGATGCCGAGGCCGGCTTCCTGGGCCAGGTAGCGGATGAAGAAGTCGGTCTCGGTGAACTGCGCCGCGGCGATCACCTTCCCCTTGAGCGCGTTGATGCGCCGGATGTCGTTGCGCACCACGATGCCGTCGGCGCCGCGGGAGAAGGCGAGCTGCACCGGTACCTTGACCCGGAACTGCCGGCCATAGACGGCCAGCACGTCCGTGGTGGTGACCGAGGCCGCGAGCCGACCGCTGTTCAGCGCCGACCAGCTCTCCTCCTCGCTGATCGACAGCTTCACCTTGCAGCCGCAGTACTTGGTAAAGAGGGAGGCGGGGTTGGGCGCCAGGCCGCCATTGGCGGCGATGAGCCCGGCGTACCCGGCGTATTCGCTGATCTCGATCACGACGGTACTGTCGGCGGGGAGCTGGTAGGTGGCAGGGGCCGCCAGCGTCGGCACCGCGGTCTGCGCCTCGCTCACCTCGGCCGCCTCGCCGGGGGTATCGGTGGCCACCGAGGGCAGCTTCATCTTCTTGCCGAGGACCAGCTGGGCCCCGAAGAAGAGGAACCCGGCGATCAGGGCAAACGAAAGCAGCTTGCCCAGGCAGGTGACCTTGGGCTTTTCCTCAGCCATGGGACGGCCCGATCTCCTTCTGGGCGGCGGGGCCCTGCGGCGTCGCGCCGGCCTGGATCCCCTGGCTCGCCAGGAACTCGGCGAGCGCCGCCTGCTCCAGCGCCTTGCTCTCGGTTTCCTTTTCCCGGACCTTGTCCATGTCCACCAGGTCCTTCGCGACCCGGGCCTTGCCGGCGGCCTGCTCGTAGCGCTTCTGCAGCACCTCGTCCACCGTCTTCATGGTGTCGCCGAGGTCCCCGACCTTGAAGGTGGCGTTGCTGAGGGCGCCGGCGGCCTCCGCCTGGGCCTCCTTGATCTTGACCTGGCTGAGCTGCTTCTCGAGGCGCTTGACCTTGTCCTCGAATTCCTTCTGCACGACCTTCGCCTGGCGAAGGTTGGCGGTGTACGCCTCCTCGGTCTCGGACAGCTCGGCGGCGTCGATCGCGAGGTCGGCCTTGAGCTCCTGCAGCTCGCGGGCGAGGGTCCCCGCCAGCTCCATGTTGCCCGCCTGGTGGTTGGCCAGGACCCGGCGCTCCAGCTCCTGCGCCTTCAGGGTCTTGGACTTGACCTGGCCCTTGAGCCGCTCCGCGATGCCGGCCATCCGGGCCAGGGCCATGTTGTACTGGGCCATCTTGTCGCGGAACTCCTGCCGGGCGGCGTCCATGAGCGCCTCGGGATTCGACTCCTCGAGCCCGCTGATGAACAGCCCGATGAATCCCTTGAACAGCCGACCGATGCGGGCGAACAGCGCCATGCGTCCTCCAGGAGGTGAGGTCCCAACTGTCACTGCGGCACTAAGATCGGGGCCCGGCCCGACGCTGTCAAAGGGCGGCACGATGGCACGACGGCAGGACGGCAGGACGGCAGGACAATCCAAACCTGCTGCTCGCCGAGCCGCCGAGTCGCCGAGCCGCCTACATGAACCGCCGGAGTTCCTCGATCCGCTGCTCCAGCGCCTCCGGACTCAGGTCCCGGTAGCGGGCGGGCAGGAACCGCGCGTCGGTGCACTCCTTCACCGCCACCAGGTCCATGTACTCGAGCTTCCGGGTATGGGCGCTGGGACGCACCTCGCGGAACACATCGAGCAGGATGTCCCTGAGCGGGCGGCGCGGCTCGGGCTGGAGCTCGAAGGTCCGGAGCCCGCGGACGAACACCCCTTCGATCTCGTTGCCGCCCAAGGTAAGGTCATCGGGGAGATCGGGCAGGTCCGCTTCCTTGAGCGGCACCTTGATCTTCCGCGCCACGGCCAGCAGCAGCGCCCGCCGTTCCGCCTCGGTCTCGGGCGGGAAGAGCGGGATGTGGACATCGAGCCGGCCCTGCCGCTTGAGGTCCACCTCCAGCAGGTCGGGCCGGCTGGTGGCGAAGACCCAGATGATCCGGCCGCGGTTGCGGGTGTCGGACATCTCCTTGGCCAGCATCCCGTAGACCCGGCCCGAGAGGCCGCTGTCGCCGTCGCCCCCCTCGCGCCTGCCGGCGGCCTGGTCGGCCTCGTCCACGAAGACCACCACCTGCCCCAGGGCCCGCAGCACGGCGAAGATCTTCTCGAGGTTGGACTCGGTGGCCCCGACCCATCGGTCGCGGAAGTTCTTGAACACGACGCAGGGGATGCCCAGCTCCCCGGCCCAGCAGGTAACGATGAACGTCTTGCCGGTCCCGATCCGGCCCGCGATCAGGTAGCCCATGGGGAGCGCGTGCAGCGCCCCGCGCCGGAGGAGCTCGGCATCCTCCCGGAGCCAGCTCCGCACCGCGTCCAGCCCCGCCACATGGTCGAGGGTGAAGCCCGACTCGATGAACTCGAGCAGCCCGGCGCACTCCCGCTCGATCGCGTCCTTCTTCATCCGGGTGAGCCACTTGCCGGTGATGCGCTCGCCGTTGCGGATGGCCAGGCTGAGAACCCGCCGCGCCCCCACGCGGGACAGCCCGGTGAGCCGGCGGGCGAGCTGGTCCATCGGCACGTCGGAGCTGGCCGGGAGCTCCGGCATCTGGGTCGCGACCAGCGCCTGCAGGTACTCCACCATCTCCTATTCGCCCGGCAGCGGCACCCGGAGCGCCACCGCGTGCGGGTTCTCCGCCACCAGTTCGTTCAGGTCGTGGAGCTGCTCGGCCAGGAGGACGGTGACGATGTTGGCGTGCAGGATGGCCGGATCGTTGGCCCAGCCGAGGACCTTCACCACGTTGGCGCTGAAGGCGCCACTCAGCGTGGCCGGATCGCCGCGGGGAACCACGAACTCGGCGAAGTCGATCACCACGGCGATCTTCCGCGCCTGCGCGCCCTTGTCCTGAATGGCCTGCAGGTTGAGGGTGCGGAGCAGGTAGCGGTCCAGCAGTTCCAGCGCCGCGCCGGGCTCGCGCAGGTAGGTCTGGGCCTGGGCGTTGTCCCCCAGCGCGTTCCGGACCCATTCCCCCCAGTCCTCGCCGCCGCGCACGGCCCGGATGCCGCGGCTCCGGTCGTAGCGCAGCACCACGTCATACCCGGCGAACATCACTTCGTCGAGGAACGCGGTGATGGAGAGCATGCGGCCCGCCTGCGGCAGGGCGTCGAAGATGTTGCCGTGCAGCAGGAACTGGGCGCAGGAGCCGGAGCGGAACAGGTCCCGCATTTCGCGGGCCCACGGCGGGAGGGTGGCGCTCACCGGCCCTCCTTCAGGGCGATGCGGGCCGCGACCGGCGGCGGTTCGTCCAGCAGGTCGTCCATGGAGCCGTAGAGCTTCTGCTGGTCGTTGATCCACTGGGAGGCGCCACCCAGGCTGCCCGTGATCTCGTCCAGCCGGGCGGAGATGCCCTCGGCATCGGTGGAGAGCGCGGACTGTTCCCGCAGCAGCTCCACCTGTTCCTGGATGCGCAGGATCTCCGCCTCGAGGAAGTCCAGCTTTTCCCGCCCTTCGCGCCGCTGGGCGACCCGCTGTTCCAGGATCTCCGCCTGGCTGGTGAGACTCCGCCGCAGGTCGGGGCCCAGGCTCTCGTCGGCCAGGCGGGCGCGCACCTCCGCCAGCCGGTGCTCGATCTCCTGGGTCTCCCCCAGGGTGGGCTCCTTGAGCACCCGGCTCATCGCCCGCCGGGCGACCAGCAGCCGGATGTACACCCAGATCAGCTTGCTGAGGTTCTCCCCATGGACCTTGGCGGCGCTCCCGCTCGGGTCCTGCTGGGTGAGCTGGTCGAGAATGGTGCGGCAGCGGGAAACAAAGGCGACGTAGCGGGCCTGGTCGGTGTCGGAGAGGCGGCGGACCATCGCCTCCATCCGGCCTTTCCATTCGTCCTCCTCCCCCGCGGTGGAGCGGCGGTCCACGACCCGCTGGAACCGGCCGTTGGTCACCAGGGCCAGGAGGTAGGCCAGCTCCGCCCCGGCCCCGAGCAGCCAGAACCCGGGATTGGTCAGGCCGAGCAGTCCGAAGCCGGCCAGCCCGATCCAGTTCGGGGCGATGAACATCCCGAAGGGGCGGGCGTTGAAGGCGGCCTTGAGGTAGGACCAGAAGGAGCGCTTGGCCATGTCAGCCCGGCGGCCAGCTGAACCGCCGCCCGCCCAGGAGGTGGAAGTGCAAGTGAAAGACCGACTGCCCGCCATCGGGACCGGTGTTGGTCACCAGCCGGTAGCCGCCCTGGTCGAGGCCGAGATCGGTCGCGACCTGGGCCGCGAACGCCAGCAGCTTGCCCAGTACCGCTTCGCCCTCGGCGCCCCTGGCGTCCCGGGCGGCCGAGAGGTGGCGGGTCGGGATGACGAGGACGTGGGTCGGGGCCTGGGGGGTCAGGTCGTAGAAGGCCACCGCGTCGGCGCTGCGCCGGACGATCTGCGCGGGAATCTCGCCCGCCACGATCTTGCAGAAGATGCAGTCAACGGCCATGAGTCTCTCGCTGTCTGGCCAGCCACGCCGCGGTGAGAGCCGCGGTGACGGCGGTATCGAAACGCAGGATGTGGGGACCGAGGCGTACGGGAGTGAACCCGGCGGCCAGCAGCCGGTCCCGCTCCTCCGTCGTGAAGCCGCCCTCCGGACCGATGGCGAGGGCCAGCGGCCCGGCGCCACCGGCAGGGAGGTCGGCGCCGCCCTGGTCGGCGAGCCAGCGGGCCGCCGGCAGGGTCCGGGCGAGAAAGTGCGTCAGATCCTCCGGCGGCGCCACTTCCGGCGCCCAGGCCCCGCCGCACTGCTTCAGCGCCTCGAGCGCCCGCCGGCTGAGGCGGGGGCGGTGGCTGGCCCGGACGCCGGTGGCCACGCTGACCGCGCGTTCGGTGGCGAGGGGCACGACCAGCGTGGCGCCAAGTTCAGTCGCCTTCTCGATCAGGGCGAGAAACCGCTCCCGATCCCCGGCGCCGACCGCCACCACCAGCGGCACCGGGGCCGGGACCCGCTCGGTGTGTTCCACCCGGACGGCCGCGTCCTTGCCCTGCCACTCCAGCGCCCCGGTCGCCACGGTGCCGCACCCGTCCACCACCCGCACCGGATCGGTAGCCGCACCGCGCCGGACCCGCAGGTGGTGCAGCTCCTCCTCCGGCACCGGCACCGCCACCCCGGCGGCGAGATGCCCCGGGGCGACGACGATCGTGATCATCGTCGAATGGCCCGCACCGCCCACCAGCCGTCGTCCACGACTTCATCCGCCACGTCAAACCCGCCAGCCACGAGCGGTGCGCGGAACTGTTCGGCTTCCTTGTCTTCCATGCCGGAGAAGATGGCCGAACCGCCAGGGACCAGGGCGTCTCGGATCTCCGGGAGCAGGGCCACGTTGACCAGCCGCAGGATGTTGGACACCACGACCTGGGCCCGGGGCAGGAGCGGCGCCAGCTGCCCCGCTTCTCCCTCGAGGAGGTCCACCCGGTCCGCCACGCCGTTGCGCGCCAGGTTCTGCTGTGCCACCGGAATGGTCTCGCCGTCCACCTCGATGCCGACCGCCCGGACCGCGCCGAGCTTCACGGCGGCGATGGACAGGATGCCGCTGCCGGCGCCGAGGTCCAGCACGAAATCCCCCGGGCGCACCACCCGCTCCAGGAGCAGCATGGCGACGCGGGTGGAGCCATGTTCGCCGCTGCCGAAGGCCATCTCGGGGTCCACCCGGATGACGAGCTCCCCGGGGGCCGCGTGGTGCTCGAGCCAGGTGGGCACGATCGTGAAGCGGCCCACCCGCCGGATGCCGAGCCCCCTGCGCCACTCGGTCGTCCAGTCCACCTCCGGCAGTTCCTGGCGGGAGCAGGCGACCTCGCCCCCATGGGCGTGGGTGAGGTCGCGCTCGAGCGCCACGGCCCCAGGCAAGTCACTGGCGAACGAGACCAGGGTCCCGTCCGACCGCTCCTCCACCGCCTGCCCCGTCCGCTCCACCAGCCAGGTCGCGACCGCCTCGCGCCGGCCGGCCGGCGCCTGCACCACGATGGCGAACCAGGTCATGCGCGGAGCGCTTCTTTCAGCTTGGACCAGAACCCGGCGGCCCGCCTGGGCGGTTCGCCCTCGAGCTTGGCCAGCTCGCGCAGCAGCCGTTCCTGCTCCGGCGAGAGCGACTCGGGGGTCCAGACGTGAGCCCGGATCAGCAGGTCGCCCTTGCCGGCCTGCCCCAGCCGGGGCAACCCCTTGCCCCGCAGCTTGAGGATGGTGCCGCCCTGGGTGCCGGCGGGGATCGCCACCTTTTCGTCGCCGTAGGGGGTGGAGACCACCACGCTCAGGCCGAGCGCGGCCTGGGAGAAACTGAGCGGCAGGTCCATCACCAGGTTGTCGCCGTCGCGCTCGAAGCGCTCGTCGTCCTGGATCTCGATCATGACCAGAAGGTCGCCGGGCGGCGCATTGCGCGCGCCGACCGCGCCCTGGCTCCGGAGGGTGAGGTAGTTGTTTTCCGAGACCCCGGCCGGGATCTCCACCGGCACCGTCTTGTCGGCCCGCACCCGTCCCTCCCCGCGGCATTCCTCACAGGGCGCGCTGATCACCACGCCCTCGCCGGCGCAGGTGGGACAGGGGCTGACGGAGACGAACTGGCCGAACATGCTGCGTGCCGCGCGGCGGACCTCGCCGGTTCCATTGCAGGTGTTGCAGGTGGCGGGACGGGTACCCTTCCGCGCTCCGCTCCCCTCGCACACGCCGCAGCGGTCGAGGGTCTTGAGCTTGATGGTGCGCTTGGCCCCGGTCGCGACCTCGTTCAGGGTGATCTTGACGTTCACCCGGATATCCTGCCCCCGGCGCTGCTCCCCGCGCTGCCCCTGTCCGAAGAGCCCGTCGAAGCCGCCGAAGTCGCGCATGAAGATGTTGAGGGCTTCGCTCAGGTCCACGTGGTGGAACCCCCCGTACCCGGCGGCGCCGCCGCTCCCGCCCAGCCCCGCCTTGCCGTAGCGGTCGTAGCGGGCGCGCTTGTCGGGATCCTTGAGCACCTCGTACGCCTCGGTGATCTCCTTGAACTGCGCCTCCGCATCCGGCGACGGATTGCGGTCGGGATGGAGTTCCATGGCGCGCTTCCGGTAGGCCTTCTTGATGTCGGCCTCCGTCGCGCCTCGTTCAATCCCCAGCAGGTCGTAGTACTCGCTCACTCCATCAATCCTTCCACCAGCCGGCTCGTGTGGTCCACGAGGCCGATGATCTTGTCGTAGGGCATCCGGGTCGGGCCGATGACGCCGATGACGCCCGTGAG
>JANRJZ010000161.1:0-2663 GCA_033763675.1 Gemmatimonadota bacterium
TCGCTGGTCCGCTTGGCGCCCATGGTTCCCGCCACCTCCGCAATGCGGAGCACGTCGCCCTTGGCCACCTGGTTGTCCTGCACCAGGGCGCAGGCCTCCGGGCTCATGCGTACCACCCCTTCGGCCACTGCGGTACGGCGGCTGGCGGCCTTGTCTCCCACATCCACCATCCGGGCCCGACCGGCCTCATCTACATGGCTCAGGCTCATCCCAGCACCTCCGCCAAGTCCTCGGCCAGCGTCGCGAGCAGCAGCTGGGGATTCACGTTTCCCTGCGCCGTCTCCCGTGCCTCCGCCACCCGGGACTGCGCCGCGACCAAGGCCTGCACGCCGGGCGCCGATCGCATCCCCTCCACCGCGACCGCCGGGCCGGCCCCGGTCGCTCCGCGCGCCATGCCGGCCAACTGCTCCGCCAGGGCGTCGAGCATCGCGGTGAAGTCCCCCCGCGCCGCCCAGGCGCCCTGCTTGAGGGCCCGCTCCATCCGGGCGCCAGTGCCGGCCGCGACCGCCTGCAACAGTTCTCCAGCGGCCCGGGTAGCCTTTTGGTTCCCATCGCCGGCCGTTGCCACGGCCCGCCCGACCGAACCCTGCGCCTGCAGCGTCCGGGTTCGCAGCACCTCACCAGTCCACCCCTTGTGGGCCGCCAGGCACCGCTCCACCTCCGCGTTCGGCAGCCGGCCGAGGCGGAGGGGCACCAGCCGCGAGCGGATCGTCGGCAGCAGCCGGTTCGCGTCCTCGGTGGTGAGGATGAACTGGCTGTCGGCCGGCGGCTCCTCGAGCAGCTTGAGGAGCGCGTTCGCCGCCTCCGGATTCGCCTCCTGCGGTACCAGCCGGTCGGCCAGCGCCAGCAGGAACACCTTCTTCCGCCCCTGGGCCGGGGTCAGGGCCGCCCGCCGGGCGATCAGGCGGGCCGTGGCCATGAAATGCCCGGAGAGGCCATCCGCCGGCTCGTAGAGCGACTCCTTGCGCCGCTCCGCGAGCACCTGCCCCTGCGCCTCCGCCAGCTCCTCCACCTGCTTCTCGGGCTCCGTCGCCTTGGGCCGATCCACCGGGACGATCCAGTGGAGGTCCGGATGCGCCAACCCCAGCACCTGGCGGCAGGGGAGGCACACCCCGCAGGGTCGTTCCGTGGCCTCGCATAGGACGGCCTGTGCCACCCAGAGCCCGAACCGCTGCTTTCCTACGCCCACCGGCCCGGTTAACAGGAGACCCTGGGGCAGCCGATTCTCTTGAATGGCGCGCCGGATCCGTTCCTGTTCCTTCTTGTGGCCGTACAGCGGGTGCAGCGTCATGGTGGCAAGGATAGCACCGGGGGGGCAGAACGGTAGCTGCGAAAGCTGTAAAATCATTTTCCACAACCACTTAGGTGTCAGACTGGCAGCTGAAAAAGTGGGTGGAATGGGGTAAAATATGGCGCTACACGCTTGCGAGTGCTCGCTCGCAGACGGCGCAATGCGAGCAGGCACTCGCATTAACTGTATGTTGTTGTGGTATAGCTGCTTGTTGGACAGGTCCTGGCAATCCGCTCGGGTGTGGTTTCCTGCCCAGACGGCTGGTCCCTGGCGCGTTTTGGCGATATCGGCCCGAATGACCAGCGTAATGTCGCAATAGTAGCACTAAGCAGTCGTGTTACTGTTGTTGTACTCGTGCCGGTCTGGTTCCGGCTTGATCTCTGCCCCCATTGTTGGTATCCTCTCGCGCCTTCCCGAGTAGCTCAGTTGGTAGAGCAGCTGACTGTTAATCAGCGGGTCGCAGGTTCGAGTCCTGCCTCGGGAGCTCCCCAGACCACCCTCCAGCAGCGACACCTCATCGGCTCAGGCCCCCGCCTGAGCCGTTGCCGTTGTGGGTCCCGGGCCGGGACCTCCAGAGCGGTCGGGTCGGAGGGTGGCATCTCAGCGGCATACCACGCCCCGGCCGGTCAACCAGAATTGACCCCGGCCGCCGAAGCTCGCCGATGCGGGGCCGAAGCCTGCCGGAGGGGTGTTGGTCGGCGTCCGGCCCCACCATTACCACTACCGGTTCTGCCGGGACCGGACCCAGCCGCCTGACGGCGAGGCAACCCGTGCCCCCGGCGCTTCACCCCTGAGCGGGGGGGCGGTGCGGGGCCGTTGCCCTTTCCTGCTCTGTAGCATCCCAGGCCAGCGACCGTGAAGCGGCGATGCGGGAAAGTCGCTGCCGCCGGGTTCGGCAGGTCGCGGCCGAGCTCATGGCCGGGCCGGCGACCTGGGCCGCGTGGCGCGCGTTTGCGCCCGGCGCCAGGTATCCGTCAGCACGCCCTCGTAGCCCCAGTTCTCTTCGGCAATCTCCTGGATGACGATATGAATGTGCTCCGGCCGTTTCCTGAGGCCCCGGACCAGCGCCTCGGTCACGTCCCGCACCAGCACCGCCTTCTGGCGGCGGGTCGCTCCCCGGGTGATCTGGATGTTGACGTACGGCATGGTGCGCCACTCCTGCGGGTGAGGTCAGATGGATGGGGAACGGGTCGCGTCGGGCTGCGATGGCTCGAGGATAGGTATGGCCGTGCCCGCAACGACGATTCCCCCACGCTCCGGGATGGTGACCGTGAGGCGGCTCGGCCGTCCCATGGCTTCTCCCTGGCGCACGGTGATCGTCACCGGCGGCGTCACTAGCCCGGCCGCGCGCAGGTAACCGCCCAGCGCGGCC
>JANRJZ010000162.1:0-1561 GCA_033763675.1 Gemmatimonadota bacterium
GCCCGCGGGTTGAGCATCGGGTTGTGGCAGTGGGGACAGGCGACGTACATCCGCTGCATCTCCGCGATTGGCGGCACGAAGAAGTGCTGGCAGCCCTGGCACCGCAGCCGGTTCGGCGGCCACAGCTCCGACGTCGCGATCTCGACCGCGCGGATGGCCACCGTGGCGGGACAGTCGTAGGCATCCGCCTCGCCGGCGACCCGTGACGTCGCCAGCACCTCGTGCAGCCGCGCGATCACCGGCTCCGGGTCCGGCACCTCCCGCTGATACACCACGATTCGCGGCCGCTCGCCGAACATGCCCTCCTCGGTGATCGGCTGCGGATCGGTCACCGGCACTGCCGACCCCACGACCAGCAGGTGCGCATTCCCCGGCGCGGCCAGGATGGAGACAAATGGCATGGGGCGCTCCTCTTCGTGCTCTTTGTGCCCTTCGTGGTTGCTGTACCTTGGCGGTCTTGGCGGTCTTGGCGGTACAATCCCTGGCGCTCCGCGAGGGGCGGGGCACAGCCCCGCCCCTACCGATACCCCGCCGCCTGCAGCCGGAACAGGTCGGCGTACAACCCGCCCCGGGCCACCAGCGCCTCGTGGCTCCCCTCCTCCAGCAGCTCCCCCTGCTGGAGCACCAGGATCCGGTCCGCCATCCGCACCGTGCTGAACCGGTGGCTGATGAGCACCGCCATCCGGCCGCCGGTCAGCTCCGCGAAGCGCTCGAACACCTCGTACTCCGCTCGCGCGTCGAGCGCCGCGGTGGGTTCATCGAGAATCAGCAGCTGGGCCTCCCGGAGATACGCCCGCGCCAGCGCCACCTTCTGCCACTCCCCGCCCGACAGCTCCACGCCGCCCGTGAACCGCCGGCCCAGCAGCTGCCCGTACCCCGCGGGGAACCGCCGGGCGACGGTGTCCGCCAGGCTCCGCTCCGCCGCGGCCTCGATGGCGGCGGCATGGCCGATCTGGTCCACGTCCCCGACGGCGATGTTCTCCGACAGCGACAGGTCATACCGGAAGAAGTCCTGGAAGATCACGCCGACATTCGCCCGGAGGCTCTCCACACTGTACTCCCGAAGGTCCCGGCCGTCGAGCAGGATCCGTCCCTCGCTCGGATCGTAGAGCCGGGCCAGCAGCTTGACCAGCGTGGTCTTCCCCGCACCGTTCTCCCCCACCAGCGCCAGCCGCTCCCCGGGCCGGAGCCGGAAGGAGAGGTGCCGCACCGCCCACCGCTCCGAGCCGGGATAATGAAAGCCCACATCCTCGAAGACGAACCCCTCGCGGAGCGGCACCGGCACCGGGAGCGCGCCGGGCAGGGACCGGATCCGGGGCTCGATCTCGAGGAAGGTGAAGAGGTCGTCCAGGTAGAGACTCTGCTCCACCAGCTGCGATGCCGCCATGAGGGTGCGCTGGATCAGGTCCCGGCTCTGCCGGAAGCTCGCGGCCAGGAAGGTGAGCACGCCGATCGTGATCGGGCCGGCGGGCGACTGGTGCCCCGTCACCGTGAGATAGATGATGGCGGCGTAGGCGCCGTAGTAGCCCAGCGTCCCGACCAGCGCCAGCAGGCTCGCCAC
>JANRJZ010000163.1:0-3601 GCA_033763675.1 Gemmatimonadota bacterium
GCCAGGTGGCGCAGCCGGTCCACGAAGGCGGCGCCGGGGCCCAGGAATTCCGCGTCGAGGCCGGCGGCGCCGAAGGCGGGAAGGACGCGCAGGTGATAGGCGGCGATCCACACCAGGATCAGCCCGAGCCAGTAGCCAGGCATGGCAAAGAGGGTAACGCTGCCGAGGGTGAGGGCGGTATCCACCCGGCCCCCGCGCCGCACCTGCACCAGCCCGAGCAGGATCCCGAACAGGTAGCTCCCGCCGAGTGAGAGCAGGACCAGCAGTGCCGTGGCGGGCCAGGCTTCGGCCAGGATCTCCGTCACCGGGCGCCCGGTGGCGATGCTGCGGCCCCAGTCCCCCCGGGCCGCCCGCCCCAGCCATTCCACGAACTGGAGCGGCCACGGCTGGTCGAGCCCCAGCGCCACGCGGGTGGCGGCGAGCTGCTCGGGGGTGGCGGCGGCGCCGCTCAGGTGGACTGCCGGATCGCCCGGGGCCAGGTGCAGCAGCAGAAAGGTGAGGGTGACGACCCCGAGGACCACGAGGCCGCCGGTGGCGAGCCGGCGCGCGAGCTGGGCGAGCATGCGGCGGAATGTGGCCCGGGGCGGGGCCCCTCGCCAGCGGGCGCGGGCGGTTGGCATTCCGCCCCGCGGTGGCGCACCTTTCCGGCATGTCCCGCCGGGTCGCCCCGCTCCTGCTCATGGTGCTCGCCTGTGCCCCCGTCGCCGCCCGGCGCGGGGACACCGTGCTGTTCGCGTCCGGTGCGGATCTCCAGAGCATCAACCCGCTCTTCACCGTGCACCCGCTGGCGCGGCAGGTGCAGCGCTACGTGCTGTTCACCACCCTCGTCCGCCGCGACTCGGCGCTGGGGATCGAGCCCTACCTGGCGCGCCGCTGGGCCTGGTCCGCGGACGGGCGCGAACTGCGCCTGACGCTGAGCGGCGCGCTCCGGTGGCACGACGGCGTGCCCACCACCGCCGCCGATGCGGCGTGGACCCTAACCCTGGCGGCGGACCCGCGGATCTCCTATCCGCGGCGGAACGACCTGGCCACCCTGCGCGCGGCCACCGCCCCCGACGACACCACGCTGGTCCTGTCCTTCACCACTCCGCCGGGGGAGATCCCCGACGTCCTCACCGATCTCGCGATCCTGCCGCGCCACCTGCTGGATACCATCCCGCCGGAGCGGCTGCGGCAGAGCGCCTGGCATGACCACCCGGTGGGCAACGGGCCCTTCCGGTTCGTGGCCCATGAGCCCAACCGGCGCTGGGTGTTCGAGCGGCACGACGGATTCCCTGCCGAGCTGGGCGGGCCGCCGGCGCTGGCCCGGCTGGTGATCGCGGTGGTGGACGAGCCGATGACCAAGCTCGCGGCGCTCACCTCGGGGGAGCTCGACTTCGCCGGGATCCAGCCGGCGCATGCGTCCTTCGTGGCGGAGGACCCGCGGCTGGCGGTGCGGGACTATCCGCTGCTGTTCACCACCGGCATCGTCTTCAACGCCCGCGCCGGGCTGTTCCGGGATGTGGCGGCGCGGCGCCGGGTCTCCGCCGCGCTGGACCGGCAGGCGCTGGTGGATGGCTTTGCCTGGGGCTACGGCACCCCCGCCGATGGGCCGCTCCCCCCCGAGCTCGGCGGGCTCGCGGCGGCGCCGGATGCGCCTGACACAGTCGCCGCGCGGACGCCGATCCGGTTCGAGCTGCTCACCGTCGGGTCGGGAGAGGCGGCGCTGGAGCAGATGATCCAGGCCCAGCTGGCCGCGGCCGGCATCACGGTCACGATCCGCCAGCTCGAGCTCTCCGCCTTCCTCGACCGGGTCTACGGCCCGCGGCCGGAGTTCGAGGCCGCGCTGCTCGGCACGCCGGGAGATCTCGGGCTGGGCTACCTCCTGCCGCTGGCCCGGCTCTCGGGGCTCGAGGCGTCGTCGGAGCGCGCCGCGCTGCTCCGGTTCTTCGCCGATTCGGTGCCGGTGGCGTTCGTGTACCACGCGCGTGGCCTGCAGGGGGTGAATCGGCGGGTGCATGGCGTGGACCTTGGCCTGCGCGGCGAGCTGGCCAGCGTGAGCCGGTGGACGGTGACCCCATGACCGCCACTCCTCCGCGGGCGCTGCCCCCCAAGGTCACGGCCACGGCGCCGGTGCGGCTCGATTTCGCCGGGGGGTGGACCGACGTGCCGCCCTTCTCCGAGCGGGAGGGGGGCGCGGTGGTGAACGCGGCGATTGACCTCCGGGTCGAGGCGGAGTTCGAGCCGGGGCGGGAGGGGCTGTTGCTGCTGGCCGAGGACCTGCGGCAGGCGGCGCGCGCCCGGCACGCGGGGGAACTGGTGCTGGACGGCACCCTGGACCTGCACAAGGCGGCGGTCCGGATGCTGCCGCCGGGGCCGGGGACCCTCCGCACCCGCTCCGCGGTGCCGCCCGGCTCGGGGCTCGGCAGCTCAGGCGCCCTGGATGTGGCGCTCATCGCGGTGCTGGCGCGGCACCGGGGAGAGGTCCTGACGCCGGTCGAGATCGCGCGGGAAGGGTGGCAGCTGGAGGTGGTGGAGGCCGGGTGCCCCGGCGGGCGCCAGGACCAGTTTGCCGCGGCGGTCGGGGGATTCCATCGCTTCACCTTTTCCGGTGCCGAGACGGAGATCACGCCGCTGCCGATCGATCGGGGGACGCGGGAGGAGCTGGCGCGCCGCCTAGTGCTCTGCTACACCTGCCGCTCGCGGGTGTCGGGAGAGACGATCAGCCGGGTCATGGCGGCGTATGAGCGCGGGGACGACGCAGTACGGGCGGCGCTGTTCGAGCTGCGCGAGCTGGCCGACCGGATGGCGGAAGCGCTGGTCGCGGGCGACCTTCCCAGGGTGGGCGCGCTGCTCCAGGCCAACTGGCGGGCGCAGCAGGCGCTGGACCCGGGGATGCGCACGCCGGAGATGGCGGCGCTGGAGCGGGCCATGGCGGACGCCGGCGCGCTGGGCGGCAAGGCCGCCGGCGCGGGCGCCGGCGGCTCGATGTTCTTCCTGATGGGTGATGACCCCGAGGCCGGATGGCAGGCCGCACGCGCGCAGGGCATGGAGCCGCTGCCGGTGCGCTGGTCCGAGGCCGGAGTGCTGACATGCTGACGATCGAAGAGCTCGACGCCCGCCGGATGGTCATCGAGGAATCCCCCGACCTCCGCGCGCTGGCAGAGCGACTCATGGCCCACGCCGAAATGGTGCAGCGGCGTGCGCCGGCGCTCCCCGCCGGCAAGGGGATGCTGAGCGCCGACGGCGGCACCTGCCCCGATCACCGCCGTCCGCTGCTGTTCGACCCCTGGTCTCCGTCGGCGCACCGCTGCCCCGCCTGCGGCAAGACGTTCAGCGGCCCCCGGCACGACCGGCGCTGGGCCTGGCTGGCGCACCTCTGGCACGCGGAGCGGATCGTCACCGTGGCGGCGGCGGGGAGCCTCGGCGGGGAGGAGGAGCTCCTTTCCTCCGCCGCCGACTCCCTCGTGGCCTACGCCCGACGCTATCCGGAGTATCCCAACCGGGACAACGTGCTGGGCCCGTCGCGGCTCTTCTTCTCCACCTACCTCGAATCCATCTGGCTCAGCAACATCGTGGCCGCGGCCTTCCTGCTGCGGGAACAGGGGATGCTGGAGGAGGA
>JANRJZ010000164.1:0-15260 GCA_033763675.1 Gemmatimonadota bacterium
CCAGGCCAGGAGCGGATTGAGTGCCGGCTCGATGAAGAGCAGCAGCGACGTCTCCAGCGCCGGCACATGGGGGATGGCCCGGGTGAGGACGGCGTACGCCAGCCCGATCTGGAACACGCCGAGATAGACCACGATGATCCAGTCCACCGGCCCCTGCCGGCCGATGGGGAGGGCCAGCGGCAGCGCCACCAGGAAGGCGAAGAGGTTGCCCAGCGCCACGGCAGAGGCGGGGGACCCGCCGGTGGTGCCCATCCAGCGGAGCCCGAGGAGCATGGCGGCGTAGGTGATGCCGGAGCAGGCCGCGAGGATGTTCCCGGCGACCGGGTCGGGCGCGGTGGCGAAGGTGGTCTGGCGCCCGAAGAAGAAGAACGCCATGCCCAGACCGACCGCGGCCATGAACGCGAGGTCACGCCGCGCGATCGGTTCCTTGAGGAGCCACGGGCCCAGCAGCAGGATGTAGAGCGGTGCCGTGGACTGGAGGAAGATGGTATTGGCGGCGGTGGTCAGCCGGTTGGCGAGGACGAAGAGCACCAGCGTGGCGGCATATGCCGCCGCCACCAGCAGGGTGATCCCCAGCCGGTCCCGCCGGAACTGCCGCGCCGCCGGCAGGAGCAGCCAGACGGCCAGGGCCGCGACACCGGACCGGAGCGACGCCACCTGCCAGCTGGTGAATTCGACCGCCTTGATGGCGGCGCCGCCGGTGGAAAAGAGGAACGCGACCCCGAGAATCTCGAGCCGCGCCCGGGCCCGCGAGATCACCGGCAGCCTTCGGCCACCACCCGGCCCTCAATGACGACGCCACACACATGGCTGGTGTACTCGAAGGGATCGCCGTCGAAGAGCACGAGATCCCCGTCCTTGCCCGGCTCCAGGGAACCGACGCGCCGTTCCTGCCCGATGATGCGCGCCGGGTCAATCGTGATGGTGGCAAGGGCCTGCTCCCGGGTGAGCCCGTTGGCCGCGGCCACGGCGGCCTCGAACAGCACCACCCGCGTCTTGGGCACATAGCCCTCGAACCCGCTCTGCAGCGCGACCGGGATCCCGGCGGCAAGCAGCTTCCCGGCGGTTTCCAGGCTGGCGGTGCCGGAGTTCCGGACTATCGACGGGTGGAGGATCACCGGGACGCCGGCGGCACGGATCTCGTGCCGCAGCTTGAGGTAGGCGGTCTGGCCGCTCATCAGGTGGCCGGAGCCCGGCATCACGTTCACGGTGGTGATGCCGCCGGCCCTGGCCCGCCGGATGTTGTCGCTGGTGACCTCGATCGCGTCGAGGATGCGGACGTCGCCCTGGATCGGGTTGGAGCGGTCGCCGCCGTCGCCGTCGCCGATATGGCTGTGGGTGTCCACCAGGCCGGGGATGATGACGCGGCCGCCCACGGCGCGCACCTCGGCCCCCGCCGGAACCGCCACCCGCCCCGCCGGCCCCACCGCGAGGATCTTCCCGCCCTGCACCACCAGGGTGCCGTTCTCGATGGCCGGCCCGGAGACCGGCAGGATGCGGGCACCGGTCAGGGCGAGCGGACGCTCCTGCGCCGCCAGCGCGAGCGGCAGGAACAGGGGCCCGAGCAGGGGTCTCAGGGGGAGCGGCATGCCGAGTCTCCGGGGGGAGGCGATTGGGCGATTGGGCGATTGAGCGATTGGCCGAACCGATGGACCGCCGACGACAAGTTATCGGTCCACTCATTTCCCGTCGAGTTGTTCGAGCGCGTGAGCCGCGGCTTCCCAGTCGGCATAGGCATGCACCAGGTCGGCGCGCACGGCGTCGAGCTCGCGGGCCAGCGCCTGCGCCCGCTCGGTGCCCTCGGGGGTGGCGTAGAGCGTTGCATCGGCCAGCAGGCCGTTGAGCTCCACCTGCCGCTTCTCCAGCCGGTGCACCAGGGCCTCCGCCTGTTCCACCGCGCGGGTCGCGTTCCGCTGGGCGGATTGCTTCGCCTTGCGGTCGCCGTCCGGCTTCGCCGGCGCCGCCTTCTTCTCCCGCGCCTTGCGTTCCGCCTCCCGGCTTCGCGCCTCCGCCTCGGCGGCGCGGCGGCGCTCGGCCCGGGCCGCCTCCCACTCCTCGAAGGTGCCGTCGAAATCGGTGATATGGCCGTGCTCGAGGCCCCAGACCCGGGTGCAGAGCCCGCGGAGCAGCGCGCGGTCGTGGCTGACCAGCAGCACGCTGCCCTCATCCCCCTCGATGGCGTCCTCGAGGGTTTCGATGGACTCGACATCGAGGTGGTTGGTCGGCTCGTCGAAGACCAGCAGGTTGGCGCTGGCCAGGGTCATCATGGCCAGGGCCACGCGGGCCAGCTCGCCGCCGGAGAGGGAGCCGGCGCGACGGAGGGTGGCGTCTCCCGAGAAGTCGAAGCGGCCCAGGTGGTCCATGACCTGGCCACGGGTCCAGGAGGGGCGCAGGTCGTGGATGATGTCGAAGAGGGACTTGTCCCGCGGCACCTGGGCCAGGTCCTGGCGGTACACCTCGACTTCCGTGGCGTCGCCCAGGCGCACGCTGCCGCCGTCCGCGGGGCGGCTCCCCATCAGGGTGGCGAGCAGCGTGGTCTTGCCGGCACCGTTGGGCCCCACCAGGCCGACCACGTCGCCCCGGCGAAGCACCGCGCTGAAGCGCTCCAGCAGCACCCGGTCCCCGACCTGCACCTTCACCTTGTCGGCGATGAGCACCTGGTCCCCGCCCCGGCCGGAGGTGTGGAAGCGGACGGCCATGGTATTGAGGTCGTCCGGTGGCGGGGAGAGCCGGGCCACGCGGGCCAGCTTCCGGCGCCGGCCCTTGGCCTGGTTGGTCTTCTGCCCGGCAATGTTGCGCCGGATGAAGTCCTCCTCCTTGGCGATCACCTTTGACTGCTTCTGGAAGGCCCGGTCCTGCGCCATCCGCCGCTCGGCGCGCAGCGCCACGAACGTCGAGTAATTGCCGCGGTAGGCGAACGCCCCGTGGTCCTCCAGGTGGAGGATGTGATCCGCCACCTGGTCGAGGAAGGCGCGGTCGTGACTGATGATCAGCGCCGCCGCGTCGAGCCCGCGCAGGTGGTCCACCAGCCACTCGGTGGTCTCGAGGTCCAGGTGGTTGGTGGGCTCGTCGAGCAGCAGGACGTCGGCCGGCCGGACCAGCTGGCTCGCGAGCCCGAGCCGACCCCGCTCGCCCCCGCTCAGCGTGGAGAGTGGCTGGGTGTGCGCGGCCTCGGGATCGAACCCCAGGCCATGCAGCACGGCGGAGACCCGGGCCTGCACCTCGTAGCCGCCCTCGCGCTGGAAGCGCTCGAGGTCCCGGTCGTAGCGGGCCAGGTGCTCGGGGGACGCGCCGCCGCGTTCGCTCATGGCGTGTCCCTGCTCCTGCAGCGAGTGCTCCAGGGCGAGCAGCGTCCGGAAGGCCGAGCAGGCGGCCTCCCAGACGGTCTGGGCGCCGTCGAAGTCGCGATGCTGGTCCAGCAGCGCGATCCTGAGCCCCTGGGCCCGGGCCACGTTGCCCTTCGTCGGGGCGAGGTCCCCGGTGATGGCGCGGAAGAGCGAGGTCTTGCCGCTCCCGTTCCGGCCGATGATGCCCCAGCGCTCCCCCCGCGCGATCGTCGTGGTCACGTCGGCGAGCAGGATGTCGGCGCCGTACTGCAGCGTCAGGCCGTTCAGGGACAGCAGGGTCATGGGGCGGGAATGATAACCGCCCTGTCTAGCGCAGGCGGCGGGCGGGGCGGTAGGGGAAGATGTCCACGACCTCGCCCCGTTCGGCGTGGAGTTGCATCCGGCGCCAGTACGCGACGGTGAGCAGGTCGCCGTGGGCCCGCAGGAACGCCTCGCCGGGGCGGCCGGGGAGGGTCAGGAAGGCGCGGAACTCCTCGGGGAAGATGTCGTGCTCGCCGACGGAGAACCACGGCTCGGCACCATACTCGTCCTCATCGTGCCGGGCGGCGGGAATCTCGCGGAAGTTGCACTCGGTGAGGAGGCAGAGTTCGTCGTAATCGTAGAAGATGACGCGCCCGTGCCGGGTCACCCCGAAGTTCTTGAGCAGCATGTCCCCGGTGAAGATATTGGCGGCGGCGAGGTCCTTGATGGCCTGCCCGTAGTCGAGTACGGCGTCCACGGCGCGGGCCTCGTCCACCTGGCGGAGGTAGAGATTGAGCGGGGTCACCCGGCGCTCGGTGTAGAGGTGCCGGAAGACCACCTGATCCCCGCTCACGTCGATGGTCCTGCCACAGTCCGCCAGCAGCTCCTCCAGCAGCCCGGGGGCGAAGCGGTCCCGGTGGAAGGACAGGCCCTCGAAGTCCTGGGCATCCGCCAGCCGGCCCACCCGGTCCCGGACGAAGACCAGCTGGTACTTCTCCATCACCTGCTGCCGGGTGGTCTGCTTGGGCGGACCGAAGCGGTCCTTGATGAGCTTGAAGACCACGTTGAGCGAGGGCAGCGCGAAGACCGCCATCACCAGCCCCTTGTCCCCCGCGGCCACCTCGAAGCGGGCGTCGTGGGTTTCCATGTGGCGGAGGAGGGCGCGGACCAGTTCGGTCTTGCCGTGCTTGTGGTAGCCGAGCGAAGTGTAGAGCTCGTCCATCGGCTTCCGGGGCATGAGGGTGCGGAGGAACTCGACCATGGCGCGGGGGCAGTCGAGCTCCACATGGAAGTAGGAGCGGGTAAAGGAAAAGACGACGCTGGCCTCGTCCGAGGTCGTCAGCAGGGCGTCGACCCGGATGCCCCGGTCGTCATGCACCATCGGCAGGACCAGCGGCAGCATGCCCCGGGTGGTGCGGAGCCGGCCCACGAGGTAGGCGCCCTTGTTGCGATAGAAGGGTGTCGCGACCAGCTCCAGCGCCTCGATGGCGCCCCCCTCCGGGGCCCGGGCCAGTTCCTCCGCCAGCCGCGCGGCCAGCAACCGGGCATCCTCGTCGAGGAGCGCGTGTGCCGGCCGGAAGGGGAGGTCGCCGAGCAGCTGGCGAAAGAGCTCCTCCAGGCTCCGGCCCCCCGGGTAGCTGCGGTAGACCGGGGCGGCGGCCTGGGCGCCGAGGAGCTGAAAGTGGGCGTCATCGAAGTAGACGCCCATGGCCGGGCCAACCGCGTGCAGGATCTGGCGCACGACGGAGTTGAAGAACGTGTACGCGAGCTCGGGGACGAGCTTGTCCGCTGTCGCCCGGGCGTACGCCGACCGCACCGCCCCCCAGAAGGGCAGGTCCCGGGCCTGGTCGCCCAGGGTGCGGCGCAGGTCACTCACGCACCAGCTCACGAACTGGCGGTAAAGGGTCAGCCGCTCCGCCGCGTCCAGCTGGCTGCCGCGCCAGTCGCGCTGGAGAAACCGCCCCTCCGCCCGCCGGGTCACCAGCCGAAACTGCGCCTGATGCGCGTCGAAGACCGCGAGAATGGCCTGGGCCGCCTCGACCGCCTGCCCCTGCCGGGCAAGGCTCAGGCGAAGGGGAGCGGCGGGGTCGGGGAGCGGGGCGGAAGGCATAGGGTATATTGGGGCGTGGCACCCCTGCGGTCCCCCAACTTACGCCGAACCCCGTCCTATGCCCACACCTCCGACGTACGACGCGCTCACCGCCCCCACCACGGGCCGGGCCATCACGCTGGTCAAGGGCGCCCTCCAGGTGCCGGACCACCCCATCATTCCGTTCATCGAGGGGGACGGCACCGGCCCCGACATCTGGCGCGCGTCGCAGCTGGTGTTCGACGGTGCGGTGCGGAAGGCCTACGGCGGCAGGCGGCAGGTGGCCTGGTTCGAGGTGTTCGCCGGGGAAAAGGCCCGGGACAAGCTGGACAGCTGGCTGCCGGACGACACCCTGCGGGCCATCGACTACCACCTCGTCGGGATCAAGGGGCCGCTCACCACCCCGGTGGGCGGCGGGTTCCGCTCACTCAATGTGGCGCTCCGGCAGAAGCTCGATCTGTATGCCTGCGTCCGCCCGGTGCGCTGGTTCACCGGGGTACCGAGTCCGGTGAAGCAGCCGGAGCTGGTGGACATGATCATCTTCCGGGAGAACACCGAGGACATCTACGCCGGCATCGAGTACAAGGCGAAGTCGGAGCAGGCGGTGAAGATGGTGAAGTTCCTGCTGGAGGAGATGGGCGCCACCACCCTCCGCTTCCCCGCCACCAGCGGCATCGGGATCAAGCCCATCTCCGAAGAGGGCAGCAAGCGGCTGATCCGCTCCGCCCTGGACTACGCGGTGAAGCACCGCAAGAAGAGCGTGACCCTGGTGCACAAGGGCAACATCATGAAGTTCACCGAGGGGGCCTTCCGCGACTGGGGCTACGAACTCGCGAAGCAGGAGTACGGCGGGGTGGAGATCGACGGCGGCCCCTGGTGCCGGCTGCCGGGTGGCGTGGTGGTCAAGGACGTGATCGCGGACGCCTTCCTGCAGCAGATCCTCACCCGGCCGGCGGAGTACGATGTCATCGCCACGATGAACCTGAACGGCGACTACATCTCGGATGCGCTCGCCGCGCAGGTCGGCGGCATCGGCATCGCCCCCGGGGCCAACATCAATTACATCACCGGCCACGCCATCTTCGAGGCGACCCACGGCACCGCGCCCAAGTACGCCAACCAGGACAAGGTGAACCCGGGCTCGGTCATCCTCTCCGGCGAGATGATGTTCCGGTACCTCGGCTGGGGCGAGGCGGCGGACCTCATCATCAAGGGACTGGAAGCCACGATCGGCCAGAAGCGGGTGACCTACGACTTCGAGCGCCTGATGCCGGGCGCCACCCTGCTCACGTGCTCCGAGTTCGGGCAGGCGGTCGTGGACAACATGTAACCGGCCGGAACCGGATGGCGCGCCGTGGGGGTGGATCTCCGATCCGCCCCCACGGCTTTTTTCACGGTATTCTCATGCGCAGGTGATATTATCAGCGGCGTGAGCAATACCCTCCGCCCTCCCGCTCCGGCGCCGGGGGCCGGCCCCCGGCCACTCCCGGTGGCGGGCCAGGTGGTGCCCTCGTTCCCGCTGGTGGCGAGCCATCTCGGCGCCGCCTTCGGCTGGGCGCTGAGCGGCGCGGCCGGCCTGACCTGGCTTGCCCCGGTGCTGGCCCGGGGGCAGTTCCTCGACCCACGGGTGCTCGCCCTCACCCACCTCTTCACCCTGGGCTGGCTCAGCACCAGCATCACCGGCGTGCTGTACCAGATCTTCCCCGCCATGCTCGGCATCGGGGAACGCAACCGGCGGGTAGCGTGGGTCGCGCTCGGCCTGCACACCGCCGGCACGGCGCTGCTGGTGGCGGGACTGTTCGCCGGCACCCGGGCCCTGCAGTCGCTGGGGTGGGGCGTGCTGTTCGGAGCGGTCTTCCTGACCGCCTGGAACCTGCTGCCCCAGCGGCGACGCGCCCCGCGCAACCGCCAGCTCGGCCTCTACATCTCGTACGGCCACATGGGCTTCGGATTCGCGATGCTGGTCGCGGGCGCCCGGATCGGCGACGCATTCGGCTGGTGGACTACGCCGCGGTTGGGGCTGATCGCCGCGCATTTCCAGCTCGCGATCGCCGGCTTCGTGACGATGACCGCGTTCGGCATGGCGAGCCGGATGCTGCCGATGTTCTTCGGTGCCCCGGCCCCGCTCCCCGCCCTCGTGGACCGCTGGCTTCCACGGGCACTCGGGACCGGGACGGTCACCGTCGCCCTCGGCCTGATGTTCACGGCGCCGTTGCTGACGTGGGCCGGCATCGGCGTCACGGTAGCGGCCACGGCGCTCTTCCTCCGCCATGCCTGGGGATGGTTCGCGGCGCGTGCCCGGCGCGCGCTCGATGCGGCCACTGCCCTGCTCACCGTCGCCCTGATCGCCCTGACCGCGGCCGTGCCCCTCGGGGTGGTGGCCGCCATCGCCGGGGCGCGGGGCCACGGATGGCTCACGGCGTACGCCATGGCCCTCATCGCGGGATGGGCGGGAGCGCTGGTGCTGGGCGTGTCCTACCGGGTGCTCCCCACCCTGACCTGGCACTACCGGTTCGCCGCGCGCGTGGGACACCCCGGCACGCCGACGCTGCCCCAGACCCTCTCGCCCCGGCTGGGCCTCGCGGCGGCGGTGGCGTATGGCGCCGGCCTTGGGACGCTGGTGCCGAGCCTGCTCGTCGCCTCTGGGGGTGGGGCGCGGCTGGGCGCGGGGCTCATGCTGGCCGGCATCGGCGGCACCTGCGCCCATCACCTTCGGATGTTCACCTTCACGCGACCGGGCCCCGGGGCCCCGAAAGGAACGGCATGAGTACCGAGACAAGGGTCCGGCCCGAGATGACCGTCGCCGCCATCGCGGAGCGGTACCCGGCGAGCGCGCCGGTGCTGGCGCGCCACGGCATCGATCTCTGCTGCGGTGGAAAGCACTCACTCGAGTTCGCCGCGCGAGCCCACGGCGTGGATCTCGCGGCACTGCTCGCGGAACTGGAAGGGGCCGGCGTGGGGCGGTAGGTTTGGGGATGCCCGAAAAGCTGGACAAGATCGTTCGCCGCTTCATGGCCTCCGACAAGCAGACCCGCCTCGAGCTGCTGCTCGACTACAGCAAGCGCCTGCCGGACCTGCCCGAGCGGTATCATGCCGCACGGGAGCAGGGCCTCAACCGGGTCCCCGAGTGCCAGTCCCCGGTGTTCCTGTACCTCGAGGCCGGGGAGGGCGGCGTGGTGCTGCACGCTGATGCCCCGCGGGAAGCGCCGACGGTGCGCGGCTTCGTCTCCCTGCTGGCGCGCGGGCTCGAGGGGGCCACGCCCGCCGACGTCGCGGCGCTACCCGCCGACCTGCTGGACCAGCTCGGGCTCTCGGAGGCCCTGGGCATGACCCGCATGCACGGCCTCACCGCCATGATCGGCCGGTTGCGGCGGATGGCCGGGGCCCTGCCGGAGCCGGCCCCCTAGCGCTCGATCGGCAGCCGCACCCCGTTCCCCCACTCGGTCCAGGAACCGTCGTAGTTCCGTACCTTCTTGAAGCCGAGGAGGTAGGTGAGCACGAACCAGGTGTGGGAGGAGCGCTCGCCGATGCGGCAGTAGGCGATGGTATCCCCCTCATGCCCCAGCCCCTGCTCCTCGGTGTAGATGGTCCGCAATTCACCGGCGGGCCGGAAGGTGTGGCTCTCGGGGTGGACGGCGCGGGCCCAGGGAATGCTCCTGGCCCCCGGAATGTGCCCGCCCCGGAGGGACCCCTCGTTGGGATAGTCCGGCATGTGCAGCCGCTCCCCGCGGAACTCTTCGGGGCTCCGAACGTCCACGAGTTGCCCCCGTCGCTGCAGGTGGGCCAGCACATCCTCGCGGAAGGCGCGGATGGCGGTGTCGTCCCGCGGGCCCACGGCAATGTTCCCCGCCGGGTAGCGCGGCGCGTCGGTCGTGAGCGGGCGCCCCTCCTCCACCCAGCGCGCGCGGCCCCCGTCCATGAGCTTGAGCCGCTCGATCCCGAACAGCCGGAAGACCCAGAAGGCGTAGGCCGCCCACCAGTTGTTCTTGTCCCCGTAGAAGACGATCGTGGTGTCCTGATTGATCCCGCGCGACTGGAGCAGCGCCTGCATCCGTTCGCGGTCCAGGTAATCCCGGGTGGTGGCGTCGTTGAGGTCGGTCACCCAGTCGATCTTCACGGCGCCGGGAATGTGCCCCACCTCGTAGAGCAGCAGGTCCTCGTCGGACTCCACCAGGCGAACCGCGGGATCACCGAGATGAGCCTCCACCCAGTCGGTGGAGACCAGCACCTCCGGGTGGGCGTAGCCACGCGAGGCGATGGGGGGAACAGCGGGAAGGGTCGGTGTGTCTGCCATAGGGGCCTCCAAGTCCGAAACCACCCCCGGCGCCGCGGCGCCGCTCCGGAGCCGCGCCCGAAAGCCGGGGGGAGAGCTAAATACGACTGTTTTTATCGTGATGTCAAGGCGAGGCGACCGCGGCGGGCGGATTGGAGCATCACCTCGGCGAACGCGCCGACCACCCGGCCGTCAAACTGGGTGACGGCGTTGCGCTCAAGCTCCCGCAGCGCCAGCGCGGGCTCCAGCGGGGCGCGATCGGCGCGGTGGGCCAGCAGCGCGTCGAAAGCGCCGCAGACCGCGATCACCCGGCTGAGCGCGTGCGGCTCGCGGGGGTAGCTGAGCCGGGGATAGCCGCCGCCATCCATCCGGAGATGGTGCTCGTAGGCGACCACGGCGGCGCTCTCCAGCTGCTCCCCGTGGCTCAGCAGCACCCGCGCGCCCTCCATCGGGTGCAGCCGCACCCGGGCGCGGTCCTGGTCGGTGAAGGGGCTGGCGACGAGGGTCGGCGCCGGCAGGCGCGCCATGCCGATGTCGTGGAGCAGGGCCGCGATCGCGGTCTCGTGCCGCTCCTCGGGGCCGAGCCCGAGGGGTTCGGCGACCGCCAGCGCCAGCAGCGCGGTGTTGAGCGCGTGGGCGGGGAGATAGTCCTCCCGTTCCGGCACGAGCAGGAGCGGCAGGCCCGGATCCTCGTCGCCCGCGACCAGGGCGCCTAACGAGGCGCCCACGGCGTGGACGTCCCCGAGGGCCAGCCGCTCACCGTGGCGGGCGCGCCGGAACACCCCGCGCATCACCGCCAGCTCCTCCGCGAGCGGGTAGCCCGGCGGCGCCGCATCCAGTTCCGGGCCCCAGCGGAGCCCGCCGCCGCCGAGCCGCGGCGGCGCGGCATCGCCGGGCACCAGGCCGGCCGCGTGGTCCAGGAACGCCGCGACCGCCCCGAGGGACGGTGCGCCAGAGAGCTCCAGCCGCTCGATGCCCCGCGCGGCGAGACGCGCCCCCCACGGCCAGCCCTCGAACTCCGCCAGCGGCAGCTCCCCCAGCCGCACCCCCGTCGGGGCGAAGCGAAGCGCCGTGGTTGCCTCCGTCGCCGCCAGGTCGGCGAGGCGGGCCCGGCAGGCCTCGTCGGCGGCGCGGCGGAGCGCCGCGTCGGCGCCCGGCCGGAGCCGGAGTTCGAGGGCGTGCTCCGCGGCGCGCAGGAAACGGGTGGCCTGGGTGATCATGGCGCCACCCTCGGACCGGAGCCCGACCGACGCCCGGGCGGCCGCGCAGCCGCCTGCACCTCCGCGTCGCGGGACTGCCGCGCCGCCTCCAGCAGCGAGCTCACCTTGGGATGGCTCTGCCAGTGCGTGGCGAGGCCGCGCAGCGCGGCCAGCATGGGCGGGCTCTTGGGCGCGAGCCGGCCGAGACCGGCCAGCCCGCGCGCCACCACCAGGCGGCGCAGCAGGCGGAACACCACCGGGTCGCTCACCGGGGCGAGGGCGCTGACCGCCATCGCACGAAGCTCGGGGTCGAGGGTCGTATCGCCCAGCCGGCTCAGGAGCCGCGGCACCAGCTCGGGAGGACAGCGCTCACTCAGCGCGGAGAGCGCCAGCCGCAGGGTCGGTTCGTACGTCGAGTGCATCGCCTCGGCCAGCCCGCGCTCGCGCAATTCGGGATCGGCGACCGCGAGGGCGATGGCCTCGTGCCGCACCCGGGGATCCCGATGCCCGAAATACGAGGCGGTCCGGAACGCCGGGGGCATGTCGGGGATGCGTCCCAGCAGCGCCAGGAGGTTCCGCTGTACGTACCAGGGCATCCCCTCCACCCGCTCCAGCGCCAGCGGCCCGATCGCGTTGCCGTAGCGGCCGAGCAGGTCGAGCAGGCGGAGGCGCACCCGGCGCTCGCGGGAATGGGCGAGGGTGTCGAGCAACGCGGGGGCGGCCTCGATGCCGGCTGCCGGCACCAGCCGGTCCAGGGCGTCCAGGTCGATGGGCGATGCGTCCAGCAGGACCCGCACCGTGCGGGGCTCGTAGACGCGCTCGCGCACGGCGCCGGCCACCGGGTCCTCGCGGGGCACCGTCTCGAGGATTGCGAGGAGCTGGGCCACCTGCCGGCGCGCGATCATCCGGTCGGCGGCGGCGAGGGTGCCCGGCTCGAGGATCGAGGATTCGAGCGCCAGCTTGAGGACCCGCTCCGGCTCCAGGGCCACCCGATACTGGGTGGCGGCGGGCTCCACCGGCGCCACGAAGCGCAGCAACTCCTCGCTCAGCGCCCGCCGCACCACCGCGCCATCCGGCGCATCGGCCCGGAGCGCCAGCCGGGCGAGGACCCGGAGCGCGCCGGGCGAGAGCATCCCTTCCCGTCCCTGCGCCAGCAGCTCGAGGAACCGGAGCGCCAGCCGCGGGGTGAGCAGCGGCACCACGGTGCGGAGAAAGTCCCCCTGCGCCGCCGGATCCCCGCCGGGGGCGAGCAGCCGCCGCAGCACCGGTACCGGGAGCGCTTCGATGAGGTCGATGGCGCCCTGGGACACCAGTGGCGAGGCGGCATCGCGGGTCCGGATGGCCCGGACGAGCAGGCCGAGCAGCTCGACATCGCGCACCGGATCAGG
Organism: Gemmatimonadota bacterium; assembly: GCA_033763675.1. Taxonomy (GTDB): domain Bacteria; phylum Gemmatimonadota; class Gemmatimonadetes; order Gemmatimonadales; family GWC2-71-9; genus JADJOM01. Next base: position 12,258 of record JANRJZ010000164.1, read on the forward strand.
GGGATCGAGCTCGAGCGCCAGCCCCAGTTCGTGGGGATCCCGCTCCGACCGGGCGCGCGAGGGCTCGCCGAGCACGAAGCGTTCCAGCTCCAGCCAGGCGTTCTCCTCACTGGGGGAGGCGGCGATGGTGCGCAGCAGCAGGGTTGGGGTACTGGCCACAGCCGGGCTCCCGTTCGCAAGCGGGCCCAGCGCGTCCAACAGATCGGTACCGGTCAGGCCGGGCCGGAACTCCAGTGCGGCGATTCCTGCCTGCCGCAGGTCCGCGGCCAGGTCCCGCAGCGGCTCGTAGTCGGGATTGGTCTCCATTCCCTCCACGATGAGCTGCACCGTGCCCACTTCCATGACCAGGCGGTCGCGCTCCGCCAGCGCGCCGGCGAATGCCCGCTCCAGCGCGAGCGCCTGCCCCGCCAGAGCCGGGTGGCCCGGGGGCAGCGTCCGGAGCCGGTGCATCAAGCCGGCCAGGCCGAGGAGCAGCTCGGCCAGCTGCCGACTGGCGGAGGGACGGGGATCCGTGGGAGCACGCATAGGGGGGCTAATCTACCCCGCGCGCCGGGACCCCGCAGGAGGGCCTGGGTGGAGGGTGCGGCACGGCGGGAAGCAGGGTATAGTAGAATGCATGCCCAATTCGCCTCCATACCGCCGTTCCGGAGAGAACCCGGCCATCCGTGGGTGGGCCACGGGCGCGACCGGGCACGCCGACATCCTGCGTCGGGGGGCCTGGTATCCGGTGCTCGAAGAGTCCGGGGACGGGGTCGTCATTGAGGTGGATGGACAGCCGATGCGGATCAGCCGGGAGGAAGTCCGGCTGCGCCCGGACCGCCCAACCATGTGGAGTGTCGTGGTCCGCACCGGCGTCATGCGCCCGACGCTTGCCGGCCCCAAGCTGGTGACCTCCTACGCCGTCTGCCCCGACTGCACCGCCCGCCAGGAATTCGACGGACAGCCCGAATCCATGATGTGCGCCCGCTGCCGCCGCGCGGCAAAGGTGGACTGGACCACGACCTACTGAGTCGCGGCATGCACCTCTGGCAGCTCCTGGCACGCGCCCGCCACCTCTACCCGGCCGCTCCCGCGGTGGTGGATGGCGGGCAGGTCTTTTCCTGGCGCGAGATCGGGACCGGGACGGACCGGCTCGGCGCATGGCTTCGCGCCCGGGCGGTGGCGCCCGGCGACCGGGTCGCGGCGCTGCTTCCGAATTCGCGGGTCTTTCTCGAGGCCTACTTCGCGGCCGCCGGGGTGGGCGCCATCCTGGTGCCGCTCAACACCCGCCTCCACCCGGAGGAGCTGGCGTTCATCCTGCGGGACAGCGGCACCCGGGTCCTGCTGGCGGATCCGGTGCATGCGGCCCTGACGGCGGAGGTCCTGGCGCACCCGACACCGGTGACCCACGTCCTGTCGGCCGGGGAGCCCTTCTCGCTGCCAACGCCGTGGCAGGTGGCCGCGTATCCGGAGGGGACCGCGGCCGGATTCACGCCCGAGCCGACACCGCCGGACGCTGTCGCGCATCTCTACTACACCAGCGGCACCACCGGGGCTCCCAAGGGCGTCATGCTGACCCACCGCAACGTGGCGACGCACGCCCTCGCGGCCGTCGCCGAACTGGGACTCACCGACCGGGACCGCTGGGCGCATATCGCGCCGATGTTCCACCTGGCGGATGCCTGGGCCACGTTCGCCATTACGCTGGTCGGCGGCCGGCACGTGATGCTGCCCCGGTTCGAGGCCGGGGCGGCGCTGGCCCTGATCGAGCGCGAGGGCATCACGATCACCAACCTCGTGCCCACCATGCTCAACCTCATGGTGAAGCACGAGGACCGGTCGCGCCGCGACTTCGGGAGCCTGCGACTCATCCTGAGCGGGGGTGCCCCGATCGCCCTGGCGGTGGTGCGGTCGGTGGTGCAGACATTCGGGGCGGAGTACGTACAGACGTATGGGATGACGGAAACCAGCCCCTACCTGACGCTCAGCCTGCTGAAGGCCCCCCTGCGGGAGCGGGACCCGGAGGAACAGCTCCGGTTCCGGGCCAAGACCGGGCGGCCGTTCATCGCGGTGGAGCTTCGGGTCGTCGCGGACGACGGCGTGCCGGTCCGGCCGGATGAGCGGGAAGTGGGGGAGATCCAGGTCCGGGGCGACACCGTGACGCCCGGGTACTGGAACCGCCCCGACGCCACGGCGGAGGCCTTCACCGCCGACGGCTGGCTGCGGACCGGAGACCTCGCCGTGGTCGATGACGAGGGCTACGTCACGATCGTGGACCGGCGGAAGGACATGATCATCACCGGTGGGGAGAAGGTGTACTCCACCGAGGTCGAACACGTCCTCTACCAGCATCCGGCGGTGCTGGAGGCCGCCGTCTTTGGGGCCCCGGACCCGGTCTGGGGTGAAGTCGTCTTGGCTGCGGTGGTGCCGCGGCCCGGCACCACCCCCTCCGAAGCGGAGCTGGTGGAGTTCTGCCGAGGGCACCTGGCGGGATTCAAGCTCCCCCGGGCGGTGCGGTTTCTGCCCGAACTGCCGAAGACCGGCTCGGGGAAGATCCTGAAGCGGGCGTTGAAATAGGCGGCTCGGCGGCCCCGCGCGGCAAGACAGGGCGGACATGACATGAAGCGCATGAAGGTTCACAACTACACCACGGCGTTGCCGCGCGCCGGCGACCGCTACCGACCTACCATCGGGTCGGTGGTGAGCGCGGCGTTGCATGTGGTGCTCGTGGGGCTCGCCGTCTATGGGACCACCCGCGCCGACCGAAAGGGCCCGCTGAATGCGGAGGTCACCCCCACGGTCCGGCCGGTGCAGCTCGACTTCGCGCCGCCGCGACCGACCCCGACCCCGCGGGTGGAGGCTCCGCCCCTGGAGCCGATGCAGCCGATCCAGCCGCTGGCGCCCCTGGTCGAAGGACCGGACGAGGCGCCGGGGACGACCGCGCGGGTGTCCCCCTCGCCCGAGGAGGAGCCGAACGCCCCACCCACCGCGGCACGCACCGAGGCCACCCGCCCCGATCCGGGC
>JANRJZ010000165.1:0-10903 GCA_033763675.1 Gemmatimonadota bacterium
TCGCCCGCTCCTTGAGCTCGTCGGAGATCTCGCAGTGGCGGGCCGTGATGGTGATGGGCATGACGGTACTCCTTGCAGGTTCGATGGTTAGCGGGCGCCCGCGGGTGCGGCGAGCAGCCCGGTCATCCAGCGTTCGGTCTCGAGCGCGGCGCGCTCCCAGCTCAGCTGCTCCGCGAAGCGCCGGGCCTGGCCGCCCAGCCGCTCCACCAGCGCGGGATCCGCCCCGAGTTCCAGCATCCGTGCCGCCAGCGCGGCGACGTCCCCATGCGGCACCAGGTAGCCGGTCTCCCCGTGGCGCACCGAGTCCCGCAACCCCGGGCTGTCGGACGCGAGCGACGGGGTGCCGCAGGCCGCCGCCTCCACGTTGGTGATGCCCCACCCTTCCTTGGGCGAAGGGAAGATATTCGCCCACGCCCGGCGCAGCAGCCCGAGCTTGGCGTCCTCGGGGACAAATCCGAGGAAGCGGATCGCCTCCCCCTGCCCCAGCTCTGCCGCCAGCCGCTCCAGCCGGGGCCGGTCCACCCCGGAACCGGCGATCTCCAGCCGCAGTTCCGGGCGGGTCCGTCGCGCCTCCGCCACCGCCCGGATGGCGTACTCCACTCCCTTGTAGCGCCGCAGCCGGCCGATGTACAGGAAGGTCGGCGCCTCCGCCCGGGCCCCCGGCGAGGGGGCCGGCGTGAAGTAATCGGCGTCCACGCCGGGGTAGATCACCCGGATCCGCTCCCGGGCCACGCCTCGCTCGACCAGGTCATCCCTGGTGCTCTCGCTGATGGCGTGGAAGCCGGCCCGGCGGTAGGCCGCGGGGATGGGGCGCTCCAGCAGCCAGACCAGGGAGGCCATGGGCCAGCTTGCCTCCTGGAACACGGTGCCGCCGAAGAGGTGCGGGATGATCACCCCCAGCGGCGCCCGGGTCAGTCCCGAGAGAAAGAGCGGGATCTTGTTGATGTCCTCCACCAGGATGTCCGGCGCCTCGGCCGCCAGCGCCCGCCGCACCGCCCCGCGGCCCAGCAGCGCGAAGCTGTTCCGGTTCCCCACCCGGGTCACCTCGATGCCATCAACCGTCGCGCGGGCCGGGCCGCCCGCCCACCCCGAGCAGACCAGCCGGACCCGGTGCCCGCGCTGCACCAGCCGGCCGTAGATCTCGTGCAGGTGGATCTCGGCGCCGCCGGCGTGCGGATTCTCCCGGTCCTGCCAGTTCACCAGCAGAATGTTCACAACCGGCCCAGCCCCCGCGCCACGCTGTCCAGCACCCCGTTCACGAAGCCGGGCGCCTTGGCGCCCCCGAACCAGTGCGCCAGCTGCACCGCCTCGTCGATGGCCACCTTGGGAGGCACCTCCCCCTTGAGCAGCTCGTGGACCCCGATCCGGAGGATGTTGCGCTCCACCGCCGCGATCCGGTCCAGCCGCCAGTTCTCCGCCGCGCCGAGCGACAGGCGGTCCAGTTCCGCCTGTTCCCGCACCACCGCCTCCGCCAGCGCTTCCGCCTGGTCGTACACGGTGGGATCGGGACCGGTGAGCTGCGCCAGGCGGGTGACCGCATCCATCAACGGCAGCCCGGCGGCGACATCCATGGAGTAGAGGATTTGCAGTGCGCGTGCCCGGGCCTTGGTTTCCGGTCGGAGCATCAGGTTCCCTTGAGCTGGGCCAGGGCGTCCGCTGTGCGGAGCGCCGCCTCGGTGGCCTCGTAGCCCTTGTTGCCGGCATCGCCGCCGGCGCGGGCCATCGCCTGGGCCATCGTATCGGTGGTGAGCACGCCAAAGGCGACCGGGAGCCCGTGGCGCACCGCCACCTCGTTGAGTCCCCGCGCGGCCTCCCCGGCCACGAACTCGAAGTGCGCCGTCTCGCCGCGGACCACGGCGCCCAGCGCCACGATCGCCGAGTACCGGGCGGTCCCCGCAAGCACCGCCGCGGCCCCGCCCAGCTCGAACGCCCCCGGCAGCCAGACCACGTCCACCCGGTCCCGCGGCATGCCGGCGGCATCGCAGCACTCCAGGGCGCCCTCGAGGAGGCGGCTGGTCACCCGCTCGTTGTACTGGCTGACGAGAATGGCCACCCGGCCCTGGGCCCGGAGCTGGCCGCGGTATTCTGGCATGCGATCAGTGGGCGAAGAAGTGGCCGAGCTTGTCGCGCTTGACGGCCAGGTAGGCGCGGTTCTCGGCGTGGGGATCGGTGACCAGCGGAACCCGTTCGGTGATCACCAGCCCGTAGCCCTCGACGCCGACCAGCTTGCGCGGGTTGTTGGTCATGATCCGGATCGAGGAGAGCCCCAGGTCGCGCAGGATCTGCGCCCCGATGCCGTAGTTGCGGAGATCGGGGGGGAAGCCGAGCCGCTGGTTGGCCTCCACGGTGTCGTCCCCCTCGTCCTGGAGCGCGTAGGCCTTGACCTTGTTGAGCAGGCCGATGCCCCGCCCCTCCTGGTCCAGGTACACGATCACGCCCCGCCCCGCCTCGGCGATGCGGGCCATCGCCGCCTGGAGCTGCGGGCCGCAGTCGCAGCGCTGGGAGCCGAACACGTCCCCGGTCAGACACTTGGAGTGCATCCGCACCAGGATGTCCTTCTGGCCCGCGACGTCTCCCATGACCAGCGCCACGTGCTGCGCCCGGTCCACGTCGTTGGTGTACGCCACGATCCGGAACTCGCCGAACTCGGTCGGGAGCCGCGCCTCGGCGGCGCGGTGCACCAGCTGCTCGGTGCGCAGCCGGTACGCCACCAGCTCGGCGATAGTCACGAAGGTGAGCCCGTGCTGCGCGGCGAACTGCTCCAGCTGGGGCCGCCGCGCGGCGGAGCCGTCGGCCTGCAGGATCTCGCAGATGACCCCGGCGGGATAGAGCCCCGCGAGCCGGGCCAGGTCCACCGCGGCCTCGGTGTGCCCCACCCGCTGCAGCACCCCGCCCGGCCGGGACCGCACCGGCTGGATGTGGCCCGGGCGCCGCAGGTCGGTCTCGACGGTCTTGGGGTTGATGGCGACGTGAATGGTCTTGGCGCGGTCGGAGGCGGAGATGCCGGTCGTCACCCCGAAGCGCGCGTCGGCGTCAATGGTGACCGTGAAGGCGGTGCGCTGGGACTCGGTGTTCTGGGCCTGCATCTGCGGCAGTCCCAGCTCCTCGCACCGCTCCGGGGTGAGCGCCAGGCAGACCCAGCCCCGGGCGTGGGTGATCATGAAATTCACGACTTCCGGCGTGACCAGCTCCGCGGCGCAGATGAGGTCACCCTCGTTCTCCCGATCCTCGTCGTCCGCCACGATGATCGGCTTGCCGCTCCGCAGGTCTTCGATCGCCTGTTCGATGGTCCCGAAGGTCATGCGCGCCCATTCTGCAACAGGGAGGCCACGTACTTCCCGATCGTGTCCCCCTCGAGGTGAACTGTATCGCCGGGCTGCCGGCTCCCCAGCGTCGTATGCTCAAAGGTAAACGGAATGAGGGAGAGCTGGATGATTCCCGGTCCCGGTACCGCGTTGACCGTGAGGCTCACCCCATCCACCGTGATCGAGCCCAGCGGGATCGAGACCCGGGCCACCTCCGCCGGCACCCGGATGTCCATGAGCCAGGCGTCTCCCGCCTGCCACACCCGCTCCACCCGCCCCACCCCGTCCACGTGGCCCTGCACCAGGTGGCCGCCGAGCCGGTCCCCCACCCTGAGGGCCCGCTCCAGGTTCACCTTCCGGCCCCGCTGATACTGTCCAAGGTTGGTGCGCTCCAGCGACGTGGAAACCACGTGCACCGCGAACCACCCCTTGCCCGTGCGCTCCACCGTGAGGCAGGCGCCATCCACCGCGATGCTCTCCCCCCGCCGCACGCCGCGGTACGAGGCGCCGATCTTGAGGGTGAGCCCGTCGGCGCCGTGCTTCGCCTCCCGCACGGTGCCGGTGGCGGTGACTATGCCGGTGAACATGGCTCCCGATCCACGACCAGCAGGGTGTCCTGCCCCAGCGGCCGGCGCTCCACCACCGACCACCGCTCCGCCTCCACCAGCGTGGTGCCCGCAAGGCCGCTGATCGCCGGGATCCCCTTGTCCCCCAGCCAGACCGGAGACTGGATCCAGTAGTACCGGTCCACCAGCCCCGCCTCCAGCAGCGCCCCCGCCAGCCGCCCGCCCCCTTCGACCAGCAGGGAATCCACCCCTTCCAGGCTGAGCGCGGCGAGGCCGTCGGCGAGACTGGCCACCCGGTGTACCCGGACGCCGGCGTCCTCGAGATCCGCGAGATGGGCCGAGGGCCCCGTGACCTCGGTGAGCAGCACGGTGGGGATTTCTCTCGCGGTGCGGACCAGGTCGAGGCCGGGCGTGAGCTCCACGTGGCGGCTGAAGACCACCCGCGTCGGCACCCGACGGGGCGTCACCGACCCCCGCACCGTCAGGCTGGCATTGTCCACCCGGGCCGTGTGTCCGCCCACCGCGATCCCGGCGAAGCCGGCCCGGAGCCAGTGGACGTAATCGCGGGCCTCCTCCCCGGAGATCCAGCGGCTGTGCCCGGAGTGATCGGCGATCCGTGCGTCGAGAGAAGTGGCCAGCTTGAGCGCGACGAAGGGCCGCGGCTTGCCGCTCCAGCGATGGCAGAAGCTGGCGTTCTGCGCCTCCGCTTCCGCCCGGCGCAGCCCCACTTCTACCGGAATGCCGGCGGACCGGAGCCGTGCGGCCCCGCCGGCGGCTACGGGGTTCGGATCCGGGGCGGCGGCGATCACCCGGCCGACGCCCGCCGCGATCAGCGCCTCGGTGCACGGCGGCTGCTGGCCCTGATGGTTGCAGGGTTCCAGGGTGACCACGACCGTCGCGCCGCGGGCGCCGGGGCCCGCACTCGCCAGCGCCGCCGCCTCGGCGTGGGGACCGCCGAACTCCGCGTGCCACCCCTCCGCCACCACCGTGTCCCCCTGCAGGACCACGGCCCCGACCAGCGGGTTGGGCGCGACCCTGCCCCAGCCCTTCCAGGCCAGTTCCAGGGCCCTGCCCATGGCGTCGAAGTGATTCACGGGTGGGAATTTACGCCGGGAGGCGGGGGGGGCGGTAGGAGACCGCCCCAATGCAGCGCGGCCCCCCGACTCCGGGGGGCCGCACCTGGGTCCGGGCCCTGACGGGCGTCCGCCCCCTAGAACGAGAACCGGATCCCCACGCCCCCGAAGAGCCGGCTGTCCGCCGGATCGTTGTTCTGGAAGGTGGTGCGCAGGTTCTGGTCCTTGCCCCGCTGGTACCCGATTTCGGCGCCGATCTTGACGATGGGGAGGTCGAGGCCGCCGGTCAGGAACAGCATGGTCCGGGTGTTGTCGAGCTCGAGGGAGACCGGGATGATGGTGCCGGGGACCTGCTGGCTCTCGAACGCGATGTCCACGTCGCCGGTGTACTTGTCGTAGCCGAGGCCCGCGCCCACGGTGAACAGCGCCAGCTTGTAGCCCGCGATGGCCCGGATGTTGGTGGCCTTCAGGTCGAAGCCGAACTCGTAGGTATCGCCACCGCTCTGGTTGCCGTAGGTGATCTTGGGGATGCTGCGCCGCATGGCGGAGACGGTCACCGTCGGAACCAGCCCGCCGCCCCGCAGCACGCCCACCCGGGCGCCAAAGCCGAGGCCTAGAGCGACGTCGCCGATGTTCCGGGCGTCCTTGTCCACGCTGAGGTTGTCAATCTGCGTGGTCGGCAGCAGCTGCGCCGAACCGAGCAGGTCCACCGAGAGGATCCCGGTCGGGCCGAAGCCCTTGAGGATGCCGACGGCGGCTTCCACCTGCGGGGCGGGGGCGAAGATGTTGTCGTCCTCGGTCACGGTGGTGCCGTTGCCGTCATAGCTCAGGTCGGGGACCGAGAGCTTGGTGGCGTTGACCCGCGCCGTGAGGGAGATGTGAGGAAAGCCGCCGAGGGTCCGGGTGCTGCCGAGGACGGGGTTGCCGCCGCTCACCAGCAGGCCGAGGACGGGGTGAAACACCTGGGCGCCGTCCACGGCGGCGTTGCAGATATTGATGTTCTGCTGGGAGATGGTCACCAGCGGCTGGTTGCACTCGGCATAGGGCTGCTGTGCCGAGAGCATTGCCGGCACGGCCAGCGCGGCGAGAGACAGCAGAACGGTGGAGCGACGCATCTCCGACTCCGGATTGGGGTGACTAGCTCGTGAACCGTACCCCCGTCGCGCCGCGGCGGATCTCGCCCAGCACCCACGTGGGGACTCCTGCGGCCCGGGCGCTGGCCTGGGCGTCGGGCACCTGGTCCCCGGGGAGCACGGCGATCAGCCCCACCCCGAGGTTGAAGACGTCCCGCATCTCCTCGGTGCTGACCCGCCCCGCTTCCTGCAGGAACCTGAAGAGCGGAGGCCACTTCCAGCTGCCCGCCTCCACCACTGCCTCACATCCAGTCGGCAAGACACGGACCAGATTCCCGGGAATGCCGCCACCGGTGATATGGGCGATCCCATGCAGCCGGGAAATGACCGGCATCACCGCCGCCACGTAGCTCTGGTGTACCGCCAGCAGGGCGTCGGCCACGGTCTGCCCCGTATCTCCAAGCGGGTCGCCAAGTTGGAGCTTCATGACGTCGAACACCACGCGCCGTGCCAGGGTGTAGCCGTTGGTGTGCAGCCCGGTGGACTGATAGGCCAGAAGCGCATCGCCGGGCTGGATCCGATCCCCGTGCAGCGCCTCATCTTCCTCCACTATCCCGATGATCGTGCCGGCCAGGTCGAAGTGGCCCGTCTGGTAAAGTCCCGGCATCTGGGCAGTTTCCCCGCCAGCCAGCGCCATCTGGTGCTGCCGGCAGCCCCGGGCCACCCCCTCCACGATCGCGGCGATCTGCTGCACCGAGAGCGCCGCCCCGGCCACGTAATCCATGAAGGCGATGGGCCGTGCGCCGTGGACCAGGATGTCGTTCACCGAGTGGTTGACCAGGTCCTCGCCGACTGTATCGAAACGCGATGCCTGCAATGCCACGAGGACCTTGGTCCCCACGCCATCGGTGCTCATGACCAGCACCGGCTTCCGCATCCCGGCGGGGACCCGCACCATTCCGCCGAAGGCGCCGACGTGTCCCACCGAGAGGGGCGTGCGGGTGCCGGCCACCAGCTCGCCGATCCGCTCCTTGGCGGCGTCGGCGCTCATGAGGTCCACCCCCGCCTGCGCGTACTGGCGCTCGGTCATGCCACCGCCTCCGCGATCTCGAAGTGGGTCAGGTCCTTGAAGCTGGTGACCCGCTGCTGCAGTTGCGCCGGCGTCACCCCGTCGAAGCCGCCGATGCCGAAGCTCGAGACCGCGAACGAACCCATGGCCGAGCCGAAGACCATGGCTCGCCGCAGCCCTTCGCTGGAGGTATCCCCGGTGCGCGCGATGTAGCCGAGGAACCCGCCCGCGAAGCAGTCGCCGGCGCCGGTGGGATCGAACACCTCCTCCAGCGGATAGGCCGGGCAGTAGAAGCTGCGGCCGATTTCGACCAGGAGAGCGCCGTGTTCGCCCCGTTTCACGATCACCCGCCGCGGCCCCTGCTGCAGCACCCAGCGCGCCGCGCGGTGCACGTTCCAGTCACCGGAGAGCTGGCGGATCTCCTCGTCGTTGACGATCAGCAGGTCCACCCGCTTGAGCACCTCGAGCAGCCGGTCGCGGGCGCTGTCGATCCAGAAGTTCATGGTGTCGCAGGCCACGAGGCGTGGCGCGGCGATCTGTTCCAGCACCGAGAGCTGCAGGTCGGGATGGATGTTCCCCAGGAAGACGTAGGGGGTCTCGCGGAAGGAGGCGGGGATCTTGGGGTTGAAGTCGGCGAAGACGCCGAGCCGCGTCTCCAGCGTCTCCCGGCTGGCCAGGTCAAACGAATACTTCCCCTTCCAGCGGAAGCTCTCTCCCTCGGCGTGCTCCACCCCGGCCAGGTCCACCCCGCGCGCCGCGAGCCGCTTGAGGTCCGCCATGGGGTAGTCGCTGCCAACCACGCCAACCATGCGGACGCCGGTCAGCACCGAGGCGGCGACGCTGAAGTAGACGGCGCTCCCGCCCAGCGCGTCGTTCACCTCGCCGAACGGGGTGATGATGGAGTCGAGGGCGACGCTGCCCACCACGAGGAGTCTCATCGGGTCACATCCGGTCAGGGGCAGTGAGGCCAAGCAGTCGGAGCCCGTTGGCGATCACGGTGCGGGCGGCACGTGCCAGCGCCAGGCGGGCGGCTTCGGTCGCGGGCGGCTCCCCCAGCACTCGGCACTTGTGGTACCAGCCGTGGGAGATGCGGGCGAGATCCTCGAGGTAGTCGGTCACCTTGTGCGGCTCGCGACTCCGTGCCGCCCGGGCCACCACCTCGGGAAAGACCGCCAGCTTCTTGAGCAGCTCCATGTCCTCCGGGGCGGGGAGCGCCTCCAGGGAGACCTCCCCGCCGGCGGACTCGGGGGTGCGCTCCGCCACCCGGAAGATCCCGCTCATCCGGGCGTGCGCCATCTGGACGTAGAAGATCGGGTTCTCGTCGGTCTGGCGGCGGGCCAGGTCCACGTCGAAGGTGAAGGGCGACTGCCCAGGGCGCATCAGGAAGAAGTAGCGGGTGGCGTCCACCCCGACCCAGTCCACCAGGTCCCGCAGGGTCACGAACTCGCCGGAGCGCTTGGACATGCGCACCTCTTCCCCGCCCTTCATCACCTTCACCAGCTGGACCAGCGCCACCTCGAAGTAGTCCTCGCCGTAGCCCAGCGCCCGCAGCACCCCGCGCATCCGCGGGATGTAGCCGTGGTGATCGGCGCCCCAGACATCAATGACCCGCTCGAAGCCGCGATCGTGCTTGTCAATATGGTAGGCGATGTCGGGGACGAAATAGGTGAAGCTGCCGTCGCTCTTCCGCAGCACCCGGTCCTTGTCGTCGCCGAAGGCGGAGGTCCGGAGGTAGAGCGCCCCGCCCTCCTCGAAGGTCAGCTCCCGCTCCGCCAGCAGCCGGAGCGCGGCGTCCACCTTGCCCTGGTCGCGGACGGCCTGCTCGCTGCTCCAGACATTGAAGACCACGCCCAGATCCCGGAGCAGGTCCTCCTGCTCCTGCCGGATCCGGAGCGGCGCCACCCGGCAGGCGTCGAGTCCTTCCTCTATAGTGGCCTGCGCCAGCCCGGGCTGCTCTCGCAGCAGTTGCTGCGCCAGCTCCACCAGGTAGGCGCCGTGGTAGCCCCCTTCAGGGATCTCCGCCGGCCGGCCGAGTTCCTGTTCCACCCGGGCCCAGAGGCTCTGCACCACCCGCTCGATCTGGACCCCCGCGTCGTTCACGTAGAACTCGCGGGTGACGGCGTGGCCGGTCCACTCCAGCAGCGCCGCGATGCCGTCGCCGGTGGCGGCGCCCCGGCCGTGGCCCACATGCAGCGGGCCGGTGGGGTTGGCGGAGACGAACTCGACATTCACCCGCTGCCCGGCGCCGAACTCCTGGCGGCCGTAGGCGGGACCGGAGGTAATGATGGTCTGGAGCAGCGTTGCGAGGGCGTCCTGCGCCAGCCAGAAGTTGATGAAGCCGGGGCCGGCGATCTCGGTCTTCGAGACCACCGAGGCCGGGATCTGGAGCATCCCGATCACCCGCTCAGCCAGCGCCCGGGGATTGGTCTTGAGCGCCTTGGCCACGACCATGGCCAGGTTGGTGGAGAGATCGCCGTGGCCGGCGCCCCGCGGCCGCTCCAGCACAAAGGCCGCCTCCGGCAGCTCCAGGGCCGCCGCCACGCGCGTCAGCTCGGCGCGGATCAGCGCCTCGCTCACTCCGCGGCCTTCTTGCTCGACGACTTGACGGCGGGTTTCTCGACCTTGGACGGCTTGGCCTCCGGCTTGGCGTCCGGCTTGGCATCCGGTTTGGCGGCAGCAGCCGGCTCGGCGGCGGGCGCCGGCTTGTCCGCGTCCTTCCGCGGGCCCTTGCCGTCCTTGCCGTAGTCGGTGATGTAGAAGCCGGAGCCCTTGAAGACCAGGCCCGCCCCACCGGAGATCTGCCGAGTGGCGGGCTTGCCGCAGGAGGGGCATTTGGCGCGCGGCTTGTCCGACATCTTCTGGAACAGCTCGAACTCATGTCCCTGGGGACAGAGGTACTCGTATGTCGGCATCGGCTCCAGCGTCCTAAGAGGAACGGGCGCAATATTTTAGCCGAGGCGGCCCGGCGATTCAAGCCCGCGCGGGAGGGGGCGCTCGTTCCTGCCGACGCCCGGCATGATTAGCTTGCGCCGCACTTTCACCCCAATATCCCGGAGTATCGTGTGACTGCGCGCGCCCTGGCGGCCGGCCTGGCCCTCATCGCCCTCCCCCTCTCGGCCCAGAACTACCGCGAAGTCTCGGACGACCCGCGGCCCAGCGCCTTTCTCGGACTCAACCTGCAGCTAGGGTTCCCGCAGGGGGAGTTCAAGGAATTCGTGGGAACGGGGTACGGGGTGGGCGGACACATCACCTTCTTCCTGAATCCGGAGAACACCGTGGGGATCCGGCTCTTCGGATCGTGGATCCAGTACGGCCGGACCACCGAGCGGCTGCCGCTCAGCCCCACCCTGCCGGGGCTGCTGGTGGACCTGACCACCGCCAACGACATCTACACCTTCGGGGTGGGGCCGGAGCTGCAGTTCGGCGGCCGGACGGCGCGGGGCTACGTGCACGGCGCCATCGGCGCCTCGAACTTTGCCACCACCACCAGCGCGGAGGGGACCAACAACAGCTCCGCCTTCGCCAGCAGCACCAACTTCAACGACTGGACGCTGGCCTATTATGGAGGGGCCGGGGTGCTGTTCCAGGTCTCGGGGGGGCGGAAGCCGGTCTCGATTGACGGGGGGCTCCGGTACCAGAGCCATGGCCGCACGCGGTACCTGCGGGAGGGGAGCATCCAGCCGGAGCCCGGCGGCGGGGTGAGCTTCGACCCGATCGAGAGCAAGACCGATCTGCTGATCGTGCATCTGGGGGTGCAGATCGGGATTTAGGCGATTGGGCGATTAGGCGATTAGGCGATTAGGCGATGGTGCCCCCT